>CANQQI010000060.1 GCA_947625945.1 uncultured Oscillospiraceae bacterium
CCCGCCTACCAGCGGATCCAGGACAGCTACATTCAGGAAATGGTCTTCCTGAACACCATCCCCCTGCCGGAAAACGTACCCTGCGACAAGATCCGCCAGCTGGACGTGGCCCCCATTTTCGCCCGGGCCATCTCCCACATCCATGGCGGCACCTCTATCGCAGACCTGTTCTAACGTGTTGTTCGGTCCGAAAAAGGAGACTTGGCTCATCGCCGGTCTGGGGAACCCGGGAGCGGAGTACGAGAAGAGCCGCCACAACAGCGGCTTCCGAGCCCTGGACGTCCTGGCGGGGAAACTGGGCTGCAAAGTGGATAAGCTGAAATTCCAGGGACTCTACGGCCAGGCGGACTACCAGGGGCGGCGGCTGCTGCTGCTCAAGCCCCAGACCTATATGAATCTGTCCGGCCGGGCGGTGCTTGCCATGTCCTCCTACTACCAGATCCCACCGGAACGGATCGTGGTGCTGTTTGACGACATCTCCCTGGAGCCGGGCCGGCTCCGGGTCCGGGGAGACGGCTCCGCTGGGGGCCACAACGGCATCAAATCTATCATCGGGGAGCTGGGAAGCCAGAATTTTCCCCGGGTAAAGATCGGGGTAGGAGCCAAGCCTCACCCGGACTACGATCTGGCGGACTGGGTCCTGTCCCGATTCTCCGCCGCGGAGGAGGAAAAGCTCCTTCCCGCCCTGGACCGGGCGGCGGAAGCGGCCCTCTGGGTGGTCACCCGAGGCGTCGGCGAGGCCGCCAACCGGTTCAACGGTAAAATTGATTGAAAAAACGGTCATAACGCCACGGAAAGGGGAAAAACTCCCCTTTCCGCGTTGTGACGTGGAGGAAAAAATATGTCTGTGCTTCTTTCTGCCCTCAATTCCCTGCCGGAATACCCGATCCTGCTGAAAACCCTGAAAAAAGGCCGCTCCGCCGCCGTCACCGGCATCGGGCAGATCAACCGCACCCATCTGATCGCGGGGCTGCGGCAGGATCTGTCCGCGCCCATGGTGGTGCTGTGCCAGGACGACATGGCCGCCAAGCGGCTTCAGGAGGAGCTGAAGGATTTTCTGGGCCGCGCCCCGGCCATCCTCCCCGCCCGGGAGCTGACCCTGTACGACGCGGCAGCAGTGAGCCGGGAATGGGAGCAGAAGCGCCTGGCCGCTCTTTACAACCTGGCCTCGGGAAAAGAAGATCTACAGATCTGGCCCTGGGAGGCCCTGAGCCAGCGCACCATGCCGAAAGCGGTTCTTTTTTCGGCGGTGTTCACCCTGGAGCTGGGAAAGGACTATCCCCTGGACGATCTGCTGGTCCGGCTGACCCAGGGCGGCTACAACCGGTGCGCCATGGTGGAGGGGCCGGGGCAGTTCGCCCTCCGGGGCGGGATTTTGGACGTGTTCTCCCCCGGGGACGCCCAGCCCTTCCGGGCGGAATTTTTCGGAGACACTCTGGACGCCCTGGGCCGGTTCGACCCGGACACCCAGCGGCGGACGGAAAACGTGGAATCCGTTACGGTCCTGCCCGTGGGGGAGACCCAGCCGGCCCTCCACCCGGAGGGCATCCAGGGGCTGTGCCAGGATCTGCGGGGTCTGATCGCCCGTCAAAAGCGGCGGAAAAACAAAAACGAGGCCCTGATCGCCACCATGGAAAAGGACCTGGAAAAATATGAAAACGGGGCTCAAAACGCCGCCTCCGACCGGTACATGGCACTGATCTATCCCCAGATGACCACCGCGCTGGATTATCTGCCGGAGGCAGCGGTGGTGGTCCTCTGCGACCAGGCGGGGCTCCATCGGGCCGCCCGCACCCGTACCGAGGAGATAGGTCTACAGCTGGACAGTCTGCTCCAAACCGGAACCGTCATGGGTGAGCTGTGCGACTACGTCTGCCAGTGGGAGGATTTCTGCGGACTGCTGAAGGGCAAAACCCTGGTCTACCTGGACGCCTTCAGCGGGGCCTCCTACCCAGAAGAAAATTTACCCCGGCAGCTGCTGCCCCTGGCCGCCAAGCAGCTTCCCAGCTACGCCGGCAGTCTGGACACCGCCGCCGGGGACCTGAAGCACTATCAGGATCTGGGCTTTGCCAGTCTGGTCCTGTGCGGCACCCGCCGGCGGTCGGAGCTGCTGCTGGAGCTGCTTCAAAGCCGGGGCATCAACGCCTCCATCCGGATCCCCCTGGAGGAGCTCCCAGGGCCGGGACAGATCTTCCTGGCGGAGGGAACCCTGCCCTTCGGCATGGAGTACCCCCAAGCCAAGCTGGCGGTCCTCACCGAGGGCCAGCTGGTCACCCGGGAGGCCCCCAGGCGGAAGGTGAAAAAAGCCGCCACCAACCGGCAGAAGCTCCGGTCCTTTACGGATCTGACTCCCGGAGATCTGGTGGTCCACGAAAGCTACGGCATCGGCCGGTTTGTTGCCATGGAGCAGATCAAGGTGGACGGGGCAGTGAAGGACTACATTAAAATCGCCTACCAGGGCTCGGACACCCTCTTTGTCCCCGCCACCCAGCTGGATCTGGTGAGCAAATACATCGGCGGCGGGGAGGATGCCAACGTCCGGCTGAATAAGATCGGCTCCGACGCCTGGCAGAAGACCAAGGCCAAAGCCCGGAAGGCCGCCAAGGATATGGCCGGGGAGCTGATCCAGCTCTACGCCGCCCGGAAGCGGCAGCCCGGCTTCGCCTTCGCCGCCGATTCCCCCTGGCAGAAGGAATTTGAGGACAACTTCCCCTACCCGGAGACCGACGACCAGCTCCGGTGCATTGGGGAGATCAAGACCGATATGGAATCCCCCGCCCCCATGGACCGGCTGCTCTGCGGGGACGTGGGCTTCGGCAAGACCGAGGTAGCGCTCCGGGCGGTGATGAAAGCCGTGATGGATTCCAAGCAGTGCGCCATTCTGGTGCCCACTACGGTGCTGGCTCAGCAGCACTACCAGACTGCCGTCAGCCGGTTCCGGGGGTTCCCGGTGAATATCGAGGTGCTGAGCCGGTTCCGCTCCCCCAACGAGCAGAAGAAAACCCTGCATAATCTTCGCGCCGGTCTGACCGACGTGATCATCGGCACCCACAAGCTGCTGCAAAAAAATGTGGAATTCAAAGATCTGGGCCTGCTGATCGTAGACGAGGAGCAGCGCTTCGGCGTCAGCCACAAGGAACGGCTCAAGGAGATGTCCAAAGGCGTGGATGTGCTGACCCTCTCCGCCACCCCCATCCCCCGGACGCTGAACATGGCCCTGTCGGGCCTGCGGGACATGTCCACCATCGAGGAGCCGCCGGCGGACCGGTACCCGGTGCAGACCTTCGTCATGGAGCACAACCCCGCCATCCTGGACGACGCCATCCGCCGGGAGCTCCTCCGGGGCGGCCAGGTCTACTACCTCCACAACCGGGTGGAGTCCATCGACCAGTGCGCCGCCGCCCTGAAAAAGCGGATCCCCGGGGCCACCATCGCCGTTGCCCACGGCAAGATGGGCGAGGACGCCCTAGGGGAAGTGATGCAGGCCATGGCGGACGGGCAGATCCAGATCCTGGTATGTACCACCATCATCGAGACGGGGCTGGACATTCCTAACGTCAACACCCTGATCATCGAAAACGCCGACCGGTTCGGCCTGAGCCAGCTCCACCAGCTCCGGGGCCGGGTGGGCCGCTCCACCCGCCACGCCTACGCCTACTTTACCTACCGACCGGACAAAATGCTGACGGAAGTGGCGGAAAAGCGGCTCTCCGCCATCCGGGACTTTGCCGAGTTCGGCTCCGGCTTCAAGATCGCCATGCGGGATCTGGAGATTCGGGGGGCGGGCAATCTGCTGGGGGCGGAGCAGTCGGGACATATGCTCTCCGTGGGCTATGATATGTATCTCAAGCTCCTGGACGAGGCGGTGCTAGAGGAGCGGGGGGAAAAGCCCCGGGAGCCGGACTGCACCGCCGATCTCAACGTCACCGCCAACGTGGACGCCTCCTATGTGGCCCGGGGAGAGGAGCGGATGGATCTGTACCGCCGGATGGCGGCCATCCGCACCCAGGCCGACGCCGACGACCTGCTGGACGAGGTGGTGGACCGGTACGGCGAGCCGCCTAAGGGGGTCCTCAATTTGATCGATATCGCCCTACTCCGGGCAAAGGCCAAGGGCCTGGGCATCCGGGACATCCGGCAAAAGGCCGGGGATTTGCTGTTCACCCTGGGGCAGCTGGATTTTCAGGCGGTCAGCGCCCTGTGCGCCACGCCGGAGTACAAAAACCGGGTGCAGCTGCTGGCAAACAGCAAGGTGCCGGTGCTGCGGCTCCGGCTGGCCAGCGGGGTAGACAGCCTGAAGCAGGCCAAGGCCTTCCTGGGAAAATACGCGAACGTAGTCCCCGGAAATTAACAATTTGTTACAATTTGTCCCGCGCCATTGAATTTACGAAAAACTGTGATACAATAATACCGCAGAAAAGAGGAATTCTCGCTTCACAGAGGAGGAAAGGAAATGGCTCGTAAGAAAAAATACCGGGGCAAGCATCAGGCCGCCCGGCAGGAGCCGCCCGTCAATGAGGTGCTGGTCGGCGTGCTGGCCGCCGTTTTACTGGCGGCGGTGCTGGCCGCGCTGTTCCTGCTGCTCACCAAGCCTTGGGAAAGCGGCGGGACCATCTACCAGGGAGTCTTCGCCGCCGGGGTGGATTTGGGCGGCATGACCCAGAAGGAGGCGGAGGACGCTCTGCGCAGGACCGCCGCCGACACCTACAGCCGGCAGGCCATGGTGGTTCGGGTGGGCGAAAAGAGCATCGAGCTGAACCCTGAAAGCACCCAGATCCAGCTGGACGCGGCCGCCGTGGCCCGGGAGGCCTATGAATACGGCCGCCGGGGCAGCAAGACCCAGCAGGAGCAGGAGCAGCTTCAGGCTCGGACCGACAGCTATACTGTGGACCTGACGGACCGCCTCAACCTGGATATGGACGCCATCAGCCGGGCGGTGAGTATGCTGGGCGCGGAATTTCAGACCGGCGCGGAGTGGCATTTCGAAGGAGAGCAGCCCAGCCTGGCGATGGATCAGCCTAATGCCGAAAACCAGACCCTGGTGATTACCCTGGGCACCGAATTAAGCCTAGATGCCGACGCACTGACCCGGCAGATTCTGGAGGCTTACAATGAGAACCGGTTCCTGGTGGAGATCCCCCAGGAGCAAATGGGCATCGCGTCGGTGGATCTGGACGCCATCTATGAAAGCTGTTATGTGGCCCCGGTGGACGCCGAGATCGACGAGAAGACCTACACCGTTTTGTCCCCTGGAAGCTACGGCTACGGCTTTGACCTGGAGGCCGCCCGGGCCCAGCTCAGCGCCGCCCAGCCCGGCGACGTGCTGCGGATCCCCCTGGAGCGGATCGAGCCCGCGGTCTCCGCGGCCACCGTCACAAATCAGTTCCGGGATGTTTTGGCCTCCTACTCCTCCCCCTACGACCCTAACGACACGGATCGGACCCAGAACCTCCGTCTGGCCTGCCAGGCCATCAACGGTCTGGTGATGCAGCCCGGAGACGTGTTTTCCTACAACGATACCCTGGGCCAGCGCACCGAGGAAAAGGGCTACCGCCCCGGGGACGCCTATGTGTCCGGCGAAACGGTAAAGTCCATCGGCGGCGGCATCTGTCAGGTGTCCTCGACCTTGTACTACTGCACCATGGTAGCGGATCTGGAGATCGTGGAACGGGACTATCACATGTACGCGCCCACCTATGTCCCCCTGGGCATGGACGCCACCATCAACTGGGGAACCATCGATTTTAAATTCCGCAACTCCACGAAATATCCCATTCGCATCGAGGCCAGTCTGGAGTCGGACCAGGTCACCGTTCGGCTCCTGGGCATTGACGACAAGGACTACTATGTAAAGCCGGAATATGAGATCCTGGAGACCATGGATTATACCACCGTGTATAAGGAGATGGAGTTCGGCAACGAGGGCCACTATGTGGACGGCGACGTGATCGTTACCCCCTATACCGGCTACGAGGTGCAGACCTACCGGTGCAAATATGACCGGGATACCGGCGCTCTGATCTCCCGGGAGGAGGAGGCATACTCCCGCTATGACCCCCGGGACGAGGTCATCTGCAAGATCATCATCAACATTCCCGACGATCTGCTCACCGGCGGCGGTGTAGGCGCCGGCGGCAGCGGTTAACTAAAAAATTACCGGCTTCGGGCATTTGCCCGGAGCCGGCGTTTTTTAATTGGATGGGAGGGGGCTTACCTCCAGGTGGTAGTCAATGTCCCCCGCCGCGGACTGCTCGATCTCAATGTGGTAGGCCAGGTCGATGGTGCCCCCCTTTTCGCTGAGCTCATAGGTCACCTCCGTGGCGGTGACCGTGACCATCAACGCGCCGAAATCCATCTGGTACAGGGAATCGTGGCTCATGCCCTTGCGGAACACCATCTGGGAGCACAGCGGCCCCTTCCGGGTCAGGGTGATCTGCTCCGGCTCGGCGGTGAAGGTGGTGGTCACACCCTCCAGTCCGGTCAAGCCGCTCTCCTCATAGCTGAGGAGCCACCCCCGTTCCCAGGGAGTCAGGGCGCCCTCGGTGACCAGCTCCACCGTCTCCGGATCCTGGCCGGCGTAGGACTGGCGACCCCGGATGGACAGCAGCACCGGAATACTCATCGTCTGACCTCCCGGGCCAGCCGCAGCAGCTCGTCAATAAGCTGGCCGTAGGGGATGCCGCTGGCGGCAAAGAGCTTGGGGTACATGGAGATGGAGGTGAAGCCCGGCAGGGTGTTGATCTCATTGAACACCGGGCGGTTGTCCTGATAGGTCACGAAGAAGTCCACCCGGCTCAGGCCCCGGCAGCCGATCACCTGATAGATCCGCACCGCCATGTCCCGGACCCGCTCCGCCACCTCCTCGTCGATCTGCGCGGGAATGTATGCGGTGGACGTATCGGTGATATACTTGGCATTATAGTCGTAAAACTCCGCGCCGGAGTCGATCTGCCCGCAGATGGAGGCCACCGGGCTTTCGTTGCCCATCACCGCCACCTCGATCTCCCGGCCGTCGATAAATTCCTCCACCAGGATCTTCTCGTCATAGATCCCCGCTTCCAGCAGGGCACGGCGCAGGTCCTCACGGGAGGCGGCTTTGGAGACGCCTACGGAAGAGCCGGTCCCCGCCGGCTTGACAAACATAGGATAGGAAAAACGGGCCTCCAGACCGTCCAGAACGGTGTCCATCCGGTTGTCCAGGTCGCCCAGGCGCACCAGGCTCCACTTGGCCTGGGGGATGCCGGCGTTATCCACCACCAGCTTGGTCAAGGTCTTATCCATGGCCACGGCGGAGGCCGCCACATGGGAGCCCACATAGGGAATCCCGGAGAGCTGGAGCAGACCCTGCATGGCCCCGTCCTCCCCGTTCTCCCCGTGGAGCACCGGGAACACCACGTCGATATGCTCCCGCACCACGTTTTCCCCCTCGAAGCTCAGCAGGCCCTGGCCCCGCACAGGAGAAATGGCCGCCCGGCGGTTGCCGGGGTAGGCGCGCCACTGACCCGAGGGCAGCATAGAATAGTCCCGGCCGGTAAACAGCAGCCAGTCCCCCTCCTTGGTGATGCCCACAGGGAAAATATTGTATTTTTCCGGGTCCATGTTGTTCAGCACCGACTCCGCCGAGCGCAGAGACACCTCATGCTCCGGACTCATGCCGCCAAACAGGACGCAGACGCTTAATTTTTTCATGGAAGAACCCTCCCGGTGCCCGCGGAAGAAAAAACCGCGGATTTTTCAAAAATCATCTGGAAATACGGAAACAACGTGCTATAATATAGGAAAGGACAGGGGCGCGCACCCAGAAAGGAGGCCCAATATGCAGCTTGAACTGACGCCGAAGGAATTTCGCCGCCTGCTGGATCTGGTGTATATCGGAAACTGGGTCCTGAACTCCACCCGGGGCGACGACCGTTTCAAAGACTATGACGATCTGGAGAGCAAGCTCTTCGGCCTGTGCCGCAGCGTGGGCATGGGCGCTCTGGTGGAGCGGTGGCAGGGGGAAAACGTCCCCTCCCAGGCCTACACCGAGGGCGGTATCCACGAGGCCATTGCCTACTACGAGGACAACGTGTTCTATGAGATCCTGGCGGAGGAGCTTTCCCGCCGGGACATGGATTACGCGGAAATCACCGACGAAAACTATGAGGAGATCGTCTCCCGCATGGACCGGTATATGGATGAGTTCCAGCTCAGCGGCGTGGACCATCTGGTTCTGGAAGACGAATAGATTCCGGTTGGTCCCAGCCCCGCCAAATTGGCGGGGCGTTTTTTTATCGCAGAAGCGCCTCGCCCGCCCGGTAGATATCCCCGGCGCCGACCGTGAGGATCACGTCCCCCGGCTGGGCCAGCTCCCGCAGGCAGGCGGTGACCTCCGGCAGGGTCTCACAGTACACCGAGCCGGGAATCTGCTGCTGCAAATCCATGGAGGACACCCCGATAGTATTCTGCTCCCGGGCGGCATAGATCTCCGCCAAAATCAGCCGGTCCGCCTTTTTCAGCTCCCGGACAAAATCATCAAACATGGCCCGGGTACGGGAGTATGTATGGGGCTGGAAGGCCAGGACAATCCGCTTGTAGCCCAGGGAGCGCACCGCCTCCATGGTCGCCGCCAGTTCGTCGGGATGGTGGGCGTAGTCATCGTACACGTCCGCCCCGTTGAAGTGGCCCTTAAATTCCAGACGCCGTCCGGCGCCCCGAAATTCCGCCAGTCCGGCGGTCACCGCTTCGCCGGGGATCCCCAGCATCCAGGCGGCGCCCGCCGCCGCCAGAGCGTTCTTGGCATTGTGCTGCCCCAGGACCCCCAGGGAAAGGTGGCAGTACTTTTCCCCGTCGCAGATCACATCGAAGTGGCGCCAGTCGGGGCTCATGTTCGCCGTGTGGATCCGATTCCGCTCCCCCAGGCCGAAGGTCACATAGGACAGGCCCTTCAGCGCCTCTGAAACATGGGGATCGTCCCCATTGGCAAGCACGCCGGCAGTTGCAAACTCGGCAAACTGCCGGAAGGACTTCTGAATGTCCTTCAAATCCTTAAAATAGTCCAGGTGGTCCTCCTCGATATTCAGGATCACACTGATGGTGGGAGAGAAATTCAAAAAGGAGTCGCAGTATTCGCAGCTCTCCAAAATAATGGTGTCCCCCTTGCCCACCCGGTGCCCGGCGTGGAGCAGAGGCAGGTAGCCGCCGATCATCACCGTGGGGTCGGCGTTGGCGGCCATGAGGATGTGGGTCACCATGGAGGTGGTGGTGGTTTTACCGTGGGTGCCGGCAATGCACACCGCGTTTTTATAGGCCCGCATGATCACGCCCCAGGCCTGGGCCCGCTCGAACACCGGAATACCCATCATACGGGCCGCGGCGATCTCGGGATTGTCGTTGTGGGCGGCAGCGGTACGGATGATGCAGTCCGCCCCCCGGATGTTTTCCGCCTGATGTCCGATGGTCACGGGGATCCCCTGGTCCATCAGCTCCTGGGTGGAGGCGGAGGCAGTCATATCCGATCCTGTGACGTTCAGGCCCATACCCTTCAGCACCAGCCCCAGAGGCCGCATGGAGACCCCGCCGATGCCCACCAGATGGACGTGGGTTCCGGGAACCAGGTACTTCGCCAAAAGTTGGCCGCGATTGCGAGAAATCAAGAAAATGCCCCCTAACGATTCTAGTCCGTTAACTAACGTATTATACAATGAATCCCCCGCTTTTACAACCAGCAAATTGCCCAAAAAATCCAAGTGAGAGGGAAAAATGAATATTATTCATTTAAATTGCAAGTATATTCCGCGTTAAGAGTGGATAATTTGAATGAATATTTGTTTATTCCCTTTGATTTTGAATATTTTTGTGTGTTTTCCCAGTTTTTTGAGGATCTTTTACCGGCAAGATTGGATGATTATCCACTTGACTATGGATAATATGCGTTGTATAATGCACACGTTCCAAAAAGAAGCCACAACATTCAGAGAATTGAAAAAAGGAGATATTTTGGATATGAAAAAATTCTTTGCGCTGACCCTCTGCGCCTGCCTGCTGCTGAGCCTGCTGGCGGGCTGCAACACCAACCAGGTCCAGGACGACACCGACTATACCTCCATGAGCCTGGAGGAGCTGAAGCCCCTGCTGAAGACCGTGAAGGAGGGCACCCTGACCGTGGCCACCTCTCCCGACTTTGCCCCCTATGAGTTCTACGCGCTGGAAGACGGCGTTCCCAAGCTGGCGGGCTTTGACATGTCCCTGGCCCAGTACATCGCGGACCAGCTGGGCCTGACCCTGGAGATCGTGCCAATGGACTTCGACGGCACCATCAATGAGCTGGGCGCCAAGCGGTGCGATCTGAGTATGGCGGGCTACTCCCCCGACCCGGCCCGGGAAAAGTCCATGGACTTCTCCGACGTGTATTACACCGGCGGCCAGTCCTTCGTCACCGTTCAGGATAAGGCTGATCTGTTCCCCACCCTAGCCGACGCCAACAAGGCGGAATACCACATCGGCGCCCAGATGGGCTCCATCCAGTATGGCCTGGCCCAGGAGAACACCCCCGACGCGGACATCGTGCAGCTGCCCAAGGTCACCGACATCATCGCGGAGCTGATCTCCGGGAAGCTGGACGGGGCCTTCATCGAGAGCGTAGTGGCGGAGACCTACGCCAAGAACTACCCCGAGCTGAAGGTACTCCTTCCGGTGCCCTATGACGCCGAAGGTTCCGTCATCGGCGTGAGCAAGGGCAACGGCCCCCTGCTGGCCGCCGTGAACAAGGTTCTGGCCACCGCTCTGGCCGACGGCACCTTCGCCGGCTTTGTGGAGGAGGCCAACATTCTGGCCAGCGGCAACACCTACGAGGGCCTGCTGGGTGAGAACGGCCAGCCCACCGAGGCCACCGAAGCGCCCACGGAATAAGCCTTCCCAACTAAATCTACATCTAAAAATCCATTCTTTCCCCCGGGGCCCCCTCCGGGGGAAAGGGCTGAAAGGAGCAACGCGATATGATCACCATTGAAGGCTTCCAGGCCGCGTTCAAATTTTGGATGCTGTTCCGGGACGGCCTGATCTGCACCCTCTGCCTGTCCGCCCTTACCGTGCTGTTCGGATTTATCTTGGCGCTTTTCGTCGCTCTGGCCCGAATGAGCAAATTCTGGCCCCTGAAGGCCCTGGCCACGGTGTATGTGGAGGTCCTCCGGGCCACCCCCATGCTGGTACAGCTGTTCATCGTCTACTATGTCCTGCTGGCGGGGGTGCAGCTGCCCACCTTCCGGCTCTTTGGGATCATTCCCTTTGAGCGGTTCTTCCCCGGCGTCATCGCCCTGTCCCTCAACTCGGCGGCCTACTTAAGCGAGATCATCCGTTCCGGCGTTCAGAGCATCGATCTGGGCCAGACCGAAGCGGCCCGGAGTCTGGGCATGACCCCGGTGCAGACCATGCGGTTCATCATCCTGCCCCAGGCCATCAAGAACATTCTCCCCGCCATCGCCAACGAGTTCGTGACCATCATCAAGGAGTCCTCCATCTGCTACACCATCGGCGTCCAGGAGCTCATGTTCGCCGCCAACTCGGTAAAGACCGCCATCTACTCCATGGGCGAGCCGGCCATCATCGCGGCCTGCGTCTACTTCTGCCTCACCTTCCCCACCAGCAAGATCAT
>CANQQI010000061.1 GCA_947625945.1 uncultured Oscillospiraceae bacterium
CCACAGCATCCCTTACAGTGTAGCACATGACCTTGGAGAGGGTCACTAAAAACTACTACTCTATAATACAAGGAGCGATCACTGAAATGTGTAATTTGAGCCAAGCAGTCAAGGCTGAGGGCCGTGAGGAAGGCCGCGCTGAGGGCCGCGCTGAAGGCCGCACCGAAGGCGCGTTTGAAAAGCAAATTCAAAATCTGCGCAATCTTATGCGTAATCTGAATGTTCCGCTGGTAAAGGCTATGGAGCTTCTGGGCATTCCCGAGGAAGACCGCCCCGCCATCATTGCTAAGATGGGGCAGTAAAATGCAACACGACACCGCGAAGACGGTTGCTTCCATCTGATTAGAATATGTTTTAAGGAGCCGCGTTTGCGGTTCCTTTTAATCATCCCACATATGCCGTTCCACATATCTCTCCATGTCCAGCTTATATCGACACTGGACCGCGGCGATGCTCTCGCCGTGGAGAATTGCCAGATAGGCCCGCTGGTGGATGGCATTCTGTTCATTGTCCCCGGTAGAGAGGCTGTTCGCCATTTCCAGGGCAAAAGCAGCCTCCGGGAACTTTGCTTCCAGAGCGGGGTTTTGTATCAAGGCTTCCATTCCGGGAATGGTCCGGAATACTTTGTTTTCCTGGTCTTGATAATATCGCATGGTGTGGGTCGTTGGCATGGTGAATCTCTCCTTTTTCTCAACAGGTCATAGAATAGCACTTTCTGTCAAGGCTTGCAAGCCTCATCGGTGGAGAATGTATCACAGAAACAGTCCAATCGAATGGGTAGAATTAAGGAAAGGCTGTTTTTCGACGCACAGAGGCACCTGGCGCATTTCGGACGAACCATGGCATTGTACAGGCAGCCACATTTTTAATGTTGAAATTTCTCCTCTTTGTCTGTAAAATAATACTATCCGGTGGGAGGTGATTTTTGTGCTTCGTGTTCTTCTTTGTGATGATGATGAATTGTTCCTGGACCGCGTGAAATGCCGCGTGGATGCGTTTCTGAGCAGTCAGGAAGAAAAGTTTGAGATACTGGCCCACACCGATACCTCCTTGATTACCGACCGGGAGCTGGAGCTGTGCGATCTGGCGCTGCTGGATGTGGACCTTGCTACCCCAGAGGATGACGGCATTGCCTTGGCCCGTCGGCTCCGTGCCTTCCGCCAGGACGCGGTGCTGATCTTCGTCACAAACTATGTAGAGTATGCCCCGGCGGGGTATGAAGTCGGCGCTTTCCGCTATATCCTAAAGCAGCGGTTGGACGAATTTCTCACCCCTTATCTGGCTCTGGCGCTGAAAAGAGTATCGGAGTACGGCGAACTGTATTTTGCACAGACGGAGAAGGGAGAAGTCCAGCTTCCGCTGAAGAATATTGAACGGTTTGAGGTCTTCCTGCACAATGTGGATATCTACCTGCGCCCAGATCCACCGGGCACGGAGGCGCAAAAATACCGCGTCCGGGGGCCGCTGTCAAAAATAGAGGCGGAGCTGGCGGAGCGGGGCTTCCTGCGAATCCATGACAGCTTTTTGGTAAATGTTCGCTTCATCACCAATCTGACCCGGCAGGGCGCGGAGTTGGATAACGGTACGGTGCTTCGAGTCAGTAAAAAAATGTATACCGAGATCAAGCAGAAATACCTGCTCTTGCGGCGAAGGAAGTGGAATTGATGGAATATATATTGACCGTTCTGTGGGTCGCGATTGAAAACCTGTTTCTCTTCATGCTTCTTTCCGCGTTTTTCCCTGTAAAAAGAAGCCGGGCAGTCATGGGTCTGGCATATCTGTTTTATTGTGTTTTGCAAACCGTTCTTGTAAGCATCTACCCGGATGAACTTCACCCTTTTATTGCTATTACGACGCTGCTGCTGATCAGTCTGTACCTGTTTGATGGGAAATGGATTCCCAAATTGATAATATGTGTGCTTGGGCTTCTTGTACTTGCAATCATGGATACTGTTACGGTTTATGGCGCGACAGCGGTTTTGGGGCTTTCCTATGAGGAATTTGTCTCCCGACGGCTCCTATATTCCACCGTCGCTACCGCCCAAAAGCTGTTCATTCTTTTCTTTGGTTGGTATCTGTGCCGATTCCGCACTATTCGAGAGTTCCATATTCAAAGCCGGTGGATGCTCCTGGCGCTTCTTTTCCCGCTATTCAGTCTGGTTTTTATTATTACTTTATTTCTCCAGGCCCAGAACGAAGCGGACCTCTCTATCGGCGCGGTCCTATTGAGCGGCGGGCTGGCGGTCGCAAATATCGGGGTGCAGTTCGCGATTTATTCCCTGGAGGAAGCCACCCGGAAGGACCAGGAGGCCGCCCTTCTGCGGCAGCAGATCGCCCTGCAAGGGGAAGAATACCGGGAACTGGAAAATACCTACCGGGCCCAGCGCCAGGCAGCCCACGATTTTCATCAGCATTTGCAAACCATTCGAGCCCTGGCAGAAGGGAGCGCGTCCGGCGCGCTTCTGGACTATTTAGACGAGGTTCAGCAGATGGATACGTCCAGGATCTTTATTGCCAACACCGGCAATCCCGTGATCGACGCGGTGCTGAATAAAAAGAATCAAATCGCCCAGGAAAAAAACATTACCCTCCGGCTCCAGGTCAACGATCTCGCCGCCTTTCCCCTGCCCTTGGACGCCATGGTGGTCCTGCTGTCCAACCTGCTGGATAACGCCATCGAGGCGGCGGAAAAATGCGCGGGAGCAAAGGAAATTGAATGTAATCTGCTCCTGGAGAATACCCTTTACATCTCCGTGGGAAATACTTCCCAAGAAGTGACCATCATCAACGGGCAGGTCGCCACCACCAAGGCGGACAAGCTGAACCACGGCTACGGCCTGGCAACCATTTGCGGCATTCTGAACCAATGGAACGCGGAATACGCTTTCAACTACTCAGGCGGCTGGTTCCAGTTCGCAGCGGAGGTCCCCATCCCCCAATGATTTGCTGATTCACGAAAACTGCTCCGGCATGAAGCCGGAGCAGTTTTTTGTTACTTTTTGTAAATTATTCCCACTTGTGCCAAATTCTTCCCACTTGTGCCAAACCCCTTGATTTTCAAAAATCGAAGCGCTATATTGACATCGAGAGGTGAAATTGTGAAATACTTAATCTCAATTTTAGTCGATATCAGCGTTAAGCGGAACATTATTCCGCCCAGTGACGGACCCTGGCTGCAATACTGCCTGGAAAAGTGGATCTCTACCATCCTCGGTATGGGACTGCTCCTGACCGTCGGCCTACTGCTGTATCCTCCAATTCCTACGCTGATCTTTATCGCTTCCTTTCTGTTCCTGCGGCAGCGGACCAACGGCTTCCACATGAAAACCATGCTGGGCTGCCTGGCGGTCTCACTGGCGCTGGAGCTGGGGATGATGGGCCTAGTGTATCCGGTCCTGACCCTTCCCAGTGCGGCGACGGTCCTGGTGATCTCCGCGTCCCTGGCCTTTGCCCTGTCCCCCTTCCGGCATCCAGACGTCCCAATGACAGATCGGGAGTTCAGTGCCAACGACATCGGCTCTAAAGTCCGGCTGCTGATCGTCGTGGTCTTAGCGGGAATATCCATCTGGGTAAACTGGCTGGATTGCCTGTACGGCATCACTCTAGGTGTTGCGCTGGACACAGCTTCGCTGGCCCTAGCACATATACTAAAATTATATAAGGAAAGGAGCAAGCAAACATGAAAACTCTCAACATCACGAACATCCTGAAGCAAGTAGTTCCCGCTCTGATCCAGCGGGAACGCGGAAGATGGCCGCCCAATTGCACGGGAATGCTTTACCAACCCAAGCGCCCGGTGGAAGAACCCCAGGCAGACAAAAAGCAACCGGGTAGCCGATGATCGCCCCCTGGTAATTGAACAGGACAGCAAGGCTTAGTAAAAATGAGGACTACACTTTCCAATTTCGGAATGACTCTAATTATGAAGTAAGAGTATCCGGAAATGCCAACTACCAGCACTATTATTCGGTGCCACAAGTTTTACTCAAATTTAAGGAGGTTATAGTTATGAAAACCCGCAAATTTTTGTCCCTGCTTCTCGTACTCGCCCTGGTATTATCTGTAGGTGTTGCATCTGCCTATGCACTCGAATACCCTGGCACTTCTTCTGGTTCTTGTCCGTATAAATCGGCTAGTGTGAACATCTCTGTAAATTGGTTTGGAGATGATACTGCGACTTCGACCATTACAGCGTGCAGTTGCAATCCAGTTGATAATTACTTAATGGCAAGTATAAAAATCCAGTACAAAATCGGGAGTAAAGTGTACGATGATCCCAGCAATGGAACCTTCTATTACAACAGTGATTATAAAACTACCAAACAAACGATATCTATCACAGCCGGAGAAATCACCTATGCCAAGGGCTGGTTTCGTGCCACATGCAAGAGTAACGGCAAAGAGAAGGTAGCGGATTTCTACCTTGAAGACCAACCGTAAACAGAATTTCTCCGTTCTTAACGGAGAAATTATAGGAGGAGGATCGAAGTGGGTCATCTATTTTTCGGTTCCTTAAAGCGGCATATTTTAAGCAACAAAGCTGTCAGCGCCATGCTGTTTTTGGGGGTATTTGTGGCGGTGCTTTGCATCAGCATCATCCTGGGATATGCCATGAAGCAGTATTTCTATTCGACTTCGTCCCCAGAGTATTCCACGGTCACCATAGAGCCTGGCGCGGAGCTGCTCGCCGACGTCCAATCCTTCCCCCAGGAAATAGACGCGCTGTTTGGATCGGATGTGTCGAATGTCCTCTATCTGGTCAGGGAATCTCCAAGCAGCGTCCTCATCGGCTGGCAGGGGTCGGAGCCGGACCGCTGGTTTCCCATGGTCAGCGGACGCTTCTTTAATGAGCAGGAGCAGCGGGAGGGGGCGAAAGCGGCCTACATCTCTTACGAGTATATTGGGAAAATCCCGGAAAAAGAGATCGAGCTGTTTTCAGATACCTATGAGATCATCGGGACGGGGTGGATCGCCACATTCAATATTCGCAGCGGCATTTCCGATCAGGCGCAGGCAGTCCTCTTTCCGGAAAAGGATCTTTCCCCCGAGGAGCAGGCAAACGTGGAGGAGACGCTTTTCACCATCCTTCCATACAAAACCTTTCTGCAAAATGCCTCTCCGGCCCTGATCCTCGTCCATTTTGACCACGCCTCCCGGTCGGACCTGCTGAGATACAGCGAAATTCTGCGCTCCCGTTTCCCCGATTCGCAGATCAGCTTCGTAAGCAAGGACTCCGCCAGCTCCTATAACTTCAATAACCAAAACGCCATGATCGGCGCGCTGTTTTTGGGCGTGGTCGCCTGTATCACGATCGTCCAGATCATGGAACAGTGGCTCGCGTTCTACAAAAAAGAGATGATGGTGTATCGCATCTGCGGAATGCGGAAGTTTACCTGCGTTCTGCTTCTATGGGGCCATTGGGCAATCGTGTTCATTGCCGGCTCGATCGCAGCGGTTTTGGCCCACATCCTTTGTTTTCCCATACTGGAAGTGATAGACGCGGACGCCGCCCCGGCCATTGGGCCGCTTTTGATCGTGCTGCTTCTGGTGTACTTGGCGACCATTCTGCTGACCGGGAAAAAAGTCAGTAACATCTTGCAAATTCAGGACAAAGGTGGACTGCAATGAACGCGATAAGACTTGCCCGTTATTTTTATTCCAGGCGGTACATTCAGGAAGCGGTTTTGATCGTTCAACTGGTGCTGATGTTTGTGCTTTCGATGGTTGTATTTAGTCCCGTGGACGCCTTTCTGCAATTTGCTCAGGAAATAAAAGGGACTTATGCCGCCGTGGACGATTCGCGCACCCTGTTTTTTAATCCAAACGAAGCGGTTTATTATAATGGCACCGGAATAATAGACCCGGAATCCGCGGGCTTTGTAGACGCCGCCGTGGAGGACGCTCTGGCCTCCGCCGGAATCGCCGGTCCCATGCGGACAGCACTTTATCCCGCGTACATCGACGCGGGAACGGAAAACGAGCCGGAGGAAGACAGCCAGGACCAGCCGGCGGTCCGGAACCTGCTGGTCTACTCGGAGGAAATGCTGGAAGCCACCGGGCTTTTCAACGGCGAGAGCGCCCCTTCCTCCGGGCAAAGCGGCGCCGTGCCCATCCTGATCAGTCCGTCTCTCGCGGGTTTGGTCCCCCTGGGGGCAGAGGCCACCGTTACCCTTCGAGACGGCGATACGGGCATCCCCTGCGTGGTGGCCGGCGTTCTTTCAGAGGAAGCCGTTCTGCCCGCCTGCCACGGTTTTGGGAGCTTCCCGACCCTATCCTGCTTTGGAACGAAGCTGTCCGATTATCCTAGGACGGATTTCATCGTGATGGGCTATGACCCGGCGTATTTCCCGGAGATCCAGTGGGAAAGCAGCTTCCTAGTGCCCCTGGAGGAGAACGCGGATGTAGCGGCAACCGTTCAAACACTCAATGCCCAGGTCGGCGCATGGGGCAGCTTTGCCACCATGGGGGAGCTGGAAAAGGTGGCCTTTTCCCGCGTCTTTGTGAACAACTCCATGGCCATCCTGGAGTTCCTGCTGTTGAGTCTTCTGGCCTTTTTCGGCTACGGCGGATATCTGTTCCTCATGACCTTCCAGCGGCAGCAGGAATTTTCCGTTTTCTTTTTGCTCGGCATGACCAGAAGGAAAATGCTGGTCCTGAACTGCGTCTTCGGGTGTGTCAATTTGCTGATCGCCCTTTTAATCGCCTATGTCAGCTATCCCTGGTTCCGGCAGCTGCTGGGAAGCGGCAGCGCCACCACCGCTACGGTGGGCGTCGTTGGGCTGTCCTACTGTTTCTTGCTGCTGCTTTTGGCGCTGATCTTCAGTTTTCTTTCCGCATTCCATCGATTCGGCAATGTATCCACCATCTTTCTGCTTCAAGGAGGGGACTAGAAATGATCCAATTATCCGGCGTCGAAAAGGTGTACAACCCCAGAAAGCCCACGGAGGTTTACGCGCTGCGGGATGTAGACCTGGAAATTAGTTCCGGGGATTTTGTGGCGATCACCGGGCCTTCCGGGTCCGGGAAGTCTACGCTGCTGCATATTCTCGCGGGCCTGGATACGGCCACATCCGGCCAATACTTCTTCCGGGGCCAGGACGTCTCCGCCATGTCCGATGGGGAAAAATGCCAATTGCGGAACAAGAAAATTGCCATCATTTTGCAGAGCTTTGGCTTGATTGGCACGGAGTCCGCCCTGAATAATGTAGTTCTGCCCCACATCATCGGCGGTACCTACAATAGGAAAATCGACCAAAAGGCCCGGCAGGTTTTGGAACAGGTGGGTCTGGGAAACGCCATCAAAAAACCGGTCAATCAGTTGTCCGGCGGCCAGCGGCAGCGGGTGGCCATCGCCCGGGCGCTGACGATGAATGTGGAGGTGCTTCTGGCGGACGAACCGACCGGCGCCCTGGATCAGCAAAACGCGGAGTCGCTGGTGCGGCTCTTGACGGAGCTGAATCAAAACGGATTGACGGTGGTCATCGTCACCCACAACATGGCCATAGCCGAAAAATGCCCCATCGCTTATGCACTAAACGACGGCCGCCTGTCCCGCACCAGATAACGACCGGCATTTACAGGGGACGGGAAAGGGTTCAATTCTTAGCTCTCAAATCACAGTCTCCCGAACGCAAGTGGAGGATTGCGGCCCACCGGAGGGACAATCACGATCCAAGGGGGAACCGGTTATCTTCCCCAGAAATTCGGTGTGATGGGAAGCCTGACCGCCTATGAGGCGCTGGACCTTTTCGCGGAGCTGAAGGGCCTTCCCCGGGAAAAGCGGCGTCGAGAGATCCTGGACAGCCTTGCCCGGGTGGGCCTGGAGGACGCGGAAAAGCGGCGGGTAAAAGCCCTGTCCGGCGGCATGGTTCGGCGCCTGGGCGTCGCGCAGGCCATTTTGGGAGATCCGGAAAACCTGATTCTGGACGAACCCACCGCCGGATTGGACCCGGAGGAGCGGCTGCGCTTTAAGAACCTGTTCGCCCAATTCCGGGGCCGGCGGACGGTACTGATCTCCACGCACATTGTGGAGGATGTGGAGTCGCTCTGCGACCACATCATTCTCATGAACGGCGGAAGAATCCTGACGGTGGCTACCGCCGACGAATTGCGGTCCGCCGCTCAGGGGAAGGTGTATTCCGTGCCCGTTTCGGAGCGGGAAAACCTTCAAAAGCCCTTCTTCCTTCTTCGGGACGAGCTGGCGGAAGGGCAGGAGCGCCTGCGGGTGCTGTCCGACGTGGAGCAGCCGGGGCAGCGGATCCCCGCCACCGTCGAGGACGGATATATGCGTTATCTCAAGGGGGCCGTGTGATGGGGCGGCTGCTGCGGATGCTGTGGCGGGTCCTGAAAAGGACGCCCGGCTGCCTGTATACGCCGCCGGCGGTAATTCTGCTGGCGATTCCCGCCTTTACAGCCATGACGGCGATGACAGAGAATCTAAGCGAGGCTTCCAGCGTTCTGATCCGGTGCAGCCAGACCTTTCTGCCCCTTTGCGGCCTCCTCTGGCCCGGCGGGTATCTGCTTGCCTGGGTGGAGGGAGACGGAAGGGAGGCCCTCTGGGCCTGCTCCAAAGGCCATAAGAGCCTAATAGGAGAGATGGCGCTGCTCTATGGGGGGTACTGCCTGCTGATGGCCCTGGGCACGGCAGCGGCCCTGCCCCTTTTCCCCGGCGTGCTCCTGGAATTACCCCGAGCGGCGCTGGAATGCTGCTTCGGCATGGGCACGCTGTACCTGCTGTGCGTCCTGTTTCGGAATGTGCTTTTGGGAACGATCCCGGTGGCAATGTATTTTCTGTTCTGCGGCGCCTTTTCCGGGGACCCGGAATTGGCGTCCTGGTGCCTTCTGGCCCCAAATCAACCGCCGGAGGCCGCCAACTGGCCCGTTCTCACGCTCTGCGCCCTCTTAGGGCTTTTGGCTTCCATCGCCGCTGCCCTCTTGCAGCGCAGGAAGATCTGACGGCATCTTAAACACGAATATTGCCCGGAACATCGGCCTTGGTGAGCTCCGCGTGAAGCATAGACAACAACCGAAAGGAGTTTTATAATGAAGAAAATATTAAGTGTTTTATTAACTGTCATTATGCTGTTCTCTGTGAGTACAACAGCATTTGCAGCTGATTATACTGACGCTGATTCAACAGCTGCTCTCATTACTGTTGAAGAAATATCAGAATATCAAGAGATTATTGATAAGTTAAACGAGGAATACGGATATTCCATGACTTTTTCTCCTGCCGTTTTTTCGAGAAATAATACTTTTGAATCTCCTACAAAATCTACTCTCGCAGAATTTGAAGCAGAATTGAGAAAAGACATTGAAGAAGATATGGCTGTAAATGCAGAAGCACAAGAAGCGATTACTGCATTAGGAAATGTAAAATGGGAAAGCGCACCGTTTACAGGCAATGTTTATACAGCGCCTACCAATGTAAGCTATATGAGTTCACAAGTGATGGGTGTAGTATATGACGATGCGGTTTCTTACATATCTGATGTCCGTATGGCAGGAAGCCAAGCCGAAACAAGGGCAAGCGATCAGACACTCACAAGTGTTCAGCCCAAACTTGATCCAACTGGAAATTTGGCATTTTTACTCAATACTACAATATCAATTCCGAGTTATTGGAAATATTCAAGTGTATCCGGCTTTTCAATTCTTTATGTAACGCACAATTATCCGATATACTATCCAACATCTATGTCTTATTCTTACTTGGATAGTTCGAGAACTGTTGCAGCTACTTTTACTTGCACACGCTACAATTCGTCCGGCGTTGTAATCAACACAAATTCGTCGGTATATCGTGAATTTCATGCTTCAAGTGACTGCCTTACCAACAGTCCCAATTACTCTATTTCAAAGACCTATACAAATAAGACATACACTTTGATAGATCATTTTGATGATAGCCAGAATTGCGCTGGGTACGCATGGAATTGTGACGAGTTCGTAGGTATGGACGTTCTGGGAATTACCTACACAGAGCTTAATAATTGTTCCAGTTTAAGCGCACTGCGTACATTGGTAAAAAACAAATCAGAAACATATATGTCAAATCATGGTATAACAGCAACTGTGATTAGTTCGTATAATTCGTCAATAAATACTTCTACACAATACCGTGTTGTTATGAGAGTGGGGTATTATGATACGAACAAAAATGGCAAATGGGATTTTAGTGTTAATCCGGGATTTGACGATTGGGACTATCATTGGTGGATGCAGCTCGGCGATGGCACTTGGGCAGATAAACGCGGAAGTTTTCCGACAAGAATAGTACCTAATTCCAATATTTATAGCGATCCAGATAATATTTTGTGGACATATTGGTATTATGGTGAGATTCTTCACAATGATTTTTATAATAGTACGCCTGTATACTATAAGATAACTGGTTAAGAGGTATTTTTATGCGGCACTTTGATACAAAGAAAATACAGATATTACTAATTGGATTAATATGTTTTATATGTCTAAATGGCTGTCAATCATCATCAAAGATTAGCAATTATCACACAGTCGAAGATGTTGAAGCTATACTCAACTCTGACGATCTGATTTCTACTCCGTTGTTGAAAGATATTGAACTTGATAAATATCCTGCTGAAGATTTCCTGTTTGATAATCATTGTTTCTCATTTTATCGTGACATGGATTATTTCCTGTCCCATTCTGCAAGGTATGATTTCGCAAGCTCAATCATTAAGGAATACCCCCCTCAAGCGGTAAGGACAATCGAAAACAATGGACAAAAATCTATGTATTTTGTCTATGAAACAGATGATGAAACACGAATATTTGTTTTTTTCTTTGAATCAGATAACTTCCAATTCACCAGAGGTTACCCAATCATAATGAAAGAATCTTTAGATTTAGAGGCGTTTTCAGAATTAAGCATAGGAAATAGCATTGATGATGTGGAAAAAATTGATCCTATTGCTGCCCTCTATCGTAAAGGTTATGATACACTTTCTGACGAGTTGATTCAGGAACTATATGTAGATGGGCGAGAAAAAATATCAACGGTACATTTGCTGACCGATGGAATTGTTAGAATCAATTACAATCGTGATTCTAACGGGAAATACATTATAGAACAGATTATTTCTGCTGACGATTATACCATACCCGTGTTGGGCGGCAAATTGTGCTATTTGATCTACCCTGAGGATTATATTCATTAAAGTTTTAACGCCCGTATCGGTACAATGCCGATATGAACTGCACCCCATTTGTTAGACGATGTGATATAATGTCTAACAAATGGGGTGATTTATAATGCCAAAAGGAGTACCGAATAAGCGATACACGCCGGAATTTAAGAAGCTGGTAATCGAGACGATGCGGCAGGAGCGGCTCAGCTATAGCGAAACTTGCCGTCGGTTTGAGGTAAACAGCAGAGACCAGATCAAGTCATGGGAGCGAATCTATCTGGAAGAAGGCCCGGAAGGCTTTGCCGTCGAACGGCGGGGACGGAAAAGCACAGGCCGTCCACCGAA
>CANQQI010000062.1 GCA_947625945.1 uncultured Oscillospiraceae bacterium
CATAAGTATTGCTCCTTCCTGTTCTTTACTTGTCTACTATTCTATCATACTTGTCCACTTTTTTAGTATACATCCATGCCTTTTGAATAGGCGGAGTATTACTAGGCGAAGGAGACTATAGGCGGGAAGATAAGAAGCATAAAAAAGAAGCCTTCGGGTGAGGAACATGCTGCTCCGTCGGAAAGCTTCAATATATTCATTATATCAAATCAATCGATTTATGTCAACTACTTCACCGTTGCGTCGTACAAAAATCAGACGCTTCAGCCCCCGGCCTTTTCGCAACCGATTAACTAGAACATTGCAGATGCTGCGATCCGTCACGTTCTTCATGCGGCAAGAGTCAATCACGATATTAGGGCATTTGACCAGCGCTCGTTTAAGGTTCCGCTCTATGCAGTCTATATTGTGGCCGCATGGTGCCTTCATTTCAAACTGCGTATTATTTAGGAACACATCGGCCGTACGCAGTGTCGAGTTGGCCGGTATGAACTTGACTGTATATCCTGCCTTTGCCAAAGCTGTCGCGCTGTGTTCCTCATGAGGCCACGGCGTCACACCACCCTGCCTGATCACACTCCCTACTCTAATACGCTTGTCCATGTGTCAGACATTATACTACATAACAGCAGAAAAATACACAGATTATCGCCAAATCATCCAAAGAGCCAAAAAGCACGCATTTCCAATCCTTCACTATGTGCTACCAAGCGAAACGCCCCGCGCTTGCACGGACAGTGTTCCTCCTCCCGACCGATTCGTCTACTAATCTTCCCAGTTATATTGCGTTTTTAGTGCATTTGTAATACAATGAAAATGACGTGGTATAAAGTACTACGACAGTACTCCAATTCCACGTCAAGACACACGTCGGAGCAAGCTTTATATCGCTTGCTCCGACTTTTATTATAAAAGTCAGAGCGCGCTCATACCGCTGCTCCTCCTTTCCAAATCGAACCCGCTGCGCTGGGCTTCGATTTGGTTTTTCCGAATTTTGGAAACACACATCCTATAATCACACTCCAACCAAAAACCGGTAAGGCTATGGTGGCCTTGCCGGTTTTTCTTAATATTAAACAAGGAGGTCAAGGTCATGTCCGACGAATTCTGGAAAAAGACTCCCAAGCTGGGGTTCGGTCTGATGCGGCTGCCCAAAAAGGGCCTGCTGACGGACCTGAAGCAGATGGAACAGATGGTGGACCGGTTTCTGGAGGCGGGATTTACCTATTTTGACACTGCCTTCGTCTACGGCACCTCGGAGAGCGATACCCGGAAGGCCCTGGTCTCCCGCCACCCTCGGGAATCCTTCACCCTGGCTACCAAGCTCAACGCCATGTTCGCGCCAACGGAAAATGCGGCGAAAAATCAATTTTACACCAGCCTAAAGCGCACCGGCGCGGCGTATTTCGACTACTATCTGCTCCATTCCCTGATGGAAAACAACTACCAGCGCTACGAAAAATTCCACCTCTGGGATTTTGTGGCGGAGCAGAAGGAAAAGGGCCTGATCAAGCACGCCGGGTTTTCCTTCCACGCCGGACCGGAGCTGCTGGACAAGCTGCTGACGGAGCATCCCGAGGCGGACTTTGTGCAGCTTCAGATCAACTATGCCGACTGGGAAAACCCGGCCGTCACCTCCCGGGCCAATTACGAGGTGGCCCGCCGCCACGGCAAGCCCGTGGTGATTATGGAGCCGGTGAAGGGCGGCCGCCTGGCCAATCCGCCGGAGGAGGTGGGCCGCCTGATGAAAGGGTGCCGGCCGGAAATGTCCTGCGCCTCCTGGGCCATTCGCTTTGCCGCCTCCCTGGAGGGGGTACTGACGGTCCTTTCGGGCATGTCCAACCTGGCCCAAATGGAGGACAATCTGTCCTATATGGGTTCGTTCCGGCCCCTGGATCCGGAGGAGCGGGTGGTGATCCGCCGGGCCCAGGAGATTCTGGGAGCCTCCGCCGCGATCCCCTGCACGGCCTGCCACTACTGCGTCTCCGGCTGCCCCAAGGGCATCGCCATCCCGGATATTTTCGACGCCGCCAACTGCCGCCTGAGCGGTGGGCAGATGACCTTGGCCGCGGAGCGCTACCGCGCCGCCGCGCCGGAGGGCCACCGGGCCTCGGACTGCGTTGGCTGCCGCCAGTGCGAGTCGGTCTGCCCCCAGCACCTGAAAATTACGGAACATTTGAAGAAATGCGCGGAAATGCTGGAGTAAAAGGCGGTCCCCTTCGGGGGGCCGCCTTTTATTGGAAACGCGGCGTAGCGGCTTGACAAAGCCGGGGAAAAATGATAAAATAATTTCAACCATTTTGTAAACAAATGTCCGTTCCATGCGTCCACAAGCCGGGGACTAGGCCGCGAAAATGTTCGTCTCCGGTATCCTTCCGAAGGGACGTGGGACAGAATCCACATGAAGGGAGAGAACAAAATGAAACGATCACTTATCATGCTGCTGGCGCTGGCGCTGCTTCTGACCGGCTGCTCCCTGCGGTTTACCCTGCCGGAGGAGACAGAGCCGCAGGCCTGGAATGAATCCACAGGAGTGGTGGAGCAGCAGACCCAACCGGCTGCCCAGCCGACTGTGACGGCGCCCCAGGAGAAGGAACCCTCGCCCTTTTATTCTCCCTCCGCGGGGTATTTCTATCTGGGAGAAGAGGAGTCCGGCGAGACGCCAAGTTTCACCTACGAGGGCGGGGAGCTCCATGTGCCCTTCACTCGGGCAGGCATCCGCCAATATAACGAGGATCATGATATTTGTACCAATAAGTGCGGATTTTTGCTGTTCCTGGACGGGCGGCCCCAGCCCTATAAGCTGACGCAGGACGGGGAATATCAATATATGCACATGGCCCAGGTGGAGGAAGACGAAACCGGGGAGTTCGTCTTTACCCCGGTGACCGGGCAGGAGGGGGACGACCTGGAGTTCTACGCTCTGCTGGTGCCGGCGCCGGATTGGGGAATTTCCGACAATCCCATCAATGCCCGAATCGTGTGGTGGGATGGGTCCTCACCCATTGGCAATTCCCGGGCCGCCGCCGCCACCGTGCGGATGAACCAGACGCCGGAGGAGCTGACCCAGCCCGAAATCACCGACCATATGAAGAACCTCAGCATTTCCCAGGGAGAATGGGACAATGACGATACCCAGTACACCCTGAAGGGTTACGCCCGCATAGACCCCGCCACTTACGGGTCGCTGCTTCAACCAGGACAGATCAAACCCTTGAAGACCATCGGCATCCGGCACTATGCTGCCATGACGGACTGGAGCTACACGGGGACTTTTCTGTCCGGATTTGAGGCCTGGAACTATGCGTACAATGTGAAAGAGGACTCGGAAGTGCCCCTGCGCTATGTGTTCCAAAGCGACCTGGCCCAGGAATTGGACCTGATCGTTTACATCAACAATGTTCCCGTCACGGTGGATCCGGATAAGCGGATCAACGTCACCGGCGGCGGGAAGGAGAAGACCATTGTGGATTTCACCCTGGACATGGCCGGCTGTGGGGACGTGGCCATGGTGTATATGGTGGCGGTGTCCAGAAACTACTGGGAAGCTACGGACCGCCAGGATGAGAACTTTGGAGTTTACGTGCTGCCGGCCATGTATGTGCTGACTTCGCAGGGAAATCAAACCGAGCTGCAGGAGGCCATGTTTCCCAACGGAACCATAAAACCATAAAATGAAAAGGATGAGAGCAGATGACCCAATACCGTTATGACACCCAGCTGCTCATCGAGGGGCAGGATCTGGACGAGGACGCCATCAACGACTATTTTGCCACCCATTTCCAAGGGGACTGCCTGCTGGCGGTGGGGGACGGTCTGCCCTCAGCCCTAAAGATCACGGAGCATTTGAGGAAATGCGCTGAAATGCTGGAGTAAAAGGTAGCTCCCTCCGGGGTGCCGCTTTCCCTTGAAAACGAACCGATTCGCCTTGACAAAGCAGGGAAAACATGATAGAATCGTGCCAATCTTTATAAAAACACATGTCCGCTCTATGCGTCCACAACCTGGGGAAAGACCGGAAAACTGTTCGCCATCGGTATCCTTCCAAAGGGACGCGGGACAGAATCTAAAATGAAGGGAGAGAAGAAAAATGAAACGACTTTTCATCATGCTGCTGGCGCTGGTCCTGCTTCTGACCGGCTGCTCCCTGCGGTTTACCCTGCCGGAGGAGACGGAGGCGACGGTAACGGTACCGCCCGCTACGGTCGCCCAAACCGAGAAAACAGAAGAACCCACGGAGGCGGTGCCGACCGCGCCGGATGGGCACCCAAGAGAAGTGGATGCGGAAGGCAGGATCCTTGCGTACTCTGTCATCCCGAGCGCCTTTGCGCTGGGCGATGCTTCCAATGCGGATTCGTTTCAGACCTGCGGCTATGACGGCGGGGAGATGCAGCTTCCCTTCAAATATGAGGGCGGCTCCGATACGGACCTGGCCGGGCTGGGCCTGATGGTCTTTCTGGCCGGGCAGCCCCAGCCGTATAAGCTCGCGGAAGACGGAAAATACGAATATATGCACATTTTTACGGAGCTGGAGGGAGAAGGCACCCTCTATTTTACCCCCGTCTGCGGAAAGACAGGAGATAAACTGGAGGTCTGCGCGGTTTTGAAGCCGGCGCCGGATTGGTTCCCCCGGGAAAAGCGGGAAGGAGGACAGGTCAAGCTTTTTGATTACTCTGACCAGTATTATTCAGCAACAGGCGTGATCCTGCAATTCAACGCGGATCCGGCGCCGGCGCTGGATTTCCCGGCCGTCCGCGACCGAGTCGAAGAACTGACGGTTTCGGAGGAAAGCTTGACGGAAGCCGATCAATTTGATATTATAGATACGATCGTCGGGGCGACGATTATGAATGCCTCCTCCAAAGAAATCGAATTTTATAAAGAGAAAATGGAATCAAGCGTGTATCTCGGATCGGTCCTGCGCTGGGGATCTGACCGGGAGGACGCGGCGCTTCGATTCAAGCGGATTACGGAAGGGCAATTTGCTTTCAAAGTAAAGGAAACCTCCAAGGTGAGTCTTGTGTGCGGTATCTACTGCGCCCTGCCGATAGATTACAGTTTGGTGCTCTACTTTAATGGTGAGCCGGTCAGCGTCGAGCCGGAGGATGTGGTCCAGTTTTCGGGCGGGGACGGTGAAACGAAAATGGTTGTGAGCTTCACCCTGGATATGACCGAAATGAACGAGATCAACAAAATCTCGGTCATGGCTGTGGCCCGCAACTATCAAGCGCTGTGCCAGCAGGGAGAGCTGGAGGATGGTTTCTACAATCAGCAGGGGTTTAAAATGCTTCCGATCAGCTATATTTTGACAAGCTGCGGAAATAATACCGATTACGACAAAGCGGTCAATCATTAAATGGAAAAGAGGCTTTATAAATGACCCAATACCGTTATGACACCCAGCTGCTCATCGAGGGGCAGGACCTGGACGAGGACGCCATCAACGACTATTTTGTCACCCATTTCCAAGGGGACTGCCTGCTGGCGGTGGGGGACGAGGAGCTGATCAAGATTCACTACCACACCAACGAGCCCTGGAAGGTGCTGGAATACTGCGCTTCCCTGGGGGAGATCTTCGACATCGTGGTGGAGGACATGGACCGGCAGAGCCGAGGGCTGAAGGGCTGACCCGGGAGAAAAAGTTGGGAGATTCCGAAAAAAATGCTTGCATTTTCCTTTTTCCCGTGGTAAAATAAATCGGTCTGAAAAAAGGTGAGTCCTCTGCGGCGTCCGGGAGCCATATCACCCGGGACTGATCCGCCGCATGAACGCCCAAATGAAGGAGGACAAATAGATATGGATTTAGTCAAGGCTCTGTCCAGCCAGTACATGAAGCCGGAGCTGCCCGAAATGCGGGTGGGCGATACGGTTCGTGTCCATGTGCGGATCAAGGAAGGCGCTCGGGAGCGGATTCAGGTGTTTGAAGGCACCATCATCGCCCGCAAGCACGGCGGCATCGGCGAGACCATCACTGTTCGCCGGGTCAGCTACGGCGTGGGCTGCGAAAAGGTGTTCCCGGTCCATTCTCCCCGGATTGCCGATGTGGAGACTGTCCGCCACGGCAAGGTCCGCCGGGCCAAGCTCTATTATCTTCGTGGCCGCTTTGGCAAGGCCGCCAAGATCAAAGAGAAGGTCTGACAAAAAGAAAATAAAAAAAGAGGGGTTTACCCTCTTTTTTTATTGGAAAATTTTGTGTATAATAGAGAGCAAAGCGGCTTGTCCGCCGTTTGGGGCGGAAATAAGGGGAGGCAGGAGAATGGAGCGGGAAAATCTGGAAATGGGGCCCCAGCCCAGAAGAGGAAAGCCTAAGGAGAAAATTACTCCGGCAAGAAATGCCCTGTATTATCTCCACGATCTATCCTATATGCTGGCGGCGGTACTGGTGGTGATGCTGGTGTTCTTCCGGATCGTGGTGGTGTCCGGCCCTTCCATGTACAACACCCTGGTGGACGGGGACTACCTGATCCTGCTGAGCCATGTATTTTACCCCCAGCCCAAGCAGGGGGATATTGTTGTGGCCAGTCTGGAGGATTTTGAGGACGGAGAGCTGATCGTCAAGCGGGTCATTGCCACTGAGGGGCAGACCATTCGCATCGACGACGAAACCGGCACCGTCTATGTGGACGATGTGGCACTGGAGGAGCCCTACACCTACTCCAAGACCACGTCGGGAATGATGACCAAGCCCATCACTGTGGAAAAGGGCTGCGTGTTTCTGATGGGGGACAACCGATGGGTCTCCCAGGACAGCCGGGACCCGGCTATCGGACAGGTGGATGTGCGAAATATCGTGGGCAGGGTGCTGTTCCTGGTCCTGCCAGGGACGGATCACGGCTATGAGGAATGGGACTTTTCCCGGATTGGACCGATACAATGACGGACCCGATGCGCATTCAGTGGTACCCGGGCCACATGACCAAGACCCGGCGCCAGATCGAGGCGGATCTGAAGCAGGTGGACGCGGTATGCGAGATCGTGGACGCCCGGATTCCTTCCGCCAGCCGGAACCCGGACATTGACGTACTCTGCGGCGGTAAGCCCAGGATGGTGGTGCTGAGCCGGATCGATCTGGCGGACAGCCGGGAGACCCGGCGGTGGCTGGACTATTTCCGGAGCCGGGGCTTGGCGGCCATTGGCGTGGACCTAAAGCGCCGGAAGGGGATCGGGGACTTTCAGCCGTCCCTCCGGGAGCTGCTGGCTGAAAAGATCGCCCGGGACGCCGCGAAAGGAATGCGCCGCCCCCTCCGGGTGATAGTAGTGGGGATTCCCAACGTGGGAAAATCCACCTTTATCAATCAGATCTCCGGCAGAAAAGGAGCCAAGACCGAGAACCGCCCCGGCGTCACCCGGGGAAAGCAGTGGGTGACGGTGGATCCCCAGCTTCTGCTGCTGGACACCCCCGGAATATTGTGGCCCAAGTTTGAAGACCCAGTAGCGGGTCTGCTGCTGGCCGCCACCGGCGCGGTGAAGGAGACGGTGGTGGATACCGAGGAGCTGGCAGCCCAGGTGATGGCGCTGCTCTACCGGCGGTACCCCGGCGCTCTGGAGGAGCGGTACCGGCTGGACCCCATGGAGGTGCCAACGGGCTTTGCCCTGCTGGAAGCCGCCGGACGGAAACGGGGAATGCTCCTTCCCGGCGGCGAGATCGATACCGGGCGGATGGCCCGGGCCTTTTTGGATGAATACCGCAGCGGAAAGCTGGGCTGCTTCACGCTGGAAGCGCCGCCGGAGGATCCGTAATGAGAGATTTGTGGCAGATCGAGGACGAATATTTTGCCCAGGGGATTCAGGGAATCTGCGGCGTGGACGAGGCGGGCCGGGGCCCTCTGGCCGGGCCAGTGTGCGCCGCCGCCGTGATCCTGCCGCCCCATCTGGAAATTCCCGGGCTGGACGACAGCAAAAAGCTCTCCGACAAGCGGCGGCGGGAGCTGTTTCCCATCATTCAGGAGCAGGCCCTGGCCTACGGCATCGCCTTCGCCAGCCCGGAGGAGATCGACCGGCTCAATATTTTGCAGGCCACCTTTCTGGCAATGGAGCGGGCCATGGCCAAACTGCAATGCCCCCCGGAGTTGGCGCTGATCGATGGGAACCGGGCAAAGGACTTCGGCCTGCCGGTGAAAACCGTGGTCCATGGGGACAGTCTCAGCGCCAACATTGCCGCCGCGTCCATTCTGGCCAAGGTGACCAGGGACGACTATATGATCCAAATGTCCCATATCTATCCCCAGTACGGCTTTGAAATCCACAAGGGCTACGGCACCCGGCAGCACTACCTGGCCCTGGATACATACGGACCTGCCTATCTGCACCGGCAGACCTTCCTTCAAAAATACTATGCCCGGGAGAGATAACTTAGCCGGCGCATGGGGCGAGGAAAAGGCGGCGGAATTTTTGCGGAAGCGGCGCTACCAGCTGCTGGCTTCCCGCTACCGCACCCGGTTCGGAGAGATCGATCTGATCGCCAGGGACCGGAATTATCTGGTATTTGTAGAGGTGAAGCTGCGCAAAAGCGCGTCCTTCGCCCAGGCCAGGGAGTATGTGGACCGGCGCAAGCAGGACCGGCTGCGGCTCAGCGCGGAGATGTACCTGGCGGAACACCCCACCGATTTGCAGCCCCGTTTTGACGTGATCGAGGTCTACGCCCCCCAGGGCGTGAACACCCAGCGGCCGGAAATTAATCATTTGGAGGACGCGTTTCAATGAATATTCCTGTTTTTGATCTGCACTGCGATACCGCGCTGGCTCTGGTGGAGAAGGAGGACGGCACCCTTCTTCAGAACAAGGGCCACATCGACCTGACCCGGGCGAAGACCCTGGCGGGGTACGCCCAGTGCTTTGCCTGCTTCACCACCTCCTGGGAGAATCTGCCCAAGGGCGTCACCGTCACCGACGTTTTTGAGCGGGAGATGAACGCCATCCTGGCTGGGGTTGCCCAGAACGAGGACCTGATTGCCTTCGCCGGCACCGCCCGGGAGGTGGAGGAAAACCGGAAGCAGGGCAAAATGTCCGCCATTTTGACCATCGAGGGCCCTGCCGGTTTCGGCTTTGACCCCTCCCTTTTGGAGACGCTTTACAAGGCGGGCTTCCGCATCTCCACCCTGACCTGGAACGAGCGCAACCCCCTGGCAGGCTCCCATGTCACTGGCGGCGGCCTGACGGATCTGGGCCGGGAATATGTGAAGGAGGCCCAGCGGCTGGGAATGGTGATCGACGTGAGCCACATCAGCGACGAGGCGTTCTGGGACATTTTGGATATCACGGAAAAGCCCATTATCGCCAGCCATTCCAACAGCCGCGCGGTGTGGGATTGCAGCCGGAACCTGACCGACGAGATGTTCACCGCCATCTGCCGCACCGGCGGCGTGGCGGGACTGAATCAGTTTGCCTGGTTTTTAGGCAAGGACGCGGATCTGGACACCGCCTGCGACCACATTTTCCACTTTTTGGAGCTGGATCCCACTGGAACGCACATTGCACTGGGTGGAGATCTGGACGGCTGCGGACAGCTGCCCAAGGGCTTTGAAGGGGTGCAGGATTACCCCAAGCTGACTGAACGGCTGGCCCAACGGGGATTGGACGAAAAGACGCTGCTGGACATTTTCTGGAACAATGCCTTAGGAGTGATGGAGCGGTGCTGTATGTAACCACCAGAAACACAGGGGACGCCTTCACCGCCTACCGGGTCCTGGGGGAAAACCGGGGACCGGATGGGGGACTGTATGTGCCCATCCAGCTGCCCAAGCTGGGGAAGGCCCAGGTGGACGCCCTGCTGGAAAAGCCCTTTGAGCAGGCCGTGGCGGAGGTGCTGAACCTGTTTTTCCCCGCCCGGCTGGACGGGGCGGACGTGGAGTTTTCCGTGGGGGTCCGGCCCTACCGGATGATCCCCATGAGCCACCGGATTGTGGTGGCGGAGTGCTGGCACAACCCGGACTACGATTTTTCCCGGGTGGTGCGGAACCTCTCCGGCCGGGTCCGGGGGGTGGAGGACTCCCAGGGAAAGCCCAGCAGCTGGGCCTGGATTGTTGTACGGATCGCCATGGCGGCGGGACTTCTGGGAGAGCTGAGCAGGCTGGGCGTGGTGGACCGGGACCATCCTGTGGACATGGCGGTGCCCACTGGGGATTTTGGCGCCCCCATGGCATTGTGGTACGCCCGGGAAATGGGGCTGCCCATTGGCACCATTTTGTGCAGCTGCAACGACAACGGCGCGCTGTGGGATCTGGTGAACCACGGCTCCGCCAGGACCGACGCCGTTGCCATTCCAACCAGCACCCCGGAGGCGGATTTTGCCGTGCCCCCGGAGCTGGAACGGCTGATCTACGCCACTCTGGGGATGGGACAGGCCCGCCGGTTTTTCCTGGCCACCCAGCGGGGACGGCCCTACACCGTCAGCGAGGAGGACCTGGCCACGCTGAGCAGGGGCCTGTGGGTCTCGGTGGTGGGCAGGGAGCGGATGGAGTCCATCATCCGCAACGTCTATGCCGTCAATACCTTCCTGCTGGATCCCTACGCGGCGCTGGCCTTTGGAGGGCTCCAGGACTACCGGGCCAGGGCAGGGGAGTCCCGCCCGGCGGTGCTTCTGGAGGAGCGGAGTCCCATCTGCTCGGCCCCGACCGTGGCCCAGATCCTGGGCATTACCGTTCGGGACCTGCGGGACCGGCTGCAAATGGAGTAGGCCATGGCGCTGTACGTCATCGGAGACCTGCACCTGTCCTTGGGGGCGCAAAAGCCCATGGATGTGTTCGGCGGCGTGTGGGACGGATACATGGAAAAGCTGACCGCCGGATTTTCCCAGGTGGGGCCGGAGGACACCACCGTTTTGCTGGGGGATCTGTCCTGGGCCAAAGATCTGACGGAGGCGGAACCGGACTTTGCCTGGATCGACCGGATCCCGGGCAGAAAGCTGATCGTCAAGGGAAACCACGATTACTGGTGGAGCACCGCGGCGAAGTTCTACCGATTCTGCCAGGAGCGGGACTTTTCCGACCAGTGGATACTAAACAACAACTGCTATTTTTACGGGGAAACCGCCCTCTGCGGGACCCGGGGCTGGTTCTTTGAGGAGTCCCGGAGCACGGAGCATGATGAAAAGATCTTCCGCCGGGAGCTTCTTCGGCTGGAAGCGTCGTTAAAGGCGGCGGGGGAGCGGGAGAAGCTGGTGTTTCTTCACTATCCGCCCCGGTACTACGGCTACGAATGCCGGGAGATCACGGAGCTGCTTCAAAGCTACGGCGTCCGGCGCTGCTTCTACGGCCATCTCCACGGACCGGCCATGAAGCTGGCCCGGCAGGGCCTGTGGGATGGGGTGGAATACGAGCTGGTTTCGGCGGACTATCTGGGCTTTCGGCCGCTAGCCATCCTGCCCTGAGTAAAAACCGAAAAATAACGGTAAATTTTTCGTGAAAAGGGTGGACAACCGGCGGTTTCTTTGATAAAATACAACGGCTGTCAATAAAAAAGTATAGATCGCAGGGCCGCC
>CANQQI010000063.1 GCA_947625945.1 uncultured Oscillospiraceae bacterium
GCGGATGAGATCGAGCTGGTGGGGCTGGTGAGCAACATCTGCGTGGTCAGCAACGCGGTGACCCTGCAAAGCAAATACCCCCAAGCCACGATTACCGTGGACGCCGCCTGCACGGATTCCTTCGACAAGGGCCTCCACGAAAAGGTGCTGGACGTCCTGGAGGGCTTGCAGGTCAAAGTCCTAAATCGGTAAAATATTTCATTGACGTTGGGGGAAAATGGGGTATAATAGCCGCAAAGCGACTATTATACTTTGATTTTAGTCCATTTTCTCCCGCCCTGCGGGCGGAACCGAAAAAGATGACATATTATACCATTTCGCTTCGCTTCATGGTATTATAATAGGCGAGGGCACTGTTACAGACGGTTAAGCCCTCGGGGTCAAACTAAGAATTGTTGACCGCTTGGGTGGTAGCCGAGCGGGCAACACGCTTTTGGAGCCAGGAAATACATCGTTTTGAACAAGCGCAAGGACGCCCGGCGGGTCTCCGCCGGGCGTCCTTCGTTACTTACACCGCTTTTTCCTTGATGATCACGTAGCCGTCCACCAGATTGGCCTGGGCCAGCTCGCCCTCGATGGCCATCTGGCGCTCCATCAGGTCCGTCAGAATCACCACGCCGTCCTGGCACTCAATGCGCATCACATTGCGCATGGCCACGGTCTCCGGCTGCATTTTGTTGCGATAGGCAGTGGAAAGGCACATTCTTCCCGCCTCCTTATTTCACGTCCAGGCTGGCCAGAACGGCGGAGAGCCGCAGGTTGCCCTTCTCAAAGTCCGACACGGCGGCCATGACCTGCTCGTAGGCCATATGGTTGCCCGCCTTGTCCAGCTGGACCGCCAGATCCGCCAGCTCCTTGGCATGGGCGGCGTTGTGGCCCACCATATACTTCATCAGGGCGGTCAGCTCCTCCATGGGGGTGTGTTCGCACTTGGTCTGGCAGGCGTCGCAGCTCTGGGCGCAGTCGTGATGATGGTCGTGGTCGTGATCGTGGGTGTGGGGATGGGTATGGGTCACGCCGTCGGCGTGGGTATGCTCATGCTCATGGGGATGCTCGTGGTCCATGGAAATCGCTCCTTTGTTTTTTTCTTATTATACCCAAACCGCCCCCCTTTTGCAAGGGGGGCGGGGGGTTATTTTGCGGGCTCAGACTGAAATTCAGTGATCTCCCCGGTGTCCTCGTTCAAAACGAAGGTCACGGTGGCCAGCCGGGTCATGGCCGGGTCCTTGGCCGCGCCGGACTTGGAATAGGCCCACAGATTGTCCATGGTCTTCTCCTCCTCGGCCAGGGCCTCCGGATCCACCTGGTACACCGCCACGGTGTAGGTGGTGGTCTTGCTCAGGAAGGGGTGCATAGCGGACTCGATCACCGCCACGGTGTTTTCATCATTAAAGTCCCCGATCTGGGTGCGGATATTCTCCAGGGCGTCCCGGTTCTTCACCGGCCGCTCCTCGGTGGAGTACCCGGCACTGACGGAGGTAGTGGCGTAGTGGTAGTTCAGGTAGGCAAGGGTGGAGCCCAGGCCCACCACAAACAGCACCGCCAGCAGCGCCACCTGCCGCTTGCCGAATTTTAGGCTCTCCTTCACGTCCTTATTCCCGTAGGTCAGGCCCATTCTGGTGGTGATGGGGACCAGGACGGAGAGGAACAGGGTCAGCACCACCGACTCCAGGGGGAACGAGAATAGGTTCTTGACGATAGCGGGGATGGTGAGGATATAGCTGCTGTCCGGGTAAAAGATAGAGTAGTACCAGATCATCAGCGGGGTATTCAGCAGGACGTTGACCCCCAGGCAGATGGCGAACCGGCTCAGGGTCACCCGTGCGGGGGTGATCTTGGCCCGGTAGAAGAACAGGGCGAAGATCACGGAGCCGGCCACCTCGGTCAGGACCAGGGGCGGAAAATAAAAGCCCACAGGCTTGAGCAGGAAGCCCAGCACGTCCGTAATGACGGCGCAGATGGCCGCCATCACCGGCCCGAAGATCATGGCGCCGGCGGCGTTGGCTAAAAAGGCGGTGTTGATGTTCAGGTTGGGAGCAAGGGGAATGGCCAGGAAGGTCTTCATCACCAGCCGGATGGCGATCATCAGAGCCGCCACCACCAGCATCCGCAGGTCCGTCAGCTCCAGAACCGCGTCCCGCCAGTAGGCCTTGGAAAAGGGATGGGGGTACAATTTGTCGGATTTTTTCAGTTTTGCCATTATTTCCTCCTTATTTGGGCGCGCCGGGGGCCAAGGCTTTTCCTGCCGCCCTCCGTGCGCCCGCAAAAAATCCCCCGGCAGAAAGCCAGGGGAGTAGCGCACCGGGGGGAAGGACGGCAAAACAGCTTCCGAGACCGCCCGACCTTTTGTTTCGTTGCTACATAAAGGAGGATGCCCACCCATATGCAACAGCGGGTGCGGAAACCCCATCGCGGAGAAAACTCCTTCGTCCGCCCGACAACTCCCCATTTAGGCGGCACTTCACGCGGGACTTCCTACTCTGTTCGGGATTATCATACACGAAACGGGAGAAATTGTAAAGATGATTTTTTAGCATTGGGGCGTTTCTTCAAAAATTCGGCGGAACATACAGGTTTTTACCCTTTAACCGCGGCGGCAAAGGACAATGCGCACAGAGCGGGCCGGGGCCGCGAAACGCCCGCCGGATCTCCGGCGGGCGCTTGTTTGGAAGGAATACGCTCAGTCCTCCGGGAACAGGAGGTTCTCGCAGTACTGGATGATGGCCCGGCGGGTGACGATACCGATAAAGGTCTCCTTGTCGTCCACCACGGGGACAAAATTCTGGGCGCTGGCCCGCTCCACCAGCTCGTGCATGGTGGTGGTCACCTTCACGGGAATGTTGTCCCGCCGGCGGGCAACCTCGTGAACCCGGTGGGCCTCGGCCTGGCGCATATCCATGTAGCACAGATTTTTCAGGGCCCGCAGCAGATCCCCCTCCGTCAGCGTCCCCCGGTATTCCCCCCGGCGGTTCAGGATGGGCAGCGCGGAAAACCCGGCGGACTCCATTTTCTCCAGGGCCTGCCGCAGGGTATAGTCATCATAAAGGAAAGCGCAGAGCGCCTTCGGCGTGAGGAAAAAGAGAATGTTGTTCATAACGGCTCCTTTTCGAGCAGGGTATTGCCGGAGGGCTCTCCGTCCGGCTTGGGACTATTATAGCACATTCTCCCTGCGAAAACATGAACTCTTCTGAAATTTCCCGCCGCCGGAGCAACAAATTATTTCCGCCTATTTTGTGCAAATTTTACAAATTATATGTCAAAATGGAAGGGAGTCTCGTCCAATGTGGCAAAATAATCCCGGGGCGTCTCCGCCCGCCGGATCTTGAGGAAGCTGCCGTCGGATTTGAGCAGCACCTCCGCCGAGCGGAGCTTGCCGTTATAGTTGTAGCCCATGGAATAGCCGTGGGCGCCGGTGTCATGGATGGCTAAGATGTCCCCGATCTCCACCTGGGGGAGGCTGCGCTCAATGGCGAACTTGTCGTTGTTCTCGCACAATCCGCCCACCACGTCGTAGACATGGTCCAAAATGGCGTCCTCCTTGCCCAGCACCGTGATATGATGGTAGGCCCCGTAAATCGCCGGACGCATCAAATCGGCGGCGCAGGCGTCCATGCCCAGGTACTCCCGGTAGATGTGCTTCTGGTGGATCACCGTGGACACCAGCATCCCGTGGGGGGCCAGCATGAACCGGCCCAGCTCGGTATAGATGGCCACGTCGCCCATCCCCGCCGGGACCAGGATCCGCTCAAACTGGGCCCGGACCCCCTGGCCGATGGCAAAGATGTCGCTCTTCGGCTGCTCCGGGCGGTAGTCCACCCCCACCCCGCCGGACAGGTTCACGAAGGCGATCTCCGCCCCGGTGGCGTTCCGCAGCCGGACCGCCAGCCGGAACAGGTTCCCCGCCAGCTCCGGATAGTACTCGTTGCCCCAGGCGTTGGAGGCCAGCAGGGCGTGGATGCCAAACCGCTTCGCCCCCAGCTTTTGCAGCCGGGCAATGGCCCCGGCCATCTGATCCTCGGTCATGCCGAACTTGGCGTCCCGGGGCATATCCATGATGGTGTTGCCCAGGCTGAAGGAGCCGCCGGGATTGTAGCGCAGGCAGATCGTCTCCGGAATGCCCCCGTTTTGGGCCAAAAAGTCCACATGGGTGGCGTCGTCCAGATTGATACAGGCCCCCAGCTGCCGGGCCAGCCGGTAGTCCTCCGCCGGGGTGTCGTTGGAGGAAAACATGATCTCCGCGCCGCCCACCCCCGCCGCCTTGGCCAGCAGCAGCTCCGTGGCCGTGGCGCAGTCACAGCCGCAGCCCTCCTGGTGGAGAATTTGCAGAATATAGGGATTGGGGGTCGCTTTCACGGCGAAATACTCCTTGAACCCCGGGTTCCAGGAAAAGGCCCGGTTCAGATCCCGGGCGGTTTGGCGGATGCCCGCCTCATCGTAAATATGGAAGGGCGTGGGGATTTCCCGGGAAATTTCCCGAGCCTGCTCCAGGGAGAGAAAGGACGTCTTTTTCATATGCTGCCTCCAAAATAAAAACCCCGCGCGGTCGCGCGGGGCACATCCGTCCTGGAGCCCCACGGTCTGCGCTCCATCCGGAAATCGGATGACAGTCCCGCACATCTTCTGTACGGGCCCAGAGCCCCCCGGTTGCGCCGGAAAGGCCCTTCGGCGGCGTGCCCTTTCCCTATCCCGGCAATTTGCCGATCCGGGGGGTACTGATGCAAGCCGCAACCTCAGCCATGGTCGATTGGTGGTATTTTATCGGAAAAACGGGGGTTTGTCAACCCTTTTTCTACTCTACCATGGGTAGAATTTTCTCCTCTCTCCGAAAGAGAGGCTCTACAGGCGAAAGTAGGGGGCTTTTTCTCCGAAAATATGGTATGCTGGCATCGGATACCAAGAAAGGGGATCGACAACATGAAACGTACCCGCCTCTGTGACCGCGCCCTTCCGTCCTACACCCAGGGCGAGGAAATAGTGAATGCCGTGACCCACATTGCCGGCGCCGTGCTGGGCGTGCTGGCACTGTGTCTGTGTGTGAACCGGTCTGTCTGGAACGGCAATGTCTACGGCGTGGTCAGCTCCGCCATCTACGGCGCCTCCCTGATCACCTTATACACCATTTCCAGCGTCTACCACGGGTTAAAGCCCAACACCGGCAAAAAGGTGCTGCAAATTCTGGATCACTGCACCATCTATTTTCTCATTGCCGGCAGCTATATGCCCGTGGCCCTCTCCGCCCTGCGGCCTATTTACCCCGCCCTGGGCTGGAGCCTATTTGGGTTCCAGTGGGGCATGGCCGCCCTGGCCATCACGCTGACGGCCATCGACCTGCGGAAATACCGGGCCTTCTCCATGGTCTGCTATATCTGCATGGGCTGGGCCATCATTCCCTTCTTCCGCCAGACCATGGAGGCCCTCACCCCGGCGGGCTTCTACCTGCTCCTGGCCGGCGGCATCGCCTACACCCTGGGGGCCGTGCTCTACGGCATCGGGTCAAAAAAGCCCTGGTTCCACTCGGTGTTCCACATTTTCGTGGTGCTGGGCAGTATCCTCCAGTTTTTTGCCATCTATGGCTACGGGCTGTAAGGCCGCAAAAACGCCGCTTTTTCTGCCCTTTTGTTGTGTAAGAAGAAGGAAGCGCCGCGGGGCGCTTCCTTCTTTTCATTCTACGGCTCATGCCGACTGCGGAAAGGACGCTGCCGGCTCCAAATCGTACACCCCGGTAAACTGCCCCTTCCGCTCCATGGTCAGGTGGTGACTGACCAATATCAGCGTCAGCTCCGGGTTTGCCAGCAGGCTCTCCTCCACGATGCCGGCGTTCTTCTGATCCAGGGCGCTGGTGCCCTCGTCCACCAGGAGGATGGACCGGTCATGGATCAGCGCACGGGCGATGGCCACCCGCTGCTTCTGCCCGCCGGAGAGATTGCTGCCGTCCTCCCCCACCGGGGTGTCCAGGCCCTCCGGCATTTGGGCCAGGTCCCCCAGAAGGGCGCTGCGACGCAGGGCCTTTTCCATCTGCTCGTCGGAAAAGTCCTCGCCCAGGGTGATGTTGTCCCGAATCGTCGTGTTGAACAGGAACACGTTCTGCTCGATGTAGCTCATCCGCTGTTGAAGCTGCTCCGGGGTGAAGCCGTGGGCGTCTTGCTCGTCAAATTGGATGGACCCGCTGTAATCCGGCAGCCAGCCCAAAAGGAGCTTTAAAAGCGTGGACTTCCCGCACCCTGAGGGGCCGGTCAGGGCGTACTTGCCGCCCTTTCGGAAGGTGAGAGACAGGTTCCGGAGGACGGGCTTTTCATCGTACCGGAAGGAAAGGTTCTTTACGGTGATGGCGCTGCCGATTTCCGGCATGGTGCCGCTTTCCTCGTCCCCCGCGCTGTTGCCGCGGACGGTGATTTTGTCAAAGTAAGGTTTTGTAGACGAGAACGACAGCAGGTACTGTGCCAGGCTGCCGACGCTGTTGGAGAGACCTCCCACCAGATTTCCCCCACCCATCAGGGCGCCCTGGAGGATCACGCCCCGGATGGACAGCACGCCGATCAAAAGATTGATCAGCATTTGGCAGCCTACGTTTACACAGCCAAATCCGGCGGTTATGAAAGCCTTCACAGTTCTCAACCGGAATCTGGGCTTTTCTATCTGTTCACTGGCGCCCTCCGCGCCCTGGCAGAAGCGCGGTTCCCGGCCAAAGGAGCGCAGGACGTCGAAGCCGGACAAAATATCCTTCAGCTTTCCGGTGGCCTTGGCCTGCTCCGTCTCACAGGCTTCGCCCAGCTTCTCCATGCGCTTGGTGAAAAACTGCGGGGCAAGCAGCATAACTGCCGCGTTGACCAGCGCCGCCACCAGCAGCGACCAATGGAGCGTCAGCAGAGCGACGACGCAGAAGATGGCGGTGGCCGCGAGATCCACACACTGATAGAAGGGCGTCCACGCCAGATCCTCCATCTGATTAACGTCGCTCACGAACCAGGACAGATATTCCCCCGTGTCTTTCCCGTGGAACTCCACATGGGACTTATGAAGCAGCGTCGCCGCCATGTCCCTCCGAACCGCGTTATTCATGGCCCTGATGGCACGGGCCTGGAAATAATCCCGCAGCCCTCCGACCCACAAAAGAAGGACCCAGGCGGCCACCATCATCAGCTCCCAGAAGAGGAAGCCGCGCAGATCAAATTTGATGACACTCTCAAAGACCCGCATCATCAGTAGATCGTTTCCGACCTGCAGGGCGCACACCACAAGCCCCGGCAGGATCGCCAAAAGATTGGCGCCCCAATATTTTCTCAGATAATAGCTCATTTTGACCGCTCCTTTCGATCGTTCACGTTCCCATTTCTTGTCTCCGCCCACACCTCCTCCGGCTCCATGAGGGGCGTGGCGTCGCCAAGGCGGAAAAAGTTCGAATCATATTGCATCATGGTCCGGGCCAGCATCAGGAAGGGGATCAGCTTCCAGGGCTCCACCACCTTGTAGACGGTGGTCGCGCCGTCCTCCAATTCAAGCTCCATGGATGTCAGCATCCTCACCTCCGCCAGGTCCTCCAGCAGCTTCTCCACAGTCTCCTGGTCCATTCTGAAATGCTTCGTCACCGCGCTTGAGGAAAACCAGACCGTTTTCCAGCGGTAGATGAACTCCACAAGCTCCAGACACCCCGGCTTTGCCAAAACCCCGAAGAGCCGACGGTATTCCTCCTTCGGCGCGAGCCACTGCGCCCAGCCGTCCTTCGGCCTCGGCCAGAGCGTCACGAAGGACAGGTCCTCGGCGTGTACGTCGAAGAAGATGCCGCCCTCGGTCACGATCTGCGAGAGCATCAAAAGCTCGCTGCCGTCGCCGTAGGCAAGCTTGCACGTTTCGGGGTAGTCCGTCTTCGGGAGTACGATCTCGCTGTCCGCCTCAGAGAGGAAATACTGCTTCGCGCGCCACATGAGATGACAGAATTGGTCCAGCCGTTCCTTGGCGGGAAACCCCCGGAGCCACCGGCCCACGGCCTCCGCCGGGTCCTCGGGCTCCCCGCCCTCCATGCCGAAAAGGGCGTCGATGGTCACGCCCAGCTGCCGGGATAAAATCGGCAGCAGCTCAATATCCGGCGTGCCGCCCTTTTCCCATTTGCTCACCGCCTGGGCCGATACGCCCACCAGGTTTCCCAGCTGTTCCTGGGTGAGCCCCCGTTCCTTTCGCAGCGCGGCGATCTGTTCGCTAAGTTCATTTGCCACTCAAAACACCGTCCTTTCATCGTTCTGGTTGAATTATAGCAAAAACAGCGGTTGAATTCAATGGAGGCGCTTTTGCTTTATTTCAACTATTGGTTGTTTTTTGCGCTTTGCGGGGTGTTTTACAACGTCCTCGTTCCTTTGTCCATGGGTGAGGCCCTGCCGCACGGTATATAAAAACCGGCGAGGAGCTTTCAAAAAAGCCCCTCGCTGTTTTTTCAGTTCAAAAGATAGACCCCCAGGTTCAGGTACCCGGCGAAGGTGATCCAGGCCAGGTACGGAAGCAGCAGCTTCCCGGCGGGCTCCCGGATGGCCAGAAAGGCGTGGAGGGTCAGCCAGACCAGCAGCCACAGCCCCGCCAGCAGGAAAAAGGCCGCCAGATAGTCCTTCCCGCCGAAAAACAGCAGAGGCCACAGGAAATTCACCGCCAGCTGGGCCCCATAGAGCAGCAGGGCCTGGCGGACCTGCCCGGTCTCCGCCCCGGAAGTCCACACCAGGTAGGAGGCCCAGCCCATCATCAGGTACAGCGCCGTCCACACCACGGGGAACACCCACCCGGGGGGCGACAGAGGCGGCTTTACCACCGAAGCGTAGTCCGCCATGCCGCCCATGGTCAGCCACGCCGCCAGTCCGCCCACCGCCAGGGGCAGGGCCAGACAGAGAATCAGTTTCTTCCATTGCAGATTTTTCATGGGAACCCTCCTTGCCTTTTGTGTTAGTCTATGCGCCGGAGGGGCCGGACATGCAAATAATGGTTGCAATTCCCGGGAAAGCCGGGTATAATATTGCTTGAAAATAATGATCAGCTCTGCGGAAAGGAAGGATAACGATGCAGGCAAAGGTTTACTTTTCTCCCACCGTCACCCCGGAAAAGGTGCTGGAAATGTACCGCTTTCTGGGAAAGAAGCTCCCCGGCAAGGTGGCCATCAAGGTCCACTCCGGCGAGGAGGGCAACCAGAATTTCATCCGTCCGGCGTTCTGGAAGCCGGTGGTGGAGGAAGTGGGCGGCACGGTGGTGGAGTGCAACACCGCCTATGAAGGCTCCCGGGACGTGACCGAGCGCCATGTGGCCACCCTGAAGAAGCACGGCTGGAGCGGCATGTACACCGTGGACCTTCTGGACGCCACGGGCCCGGATCTGGTGCTGCCCATCCCCAACGGCAAGGTGATCCACCAGAATTTCGTGGGCAAGGATCTGAAGAATTACGACAGTCTGCTGGTGCTGTCCCATTTCAAGGGCCACCCCATGGGCGGCTACGGCGGAGCGCTGAAGCAGCTGTCCATCGGCATCGCCTCCTCCAAGGGCAAGCAGTATATCCACGGCGCCGGGGACATGGAGGCGTTCTGGTCTTCTGACCATGACTCCTTCCTGGAGTCCATGGCGGACGCCGCCAGCTCCGTGGTGGAGTTTTTCCACGGCAACGCGGTGTATATCAACGTGATGATGAATCTGTCCGTGGACTGCGACTGCTGCGCGGTGGCGGAGGATCCCTGCATGAAAGATATCGGCGTGCTGATCTCCGACGATCCCGTGGCCATCGACCAGGCGTGCCTGGATCTGGTCTACGCCTCCGACGATCCTGGGAAGGCCCACTTCCTGGAGCGGGTGGAGAGCCGCAACGGCGTCCACACCGTGGAAGCGGCGGAGGCCCTGGGCATCGGCAGCCGGCAGTACCAGCTGATCCGCGTGGATTAAAAACCCAAGCCCCCGGCTCCGCGCCGGGGGCCTTTATTCTGATCGATTATCGGCAGGAGCCATTCCTCCAATCGCTGTTGGCGGCTTAAGAGCCGCCCGGAAAGGATGACTTTATTCTCATGGGGACAAATACCTTAGGCGAGATCATTTATAACCTGCGGAAGAAAGCGGGGCTGACCCAGGAGGCGCTGGCGGACGGTATTTGCTCCCCCATCTCCATCTCACGCATTGAAAACGGGAATCAAATGCCGTCGAGCAAGGTCCTGGAAAAAATCCTGGAACGCCTGGGTACGGGGACCTATCAGCTCTGCAACGTCTATTATGAAAACGAACAGCAGGCATCCTTTCGCCGTTCCTTGGATGAGGTCTGCGCCCAAGTCTCATCCGGCGACCTGGATTCGGCCCGGGCGGCTTTGCGGGCGCTTCCCGGGAAAGAGATGGACCCAGGCAGCCTTCAATACGCGAAAATGCTTTTCGCGGCCATCCGCATGAAAGACGGGACGGCCGATGAAACCATCGAAACGGAACTGGAAAAGGCTCTGCGCCTGACAAAACCCAACATCGACCTTCATGACTGCCGCGGAGAACTGTTTTCCCCCACAGAGGTCAACATTCTTGTCATGCTGACAAGCGCAAAATATTCGGACGGGAAAGTTTTAGAAGCCATTCGTCTGGGCGAAGAGGTTATGTTTGCATTGGACAGAAACCAAAGCCGTCTATCCGAATTTCAGGTTCTTCATATCAATCTGGCCCACAATTTAAGCCAATATCTGGTCGTAGAAAACCGCTATGAGGAGGCGCTTCTCTACGCGAGAAAGGCGGAGGAACTCAGCATCCGGGGAACGGAGCAGTTTATGCTGCCGGAGATCGAATTTGGCATCGCGCAGATCTTGAACGACATGGGAAAAACGGAGGAAAGCCGGGCGCGCGTCGAAGCCTTGATCCCTTATATGCGGCTGATCGGAAAGACCCAGATGGCGGATGTGGCCCAGGAATATCTGGACACGACGCTTCAATCAAAGGGCGATGCCCAGCCCCGCGAAAAGGAACGCCACGAAAGCTTGATCTCGTTTTTTGAAAATCCGTGAAAACTTATCAAATGATGTAAGTTGAAATTATACATGGCGCGATATGGAAATGCCGCGTTTCTTCCGCTATACTTCACATCGTGAAGCAGGACGGATGGAACGCGGCATGATCGCTTTCAGGAGCCGTCCAAATCCATCAAGGGGGCATCGTTATGAGGAAATTCAAATGGGGCTATATCCCGCTGTTTGTTTTACAGCTTCTAACAAACGCGGCAACCGTGGGGGTCGCGGTTTTACTGAACGCCTTGATCGACGCGGCGGAGACGTCCATTGTCAGCAAAAACGCCGGCAGCCTGCGGGACGTTTTGATCGTCAGCGTCCTATATGCCGTCTGCACTGGCTTGCTCATCTTTTTGTGCGGGCGCTGCAAAGCGTACTTTATTCGGAAATCTCTGCTTCAAATGCGCAATGCTCTGGCGAAAGGTACTTTAGAGACCAGCATTGCCGACTACGAGAATACAGGCAGCGC
>CANQQI010000064.1 GCA_947625945.1 uncultured Oscillospiraceae bacterium
GGGCATCTTGCAAGGTGGCTCACTTATTCGCTGTCATTTCCCAGAAATGTGGCTCATGTATATATTAGCATTTACACTCCGGAAGATTATCTCCGTATGATCGATACCAAGCTGGATGAAGAGCTTGCGGAATACCATAAGGATCAGAATATCGAAGAACTTGCCGATTTGTTGGAGGTTATTCGTGCCGCGACGGTCGCAAGGGGTTACACGCTGGAGGATTTAGAGCGGGTGCGGGCTGAAAAGGCTGCCAAGCGTGGCGGCTTTGAGAAGCGCATTCTCCTGAAAGAAGTATACGAGGACTGAGGTGACACTCCATGTCTGAATACAGATCAGCCTCCGGCAGCGCGGCCGAGGATCTGTTCATAGACCTTTTCGCGGATACCTTCGGGGCAGAAAAAGCCGGGTATCTGTATTCACAGTACCCGTTTTACGACATTTATCAGAATGCTCGCTTTGCCGATTTCGTCCTGGAAAACGGCGCGACCCGTGTGGCCATTGAGATCGACGACGAGGCCTCCCACAATCCGCGGCTGGTGTCGCGGAACAAGTTCTATGATGATCTTCTGAAACAAAACAGCATGATTCACCTGGGCTGGGACGTGTACCGCTGGGCAGTCCGCCAGATGCAGAAGCAGCCGGAAACCGTGAAGGACGAGCTGCGCGTGTTCCTCGGCAGCGATCCGCGCTTCAAGGAGATCGAGGACTATCTGCCTACCCAGCAGGGGCGGGCGCTGAAAGCCGATCAACTGGAGCTGCGGGAGTATCAGCAGGAAGCGCTGGATTCCCTGGAGGCCATGCGGCAAAACCGGGAGACCATCGCCCTGCTATACCATGCAACCGGTACAGGCAAAACCGTGACCGCAGTCATGGACGCAAAACGCTGCGGTGGCAGGGTGCTGTTTGTGGCGCACACGATGGAGCTGGTCAACCAGGCCTACAACACCTTTGGTGACCTGTGGCCGGAAGTGACTGTCGGCAAATTTGCGGACAATCTCAAGGAGCCGGACACCCATGTGGTGTGCGGCAGCATCCAGAGCGTTGCGCTGAATCTGGATCAGTTCCGGGAGGACGCTTTCGACTATCTGATCATCGACGAGGCGCACCACGCCTCCGCGGATACATATCAGAAGGTGCTGGCCTATTTCAAGCCGCAGTTTACCCTGGGGCTGACCGCCACGCCGGAGCGGGCGGACGATGTAAATATCCTGGAGATTTTCAAGAACACCGCCCATAAGCTGGATATCCAGACTGCTGTGGAGATCGGGGCGCTGGTGCCGGTCCGCTGCATCCGCATCCATACGAACATCGACATGACCAAGGTGCGCTTCAACAGCGTCCAGTATAATATTCGTGATCTGGACGTGAAGATCTGCGTGACCGAGCGCAATCAGCTGATCGTGGATACCTGGCTGGACTACGTGAAGGACAAGCGCACCGTCGTGTTCTGTGCCTCCGTGAAGCACGCCGAGCAGATTGCGGAGCTGTTTCGGGCGGCCGGCGTTGCCGCGATCGCCGTATCCGGCAGCATGAAAACCTCCGAGCGCAACGAGCAGCTTGCCAAGTTTGCCGGCGGTGAAATCAAGGTGCTTTGTGCCTGTGATTTGCTGAATGAGGGCTGGGACTGCCCACAGACGGAAGTCCTGTTCATGGCACGGCCTACGATGTCGAAGGTGCTGTATACCCAGCAGCTTGGCCGCGGCATGCGCACGTCGGAGGGCAAGGACCATCTGATGGTCTTCGACTTCGTGGATAATGCCAGCCAGTACAATATGCCCTATTCCATGCACCGCCTGTTCAAACTGAGCGAGTACCACGCGGGCGGCACGGTGGTCGGTAAGAAGAGGCAGCGCGAGGCTGAGGATGATCTGTACCGCAAAGGCGAAAAGCCGGACGCGATCATTGACTATCCCGTGGACGCCACCGATTACGAGCTGGTGGATATTTTCAACTGGCAGGAGGAGGCCGCCGGGATGATCTCTCAGATGGAGTTCGTGCGCCGGGTGGATGTGCAGACCGAGACGATCGAGCGCTATGTGCGGGAGGGGAAGCTGGTACCGGATCTGGTCGTGCCCATGAGTGAGCATCGCGCCTTCAAGTATTTCAAGGAGGAAACGCTCCAGGCATATGCGGAACAGTATGGCTGGAAGCTCATCGACGACAGCAACCGCAAGCAGCTTTTCATGGAAATGGTCGAGCAGATGGACATGAGCTATTCCTATAAGCCGGTGTTGCTGAAAGCGATCTTATCTTGTGCTGATACGCAAGGCCGAATAAAGTTGGAGGATATTGTCGGGTACTTTCGTAGCTACTATGAAGGCCGCAAGCAGCGTGGCCTGAAGGTGGAGAAAGCAAACAGCATCTTCGCCAAGGGCGGTTACACCGACAAGGAAGCGGAGCGGAATATCCTCTCCAATCCCTTCAAACGCTTCGAGGATATGAATATGATGCGCCACACCAAAACGCTGGGAATCATTGAGGTGGATGGTACGGTTTGGAAAAAGTTAAGTTCCGAGGAGAAGACGCGAATTGAAAAGATTTGCGACCAAAAGATAGAAGAATACTATAACCGCTGAGACTTACATTGAACTGCTACTCGTTAAGCACATGCTGAAGACGGCGGGACAAATGAAAACCGAGGGCGACTTTGTGTCGGGGATGACCGACGCGGAGCCGCCCTCTTGCTATGCGGAGGTATGAGATTATAATCCTAAGCCTCTTATACCATGCGAATCACGAAAAAGCAAGTTCGAGCGGAAGTAAATCGCACGAAAAAGCAAGTTCGCAGACCGAGAATCTGCACGAAAAGGCAAGTTTAAGTTCCTCAAGCGCGGCCGTCCCTAAAAATGTTGGGACGATTTCACGGCGGATCTATTTCCTTATGGCAGCATAATACTGCTCGAAGGGTATCTGCTCAGCGATGGCCTTGTCCCGAAGCTCGGAGGCAAAGCGCGACCACTCCTCAAATTCAGAAACGGTCATTTTCTTTTTCATATACCTGGCGTAGTGCGCCTTATAGGCCCGGTTATAGGTTTGCCATATGGGATCGGTTTTGCATTTGTCGTCGTAGCGTTTTCTGGCGCCAACGTCACGGCATGTCTTCTCCGGTTCGTCCGGCAATGGGGCGTCACAGTAGCTGTAGTACTTTCCTCCACGGATCAAGAAAAACCTGCCGCATTGCTTGCACTGGTTGGGAAGATAGCTGTGCTTGATCCCGTTGAAGAGATCAAAGAACAGGAAGGATTGCAGATCCGCAAAGGAGATCTCCTCGCAGAGGATCGGCTGATGTCTCTCATCCTTCAGAACCTTGTAACCAAAAGACTCCATTTGACAGCTTATTTTTCGGAAGCCCTGACCTTCCGATTTGTTGAACTCCTCGAAACACGCGGCCACATCGTTGGCGCTGGGAAAAGAATTGTTTCTGTGCAAATACTCTGCGATATAGGATTTGAATACAGTATGCACCGCGATATAGGATTTTAGAAAATCAATATAGCCATCAAAGAAAGCGGTAATATCGTTGTTCAATTCCTGGAGCGATTGCAGCATGTCCCCGTCATATTCCTTCATGCGCGCGGGATCAACCGGGATAAAGCGGGTGAGTCGGATAAAAAGATTACCGTTGTCCATTTGATCTCCGAAGCCGACAGAAGTGATCGTATCCCAAGTGATGGGAGAATCATCATCGTCATCGCGGCCGTCCTCAAAGAAGAAGGTGTGTTCGTTCAGCAGATCGTCAAAAGTCTTGAGGGGAAAGGAAATGATCTGATTGTAAGGAGGCAGCTTCTCAAGTAAAGCGTTCAGCTTTGTAAAGACGCGGATAGCGGCATACACATTGTCGCTATAGCGCGTGTAGTCCTCAAAGTCCATTCCGTCCGAGAGGATCAATTTTTGTTTCAACGAATTCAAGTCATGGAGTAGATCGCCGGGCGCATCGGAATTGTCCAACCCATCGGCGCCCATATTTTCATAAAGATCGGTCGCGTTCAAATACGCTGTCAGGATTTCATTGGCAGCGTATTTATATTTTCCGTTGATGTAAACGTCGCTCATCCAAAAGCAGGCCCGAAAAGAAAACATGGCGCCCTCCAAAAAAGTTTTGAAAAATAGATAATGCCCACGAGGAAATAGAGAATGTATTTTAATTATACAACATCTATTGCAAAAGCACAAGAGGGAAGTTAAAATAGATAATGCGATCGCAAGATAAATTATCTATCGAAAAGGAAAGGGCTGATGAAATGAAGGAATCGATCTACAAATCCTACGACGAGCTGCCGCTGTTTCTGAACGCGGAAACGGTGGCGAAGCTGCTGGGCGTCTCTCCATCCAGCGGCTACGAGCTGATGCACGAAAAGGGCTTTCCGGTTTTGAAAATCGGCTCCCGGATGGTCGTGCCGAAGGAAAAATTTCGCGCGTGGGTGGAGCGGAATATAGGAGGAAACGGATGAGAAATTTTGAGCGCTATCCCAGGCGGGACCCCATCAAAAATTATTTTCCGCTGCCGAACGAAATCTTTTCGCTGGGCCTTTCGGCGGGGGAGATCGCGGTGTACGCTTATCTGCTCTACCGGGAGGATCGGAAAACCTTCCGGTGCTATCCCAGCTACAAAACCATTGGAAAGGCGATTGGGGTGAGCCGGAACACCGTGAAAAAATATGTGGACGGGCTGCTCGAGAAGCGGCTCATCGTGACGGAGCCGACCCAGGTCACCACGAAGCACGGGCGGCGCAACGGCAATCTCTGCTACACCGTCCGTCCCATTGAGGAAGCGGTGCGGGCGCATTACGACCGGCAGCTGGCGCGGCTGGATGAAGAAAATCAGCGGCGGACGGCCCTCCGAAAGCTGGCCGAATACGACCGGAGGCACCCGAAAAAGGCGATTTGATGGGCGTCATTAAGAAAAGCAGGTTAAAGCGCGGGGTCGCCCACGTGACACCCATCGGCCGGCAGAGCCGACCGTTTCAGCGTTTTCCAAGGGGTTCCGGCGACGCCCCTTGCGGGGTCTATGAGATTTGGGAGGAAAAATGACCGAAAAGAAGAAAAAATACGCCTACTGGATGTACCCCTCCATGGTAACTGAGATCGAAAACGCCCTCGATGATGCCGACGTCAATTCCAAAGGGGAGTTCGTCTGCCGGGCGGTGGAATTTTATCTCGGCTACCTGCGGTCTCGGAAGGATGTCGACTACCTGGCGCCCATTCTCGGCGGCGCGATCAAAAGCGAGGTGCGCAGTTTGGAAACCCATCTCTCGGAGATGCTGTTCAAGCTGGCGGTGGAGAGCGCGAAGGTCAATCATCTGCTCGCCGTGCAAAGTGAAATCTCGGATGAATACATGGAGCGGCTCAACCGGATGTGCTGCCGGGACGTGGCAGGTAACAATGGCTGCGTCACGTTTGAAGACGCGTATTCGTTTCAGCATGGCGAGGAAGAGGATGAATACTGATGGCGAAGATCATTGTCACCAGCCGGTACTTCAAAAATCCCTCCGGCTCCAATGTGGGAAAGCTGCTTCGGTATATGGGAACCCGGGAGAGCGTGGAAAAGGTTTCGGTTGGAGTCGATCACGCGCCGGCCACCGTTCGTCAGCGGCGGCTGATCCAAAAACTTTTGAAAGCCGCGCCGGAGGCGGAAAATTATTTGGAGTACCGCGACTATCTTCAAGAGCCGTGCAAAAGCAACGCCTCCGCGTTCCTCGACGCCTTCGTGGAACGAAACGCCGACCGGGCCGAGGACGTCACCGGTCTGGTTTCGTATATGGCCCAGCGCCCCGGCGTGGAGAAGCTGGGCAGTCATGGTCTGTTCAGTCAGAGAGATGAAAAAATCGATCTCGATCAGGTCGCGGAGGAAGTGACCAATCACGAGGGAACGGTGTGGACCCATGTCATCAGTCTCCACCGGGAGGACGCCGAGCGGCTGGGCTACAACAACGCCAACGCCTGGCGGGATCTGGTTCGCCGCAACGCCATTCAAATCGCGGAAGGAGGTCTGCCTGCAAAAGCTGGAGGCGCTGAAGGAGACCCGGGGCGCCCCTTCAGCGGGCAGACTTGCGCCGGACATGCCCTTCGGAGATTGGATTTTACTCTGGTATACCCGTTTCAAAAAGCCGTCCCTTCGTCCCACCACTCAGGCCTATTACGAAAACCTGATCGAACGGCATATCCGCCCCGACATTGGCCGAATTCCGCTGAACAAGCTCACGCAAAACGATTTGCAGCAGTTCTACGCCAGGCAGAAAGCCGGCGGACGGCAGATCCGCATCGACCGATACGGCCCGGGGCTGTCCGATCCGGTGATACGCGCCTGCCATACCCAGTGCCGGGCGGCCCTTGAAAAGGCGCGCGCCACGGGGCTGATCCGCGTAAATCCCGCCATTGGCTGTAAACTGCCGCCCAAAAAAGTCCGGGAGATGCAGGTGCTCACCCGTGAGGAAATGCGGCGGTTTATCATTCAGGCCAAGGAGGACGGATGCTTCGAGCTGTTCCTGCTGGAGCTCTGCACCGGAATGCGGCGGGGCGAAATCGCGGCGCTGCAATGGAACGATCTGAATCTGCGAACGGGGGAGCTCCACATCTCCCGGCAGGCGACTACTGTGGGCGGAAGGATCCAGATCTACCCGCCAAAGACCAAGGCCTCCATCCGCACCGTGCGGCTGCCTCCGGCGATCACAGCCGTCCTTGCCGCCCTGAAAGAGCGGACCGACTCCCGGTGGATGTTCCCGTCGCCGGTCAAAGAGGATGCGCCCCGGCATCCCTCCGCCATACGAAAAATGTTGGGCCGCACCCTGGAGCGGGCGGAGTGCAAGCACATTCGCTTCCACGACCTGCGGCACACCTTCACCACGACCGCCCTGCAATACGGCATGGACGTCAAAACCTTGTCGGCGATGATCGGGCATATTTCGGCGGAGACGACGTTGAACATCTACACCCACATCACCGACGATATGCAGAAGAACGCGGCGGACAAGATTGAACGGGGCTTTGGGCGCGGTGAGGGCAGTTTGAGCGAGGGGGAGAAACTACCCGCCCCACCGGTAAAAACGGCGCAGAGGGCGGCGTTCGAGCCATACAGAGGCAAATACCGCAAGCCCGGCACCGGGTGCGTCAGCAAGCTGAACGACCACCTGTTTGAAGGCCGCTATTCGCCCACAAACGCCTATGGCAAACGCGTTTCCAAAACCGTCTACGCCAGGACCAAAGAGGAATGCGAGGAGAAGCTGACCGCGCTGATCACGCGGATAAAGGCGGAGATCGCCGAGGAAAAGAAACGGCTGAAAGCAGGGGAGACCCCTCATGCCAAATCAAAATCCGCGCCGCTATAAACAAAGAAATAGGAAACGCCTCCGGAACAGCAGCTCTGGAGGCGTTGGTAGATTTATTCATGTTTTTGTGATACAATTTACTGAAAAGCAGCCAAGACTGCCTGGTAAATCGGCATTTAACGAGGTATGATATGAAACTATTTATTTCTTTCTCAGCAAGAGAAATTGGTAATTGCGCTCAGATCATTGATTTTATAAAGACACCGCAAGATAAAGTGATTTATTATAAGGATTTGAACACACACGGGTGCAGTAATTGCGGTTATGAGTGTTTCAAAACACAATGCCGATATCGAGACGATGATGTTTACCGTCTTTACAGCAGCTTTGAAAGCTATGAAAAAGTAATTCTACTCGTTCCGATGTATTGCGGAAATCCTTCCTCCCTTTATTTCGGCTTTAACGAAAGAAGCCAAGACTTTTTCATGCACCATGAAAATGAATATAGTTCCTTTGTGGAGAGACTTTTTATCATCGGCGTCTATGGGAGCAAAAAAGAATCTCCAGATTTCATAAGGTGTTTTGAAAAATGGTTTGAGGGGACTCCTTATTCACATCATGTTCTGGGAATCGAACGCCACTTGTACCAGCAAACAATGAAGGATAGCGTAATGGATATTGAGCCAGTTAAAAGGGCACTACATGGGTTTATTCGATAAATCCCAGTTTATCGAAAAAACAAACAATGCTGACCGCGCTGATCGCGCGGATGAAGGCGGAGATCGTCGAGGAAAAGAAGCGGCTGAAAGCAGGGGAGACCCCTCATGCCCAATCAAAATCCACGCCGCTAGAAACAAAGAAATAGGAAAAAACGCCTCTCTGGACCTTCGATCCAGAGAGGCACGGTATATTCGTATGCGCCACAGGCGATAACAAGCTGGGCAGAGGCCGGGCCATGTGACCCGGCCCCTGCCGTTTGGAAAAGTAGGAGAAACACGCAGTCCCAATTAGATCAGAACTTCGGTTTCATCGGAGTAACACAGCCCACTCAGGCGTTTCCGCTCTGGACCTTCCACGCCTTCATCTTCTGGTGGCGGCGCACAAAGTAGAACACACACAGCCCAACCAGGACCACGTCAATGACGGCTACAAGGATATACAGCCCATAGGGGATCGGTGTGTTGCTGATCTCCTGGCCGACGCTGTTGGCGGCGGTGTAGAGGATGTTGTGGGTGGCGGTCCGCAGGGCCTGCTGGCCGGTGGCGGTACCAGTGGTGGCCTCAGTGGGAGACTGAATGCCCATCAGGGAAAGGATCAAATCATTACCGGCGCGGACGGCCCGGTCGATGTTCACATAGCCCAACTGAAGAATGCAGTCGGTGACGACCGTACCCCGGAAGCCCCATTCGTTCCGGAGAACTGTAGTAAGCAGCGGCTGGCACTCAGCGGCACAGGTGGCGCCAATACGGTTGAAGGAGGACATGATGCCCCGGGTGCCGCCAACTTTGACGGCCATCTCAAAGCCCTTGAAGTAGATCTCCCGCATAGCCTGCTCGTTAGCCCAGGTGGTCAGACCGCCGGCGTCGCGGTTGGATTCCTGATCGTTTACGGCGAAGTGCTTCGCATAGGTGGTGACGCCTTGGGACTGGATACCCTGGATTTCGGCGGCGGCCATCTTGCCGGAGTGATAGCCGTCCTCAGAGTAGTACTCATAGTTCCGGCCGCAGAAGGGACCGCGGTGGATGTTCATGGCGGGTGCGTACAAGGCAGCGATGTTCATGGCAATGGCCTCTTTGGCATAGGTCTCGCCCATCTGAGTGGCGAGAGCCGGGTTCCAGGTGCAGGCCAAAACAGACTGGGCACAGAACTGGTTACCGGTAATGCCCGCCATGATGTTGTTGATTCCGTTCGGCCCATCAACTTCGGTATACTGGGGCTTGCCCACGGAAGGCACGGGCTGGGTAGTCCAGCCGCCGTTGGCGACCAAGTTGACCATCTCATCCACGGAAACCTGCTCCAGAAGCTGATCCCACTTGGGATCATCGTATGCCAGGCCCTTCATGTCATCCAGCTTTAAGCCGTGGTCGGCGGTGACGATAGCCGGGTCAGAATCGTTGTTGGAGACGAAGGTGTCATTGAAGACAGCCAGGGTCGCTTCAGACGCCTCACGGCTGGCGGGCATCCGCTCGGTGGGGAAGGTGCCGGCCCAGTCGGCGCGGGAAACATAGCTCTTGCACTCACCGAAGCTGACATCGTCGAACAGGTTGACCGCGGGGATCAGATCGCCGGGACGGACGCCGTTGTTGGCTTCGTTGTAAATCACATCGCTGTCGATGGTAATGGTGCGGCTGTCGATCACGTCGTGGCTGTTGTTCTGAAGATTGATCTGGTACTCGCCTTTCTCCAGCACATAGGCGCCTCCTTGAGCCTTTACGCCGGTATAGTCATAGGAGGCCATGTCGGACACCGCGAAGGTGAGCGTGACAGTCTCGCTCTGACCCGGCTCGATAAGGCCGGTCTTGGCAAAGTCGGCCAGGACCACATAGCTCTTCTCGATGCCGCCGGGGGTGTAGGGAGCGGAGAAGTAGACCTGCGCCACATCCTTGCCGGCCACAGAGCCGGTGTTGGTGACCTTTACGGACACGGTGACGGTGCTGCCGTCGTTCTGGAAATCGCTGATCTCCTGCTCAAAGCTGGTATAGCTCAGACCATAGCCGAAGGGGTACTGGACCGTCTTGTCGTAGTCGATGAAGCCGTCGGCCGCGGCGGTCTCATAGTAGCGGTAGCCCACATAGATGCCCTCGATGTAGTCTACATAGTGGTAAGCGTCGGGTTCGCTGTTGCCAGCGATGGGATTGTTGTTGGTATACTCCGCGTTGGTGTAGTCATATTTGCCGAGAGAGTAAAAGGATGGGGCACTCTCCACCTCATAGGCAAAGGTATCGGAGGTACGGCCGGAGGGATTGACTTTGCCGGATAGGACTTCGCCCACAGCGTTGGCGCCGGTGGACCCCAGACAGCCAACCCACAGCGCGGCGTCGATGCCATCATCCTCCAGCCAGCCCAGCTCCATGGCGTTGGTAGAGTTGACCAGCACGATGACGGTGCCGAAGTTCTCCTTCACCATATCCAGCACTTCCTGCTCCACACTCTGGAGTTCCAGATAGTGCTTGCCGGAATCGCCGCCTTTAACGCCGATGCTGGTTGCAGCCCCAGACGAGCCGACCTCGGATTCACCAGGGGTCATATCCATGGGCAGGTCTGCGCCCTCGCCGCCGAAGCGGGAGATGACAAACACCGCCACGTCGGAGTAGGCCTTAGCGCTCTCGATCAAGTCGCTGGGGTAGGCACTGAGGGGAGTCTCGTTGATGTCAAAGTTGCTGCCAGTGTAGCCCACGCCCACGCGCTCAATGTAGTGGGAGTCATAGAAATTCACCAGATCCTGATTGACCGTAAAGCCGGCGTTTTCCAGGCCTTTGGCGATGGTGACATTGTTGGAGCTGTCGCCGGCGCCGGAACCGGTGCCACCGTAAACGGTATCACGGGAGCCGTAGCCGAACAGATTGATGGCTGTTCCGCTCTGAAGCGGCAGCGCATTGTTTTTGTTCTCCAGCAGGACGATTCCCTCGGACTCCACCTGCTGGGTCATGGCTGCGGAGTCTGCCCTGGCGGCGTCCACCTCCTCGCCAGAGGGGCCGGCGGCCAGGAAGCTGTTGATCAGGTCGAAGTTGGGCGGCACCAGGGCCACCAATGCGATGTTGATTGCCAAAAGAATGGCCACCACGACGCACATGACGCCAAACAGGGGCTTGCTGGGGCGTTTGGGAGCGGATTTTGCCGTTTCACTCATGAGTTTTTCCTCCTTTTCCGATTTACCACTATATTTGTGGTTTTATAGTCAAAGTATAACATAAATGTGGAAAATATTGTACAATTTTGCCGTAAGCTGTTGGTTTTTTGCCGTGAATTGTGCTTAATGTATGAAACGGCAGAAGCCGGGCCATACAACCCGGCCTTCGCCATTTGGAAAAGTAGGAGAAACTCGTGGCGATAATCGCCCCGGTTTTTACAGACAAACTTTTTATGAGTTTTCTCTTGACTTCCGG
>CANQQI010000065.1 GCA_947625945.1 uncultured Oscillospiraceae bacterium
ACCATGGCGGTGAAACCGCCTAAGATAACGGATTTCTACCAGACTCATTAAATTTGCGCATAACTCTTGACAGTACCCTGGGCAAGCTCATGGGCAGATACGCGGTGCCCTGTATCATCTCCCTGCTTGTGGGCGCGCTTTACAACATCGTTGACCAGATCTTTATCGCCAACGCCAGCTATCTCGGCTCCTACGGCAACGCCGCCAACACCGTGGTCTTCCCTCTGACGGTGATCGCGCTGGCCGTCGCCGTCATGATCGGGGACGGCTGCTGCGCCTTCGTCAGTCTGAGTCTGGGACAGGGAAACAAACAGGCCGCCGGAAACAGCATCGGTATTTCGCTCTGGATGACGGTCGTCAGCGGCCTTCTCCTCTGCGCCGTGTATCTGGCTTTTTCCACGCCGATCATCACGGTCTTCGGCGGGACCGTCAACGAGGCCACCTTTGCCCTCTCCAAGGAATATTTCTTCTATATCACCTTGGGGATCCCGTTTTATATGTTCGGCCAGGCGCTGAATCCGGTCATCCGCGCGGACGGGAGCCCAAAATTCGCGATGGCCGCCACGCTGCTGGGCGCCGCGCTGAACATCGTTCTCGATCCGCTTTTTATTTTCTGCTTCCACTGGGGCATGATGGGCGCCGCCGTGGCAACGGTCATCGGTCAGATCGCCACGGCGCTGCTCTCGCTGTGGTATCTGCCCCACTGCAAGTCCATCAAGCTGTCAAAGCGGGATTTTACCTGGGACCCGAAAATCGCGGGGCGCACCCTGTCCCTGGGGATTTGCAGCTTTCTTTCCCAGATCTCCCTGGTTGCCTCCATGGCAGCGGTCAACAACATGATCCGAAAATTCGGCGCGCTGGACCCCATTTTTGGACAGGCGCTCTATGCCCAGATCCCCATGGCGGTGGTTGGGATCGTGATGAAGGTGTTCCAGATCGTGATCTCCATTGTCATCGGCATGGCGGCGGGATGTATCCCTGTGGTGGGGTACAATATGGGCGCCCAGCGGCCGGACCGGGTCCAGAGACTGTTCTCGCTGCTGCTCACCTGCGAAGCGGCGGTCGGTCTGGCCGCCCTGCTGGTGGTGGAGCTGCTGCCGCGGCAGCTGACCGGCATTTTCGGCTCGGCGAACGAGAGCGTCTATTACACGGAGTTCGCCGTCAAGGCCTTCCGGGTCTATCTTTGCATGATCGTCTTTGCATGCGTGAATAAAGCGACCTTTATTTTCCTCCAGGCCATGGGAAAGGCGGCCGCCTCCACCATGCTCTCCATGATCCGTGAGTTCGTGTTTGGCGTTGGCTTTGCCCTGCTCCTGCCGCTGTTTTTCGGTCTGGACGGGGTGCTGTATTCCATGCCGGTGTCCGACATTCTGACGGCGGTGATCTCCGCCGGGATTATTGTCGCAACCTACCGGCAGTGGGCCGTCCAGCGGAAAGCAGGCGGTTGCGCTGGAAGCGCGTCTCTTCTGCCGGAGCGGGAAACGGAAATGGAGTAGAAAAGGCCCTCCGCTGCTGGAAGCACAGTGGAGGGCCTTTTGTCGTCTTTTTCTTTCATCGCTTCTATCAAGGCGCCAGGCGGGGGTTCCCGGCAACGCCTGTCGTTTTATTCCTCGAACGGGAACCGGTAGGGCAGGCCGCACTCGTCCCGCAGCTGCGTCAGCTCCTTTTGGATGGCCTCGCCCACGGGGACGCCCAGATCCTTCCGCTCCTGCCAGGCCAGGTATTCCTTTTCCCCGGCGGTATAGATCCGCTCCGCCCCGGGCGCCTTTTGGGAGGCCCTCAGGTCCCGGCAGATGCCCCCGGCGGTGTGCCGGAAGGTGTCCAGGCCCATGAAGAACGCCGGATTGATGACAAAGAAGAAATGGCCCAGCCGGTACATGGCACGGTTTCCCGCCTCGTCCTTGCCGCTTAGAGCCTTCATGTAGGGGCCCCCGGTCAGGGCGGCGGAGAGAATCTCCACAATGGCGGCGAAGCCATAGCCCTTGTAGCCGCCGGTCTCCTCCCCCATGCCGCCCAGGGGCAGGAGGGCGCACTCCCCTGCCCGCATTTTGCGCAAAATCTCTCCCGAGTCCGTCATGGTGCCGCCCTCCCGGGTCACCACCAGGCCGGCGGGGGTGGGCTTGCCCTCCCGCTGGTAGTATTCGATTTTCCCGTTCTGGATGGTGGAGGTGGCGCAATCAAAATTGAACGGAAACGCCTCGTCCGTGGGCATGGTGAAGGTCAGGGGATTGGTGCCCATCATGGGCTCCACCCCGAAGGTGGGGGCCACGGAGGGCCGGGCGTTGGTGCCCGAGATCCCGATCATCCCCGCCTTCTCCGCCATGCCGGTCCAGTAGCCCGCGATGCCATAGTGGGTGGAGTTGAAAATGGCGCCCCCCGCCATGCCGTACTCACGGGCCTTTTCAATGAGCAGCTCCATCATTTTGTGGCTGGCCACCATGCCCATGCCGTTGTTGGCGTCCATGACCACCGTGGTGGGCGTTTCCTTCAAAATATCGATTTTGGTCACCGGCAGCAGGGTGCCGTTCTTAATTCGATCCAGATAGATGGGCTTGAACCGGTTGCAGCCGTGGCTTTCAATGCCCCGGCGGTCGGACTCCAGCAGCACGTCCGCGCAGATGGCGGCGTCCGCCGCCGGCACGCCGTAGGCTTGGAACACATCTACCATGAAGTCGTTCATCAGCTTCCAGGGGACATAGGGCCGGTTATCCATAGCGATCTCCTCCTATATTTTCTATCCATAAGATACCACATCCTTGGGCCCGGGGCAACCCCTTTTCCCGAAAAAACTGCCCATGGAGGCAAAATGCCGGGACTTACAAAGCGTCCCGGCGGCTTTTTCGGCATTCTTCGCCAAGACCTCATCGGGCAGGATCGCACTTTTCCGGAAAAGCCGTAATTTTAAGCCGCAAAAATGCAAGATTAGGCCGGATTTTCATTTTTTACTTGAAGCGTTTTGGGGGAAATGTTACCCTTAAAAAGGGGGATTGCGCGATGAAGGTGGTTATCATTGAGGATGATCCGCAGGCGGCGGCGCAGCTGAAAAAGCACCTGAGCCGCCTGGGCGAGGAGACACAGACGGAATTTGAGATTGCGCATTATCGGGACGCCGAGGTCTATCTGAAAAATCACACCCGGGAACATCCCGAGATCATTTTCCTGGATATCGAGCTGTCCACCATCGACGGGATGGAGGCCGCCCGGCAGCTGCGGAAGCAGGATAGCGCCGTGGTGCTGGTCTTCGTCACGAAAATGGTCCAGTTTGCCCAGGAGGGGTACGCGGTCAACGCCCTGGATTTTCTGGTCAAGCCCGTTTCCTACGCCGAGTTCAAAATGAAGATCCAGCGGGCGGTCAACGTGGCCCGAGCCAATCAGGTCCGGATGCTCCAGGTCCCCTTCGACGGGGGCTTTTACCGCATTCCCTGCGACAAGATCGTGTTTGTAGAGGTCACCGGCCACCGGCTTCAATTTCAGCTGGTAGATGGGACGATGGAGGCCCGGGGAAGCCTGTCCAGCGTGGAGGAAAAGCTGGAGGGCTGGGGCTTCCTGCGCTGCAACAGCTGCTATATCGTCAATGCCCGCTATATTGAATCGGTAAAGGGCTACGACCTTTTTATCGGCGGCCATCAGCTCCGAATCAGCCATCCCCGCCGGAAGGAATTCATGCGCCGCCTGATGGAGATTTACGCGGATGGCACGGAAACGAAGTAGAGGACCGATATGGACTATTCAAACCCGCTGACCTGGTTTTTGTATATTCTCCCGCCCTATCTTTTTCAGCTGGCGTTGGCCGAGGGGATGTTCTGCTGCCGTCTGAAGATCCGGCGCTTTCTGCTCCCGCGGCTCCTGTCTAGCGCCCTGGTCTGCGCCGCGGCGCTGTGGCTGGCCGCCCGGGCCATCACCTGGCAGCCAGGGCCGGACGGGGTGGTGATCACGACGGTATACCTGGCCCTGTTTTTCCTGACGGTGGGCGTCCTGAAGCTCTGCTTCCAGGCCAGCTTCGCCACCCTCCTGTTTTACGGCATTGCCGCCTACGCGACCCAGAATCTGGCCTACCGGATCTACAGCATCTTCGAGCTGACCGGCGCTGTTTGGCGTCTGGGGGACCGGATCGGCCCTGCGCCAGCCTATCTGCTCTGTTGGAACGGGATTTTTATTGTGGTGGCATCGGCGGTCTACCTGATCTTCACCCGCCCCATGCTCCGGCAGGACGCGGCGGCCCTGCGCAATCTCAAGGTGTACGCCCTTGTCCGGCATTACCATGACGGTGACGGTGGTACTGTGCTCCTGGACCAATGTTTACGCCGGGCAGAGCGACGCGCTGACGATGATCATCTGCCTGTCCTCCTGCGTCTGCTGCATTTTCATTTTGTGCCTTCAGTCCTGTATGCTCCAAACCGAGGGCCTGCGGCAGGATCTGGCGGTGCTGCGGCAGCTCTGGGAGCAGGACCGGAAGCAGTATGAACTCTCCAAGGAGAATATCGGCCTGATCAACATCAAGTGCCACGATCTCCGGTTCCGGCTCCAGGCCCTTCGCAATTCCGAGGGGGAGGTCTCCCGGGAGGAGCTGGAGGAAATCGAGAACGCCATTTCCATTTATGACAGCCGGGTGTCCACTGGCTGCGAGCCGCTGGACACCATTCTTACGGAAAAGAGTCTGTTTTGCACCAAAAACGGCATCCGATTTACCTGCATGGCGGAGGGGAGCAGACTTCTGTTCATCACGCCGGCAGACCTCTATTCCCTTCTGGGCAACATCATTTCCAACGCGGTGGAGGCGGTGCGGAAGGTGGAGGACCCGGAGTACCGGGTGATCACCCTGGTGGTCAAGCCCGTGGGAGAGATGCTGCTGATCTCCGAGGAGAACTATTTTTCCGGCAGCCTGGAATTTCAGGACGGTCTGCCCGTCACCAGTAAGGCGGACAAGCTGGAGCATGGCTACGGCATGAAGAGCATCCGGATGCTGACCAAAAAGTACGGCGGGGACCTGCGGGTGAACGTGAAGGACGATCTATTTTCCCTGACGCTGCTGTTCCCCTTGGAAAAGCGAGTCCACGGAGCCCTTTTCCCCTACCGCCGGGGCAGCGGGCGCTTTCTTTCCTCCCGGTGGAAAGCCGATCAACGCATAAAACACAGCCATACCCGAATAGATTTCCGGGTATGGCTGCTTTCTTTGCCGCGCTCCTGCCGGGCATTCGCCCGGTCGGTTCGTTTTTTACCGGGCCTGGATCCGTCGGACCCGGCTGCCGTTCTGATTGGCACCGCCATTCTCCCCGGAACCGGCGCCGCCGGAACCGTCCTGGCCGCCGTCTTCTCCGGAGCCGGAGCTTCCGGTGCCGTCAGAGCCGCCCGTAGAACCGCTGGGGCTGGTCTGCCCGCCGTTGGGACGGGTGCCCTGGGTGCCGGAGGGGGCGTTGGTGGCGCCGCTGCCGCCAGGGGCGGAACTGGGCGCGGAAGTACCGGAGCTGGGCACGGAGCCCGAAGGCGCCACGGTGGGCGCGCTGCTGGACGAGGGATTGCTGGAACTGGGATTCTTGCCCGCGGTCTTGCCGTCTGTGCAGCCGGTCAGGCTCAGGGTAAGGACAAGGGCCAGGGCAATGGCAGTAAAGGTTTTCATAGATGATCCTCCTCTCAAAATTGCCGCAAGGGTAGTATTTCCGAAAGCGCCCGATCTAGACAGGAAATAACCGGGAAAGATGGAAATGGAATTCCCTCTTGCTTTTTCCGAGCGTATCATGTATAATGAGCAAAATAACCGAAAAGGGGATTTTTTGTCATGAAAAAGCTCACCGTCAAGAAAAATGTGGAATGCATGGCGTGCCTTGCCTGCGTCCAGGCCTGCTCCAACGCCTTTTACAAAACCTTCCACCAGGATCTGTCCTGCATCCAGGTGGTGGCCAAGCCCGGCGGCGGGGCCAAGCCGGTGACCTGCATCCAGTGCGGCAAATGCGCCCGGACCTGTGAGCATGAGGCCATTACCCAGAACCCCAAGACCGGGGTGTACATGATCAACAAGAAAAAGTGCGTCTCCTGCGGCAAGTGCAAGGAGGCCTGCCCCATGCACGTCCTGGTTTTGCCCACGGAGGGCCCTGCTTCCAAGTGCATCGCCTGTGGCATCTGCGCCAAGGCCTGCCCCATGGAGCTGCTGGAGGTCGTGGAAAAATAAAATCCGCCGCTTTCACGGCGGGCAGCTATAGCGGAGGGAAACTATGGTTCGATCCGGCTGGGAATGGATTGTGTATATGCTGATCTACGCCTTCTTCGGCTGGGCCGGAGAGGTGGTTTGGTATGCGCTGAAGGACCGCAAATTCGTCCACCGGGGCTTCCTCAATCTGCCGCTGGACCTGCCCTATGGCATCTCCTGCGCGATTTTGGTGCAGGTGCTGCCCACGGTGGGCAGAAATTACGTGATGGAATTGGTACTGGCCTTCGTGGTGCTGACGGTGGCGCGGAGCCTGTCTGGCTTCCTGCTCCGGGTGGTCAGCAACATGGCCCACTGGGAGACGGAGCGAGCCCTGCCCCAGTCCTGGATGGGTCTGGCGGGCCGGCTGCTGATTGCCGGGGCCATGCTGGTGGGCTACCATGTGTTCCATCCCATGCTGGCCTTCCTGGTGCTGATGCTGCCGGAGCTGGTGGTGAAGATCCTGGCCCTGGCCTTCGGCGGGCTGGTGGTGGCGGACTTCTTCGTGATGGTCTACGCCCTGCGCCACGAGGTGCCCTCCCAGGCGGTGGAGAGCCGGAACCGCACCGCCAGTCTGGGCGCCAGGATGACGGATCAGATCTGGCGCAGGATTCAGAAGGCCTACCCCGGCGTAGCCGCCGACCCGGAGCTGGCGAAGCGCTACACCTTCGCCCAGGGGATGTGCCTGGATAAGTTGGTCTGGGTCTTTTTCATCAGCGCCCTGCTGGGGGACCTGATCGAGACCCTCTACTGCGGCCTGGGGGGCCGCTGGATGAGCCGGAGCAGCGTGCTTTACGGCCCCTTCAGCTTTGTCTGGGGCCTGGGGGCGGTGGTCCTGACGGTGGCGCTGCGGCACCTGGCGGCCAAATCCGACCGGTGGGTGTTTTTGGGCGGATTCGTCATCGGCGGGGCCTATGAGTATCTTTGCAGCGTGTTTACGGAATTGGTCTACGGCGTGGTGTTCTGGGATTACAGCAATATGCCCCTGAACATCGGCGGCCGGACCAACGTGCTCTACTGCTTTTTCTGGGGTATTTTGGCGGTGGTGTGGATCAAGGTCCTCTATCCGCCCATGGAGCGGAGCATCGAAAAGCTGCCGGTGGTGGCGGGAAAGGTGCTGACCTGGGTGATCGTGGTGTTCCTGGTCTGCGACGCCGCCCTCACCGGGGTGGCCATGCTCCGCTACGATAATCGCCAGGACCGGCCGGAGCCGGCCAACGTGGCGGAGGAATTCTTAGACGAAAACTTTGACGACGACTACATGGAGGCCCGCTGGCCCAACATGAAGGTCGCCCAAACCGAGTAATTTACGGGCTCCCCGGCGGGGAGCCCGTTGTTCATGCGATTTCGGGAAGCGCGGACAGGACCTAGGGCAGTTTTCCCACCCTGTAGGGGCCGTTGAGCCAGAGGATCATCAGTACGCCACGCCCCAGTAGAGCATCTTCTCCGCCTTTTTCCCGCAGATGGCGCAGGTATCGCCCAAATGCTCCTGGGCAAAGGGGATGCAGCGGGAGGACATGCCCGCCTCGTCCTTCATTTTGGTTTCGCACTCCTCGCTGCCGCACCACATGGTCTTGATGAAGCCGCCGTTGCGCTTTTGCAGGTCCCGGGCCTCCTCCAGAGTGGAGGCGGCGAAAATGTGGCTCTCCAGATTGGCCTTGGCCTTGGCATACAGGCCGTCGTGGACTGCCTGGAGGGTCTCGGAGAGGGCCGTCTCCAGCTCCGCCAGGGGGACCACCCGCTTTTCCCGGTTGTCCCGGCGGACCAGGACGCACTGGTTCTGCTCCAAGTCCTTGGGGCCCACCTCTAAGCGGACGGGGACGCCCTTCATCTCATACTCGGCAAATTTCCAGCCGGGGCTCTGATCGGAGTCGTCCATCTTCACCCGGAAGCCGGCTTTTTTCAGCCGGTCCCGAAGCTGGGCGGCAGCGTCCAGGACGCCGGGCTTGTGCTGGGCGATGGGCAGAATCACGCACTGGATGGGCGCCACCTTGGGCGGCAAAACCAGGCCGCTGTTGTCCCCATGGGTCATGATGATGCCGCCGATAAGCCGGGTGGACAGACCCCAGGAGGTCTCGAAGGGCACCTGGAGCTGATTATTCTTGTCCGTGAAACGGATGTCGTAGGCCCGGGCGAAGCCGTCCCCAAAATAGTGGGAGGTGCCGGCCTGGAGGGCCTTGCCGTCGTGCATCATGCACTCGATGGTGTAGGTCCGCTCCGCGCCGGAGAACTTCTCCTTGTCGGTCTTCACGCCCTTGATGACGGGCATGGCCAGGTAGTTTTCGCAGAAATCGGCGTAGCATTCCAGCTGGCCCTCGGTCTCCGCGATGGCCTCCTGGGCGGTGGCGTGGAGGGTGTGGCCTTCCTGCCACAGAAATTCCCGGTGGCGCAGGAAGGGACGGCTGGTCTTCTCCCAGCGCAGCACGCTGCACCACTGGTTGTACTTGACGGGCAGATCCCGCCAGGAATGGACAATGTCCTTAAAATGGTCGCAAAACAGCGTCTCCGAGGTGGGGCGGATGCACAGCTTCTCCTCCAGCTCCTCGCTGCCCCCCATGGTCACCCAGGCGCACTCCGGGGCGAAGCCCTCCACATGGTCCTTCTCCTTTTGCAGCAGGCTTTCCGGGATCAGCAGGGGCATATACACGTTCTCATGGCCCGATTCCTTGAACATCCCATCCAGAATGTGCTGGATATTCTCCCACAGGGCGTAGCCATAGGGCCGGTAGACAAACACGCCCTTGACCCCGGAGTAAGCGATCAGGTCCGCCTTTTTGCACACGTCGGTGTACCACTGGGCAAAATCCAGCTCCATGTCCGTGATTTGGGAAACCATTTTTTCTTTTGCCATAGTCTCAAACCTCCCATTTTCTGTAATGTTTATTGTATCACACCTGTCAAGGCTTCGCATAGGATGGGGGGAAGTTTTTTTGATATTTTCCATGGGAGGCCCGTATGAGCCAGGTGACGCTGCATTTGGAGCCGGAGCTTGTCCGGTTTTACGCCCATATCGCCGCCGCATCCGGCAAGACCTTGGAACAGGTCCTCCATGACGCCCTGTTCAAGCTGGCGGGAGAGCTTTCATTGGAGGCTCTCCGGGCGGCGGGCACGGAAGAACCATGAATTTGCCGTTGTAATTTCCTCTCGGATTTGCTATACTAAAGGCGACGGGAGTCGAACCCACGCCGCTTTGCGGGGGCTCTTTTCGGCGCTTTTCCCCTTATCGTCGTCGCCTTGCGACAGCAAGGCTTCCTCCTCTGCGGGCAAAATCATCCAAAAATTGCTCCCCGCAAAGTGCTGCGCAGTTTCCGTCGAGGGGATTTTCGTTCAGGCAAGCAAAAGACCGCAGGGAATACTGGCTATGTATTTCCAAGGGCTTTTGTGAAGACTGGGCGGAAATGACCCGCCGGAAACCGACGTGGCTTCGATTCCCGTCACCTAAAGAAAACCGCAATGGGGGAACGCTTTATGAAATCGATCCGGGAGCTGTATAAAATCGGGAAAGGGCCGTCCTCGTCCCACACCATGGGGCCGGAGCGGGCGGCGAAATTATTTTTGGCGGAGAATCCCCAGGCAGACGCCTTTCGGATCGTTCTCTACGGCTCCCTGAGCAAAACCGGGGTGGGCCATGGCACGGACCGGGTCCTGCGGCAGGTGTTCGCGCCCCGTCAGACCCAGATCGAATTCGCCGGGGAGGCGTCGGAGGGCAGCCATCCCAACACCATGGACTTTTTCGCGTACTTCGAAGGGCGGGAGCTTGCCCAGCTGCGGGTGGAGTCCGTCGGCGGCGGGGACATCCGCATCCCTGGCCGGCCGGAGGTCCAGGGGCCGGAGGTGTACCCGGAAAACTCCTTCGCGGAGATCGCGGATTTCTGCAAATGGCGCTACATCGGCACCCTCAGCGAGTATGTGGAGATCAACGAGGGACCGGAAATTTGGGACTTCCTGATGGAGGTCTGGCAGGCCATGAAGGCCTCCATCGACCAGGGCCTGCGGGCCACCGGGACCCTGCCCGGCGGGCTGGGAGTCCAGCGGAAGGCCCGATATCTATATGAGCAGGAGCTGTCCACCGAGGTGCCCCAGGTCCGGGAGTGCCGGATCATCTGCGCCTATGCCTACGCTGTCTCCGAGCAGAACGCGGACAACGGCACCATCGTCACCGCCCCCACCTGCGGGGCCAGCGGCGTGCTGCCGGCGGTGCTGAAATACTTCCAGGACACCCAAAACGCCTCAGATGAACAGATCCTCCGGGGCCTGGCCACGGCGGGAATCATCGGCAGCCTGACCAAGCGGAACGCCTCCATCTCCGGGGCGGAGTGCGGCTGCCAGGCGGAGATCGGCACCGCCTGCTCCATGGCGGCGGCGGCCCTGGCGGAGCTGTATGGCCTGAACCTGGATCAGGTGGAGTACGCGGCGGAGATGGCCATGGAGCACCACCTGGGCCTGACCTGCGACCCCATCAGCGGCCTGGTGCAAATCCCCTGCATCGAGCGCAACGCCGTGGCGGCCATGCGAGCCATGAACGCCTGCAATCTGAGCTATTTCCTCTGCGGCACCCGGAACATCAGCTACGATATGGTCTGCAAGGCCATGTACGAAACGGGCCTGAACCTGGCCAAGCAGTACAAGGAGACCAGCGAAGGCGGCCTGGCAAGGTTTTTAGGCAGAAGAAGAGGCGGAGGGGAAAGATCGTTATAATAGAAGTGCCGGGCTGTCGGACTGGATCATATAAATCCCTCTATTGCCAAAATAAAACCGCCCCTCAGGTAGCTTCCAATAAGACAGTATCGAAACAATACTGACACAGGGTAGCTGCCAAACAGGGGTGCAACAAATGAGAACAGCCATATTTGGAAATCCATCCGTGAAGTGCCCCCAAAAAGTTAGACAATAAATTGAAGTAAAAATTGTTCAAGCTACCGAAAGGGCTTGCTGTCTGTG
>CANQQI010000066.1 GCA_947625945.1 uncultured Oscillospiraceae bacterium
GGGGACAAGATCATCGCCTGGGCCCGCCGGGCCATTCCCGACCTGATCGAAGCGCTGCGGTCCTCCGCCACGCCCCAAAACCCATGAAGGGCCTGCGCCGGTATGCGAACCTACACCCTGAAAAAAGCGCCGGGCCTGCCCCTGTATGAGTCTCTCTACCGGGCCCTCCGGGACGATATTCTCTCCGGCGCCCTCCCGCCGGGGGAGAAGCTGCCCTCCAAGCGGGCACTGGCCTCCCATCTCCGGGTCAGCCGGATCACGGTGGAGGCCGCCTATTCCCAGCTGCTATCGGAGGGATATCTCCGGGCCCAGGAGCGGGTGGGCTATTTTGTAGAATCGGTGGAGCGGTCCGCCCCGGTCCGGCCCCTGCCGGACCCGCCGGAGGCTGCCCCACCGCCCCCGAAGCTGGATCTGACCTCCTCCGCCCCGCCGGACTTCCCCTTTTCCGTTTGGAGCCGCCTCCAGCGGCAGGTGGCCCTGGATCTGGGGCCGGCGCTGCTGGCCCCCATGCCCAGCCTGGGTATTTTGGAGCTGCGCCAGGCTATCGCCGGGCATCTGGCGGCGTTTCGGGGCCTGTCCGTGGAGCCAGAGCGGATCCTCATCGGCGCGGGCACCGATTTTCTGTGCAATTTGCTGCTCCAGCTCCTAGGTCGGGACAAGGTGTTCGCTCTGGAGGAGCCGGGCTACGGAAAGCTGCGCAGCATCTACACCGCCGGTGGCGCCCGGTGCGTCCCCGCCCCCCTGGACGGCCAGGGAGTGGTGCCCCAGGGACTGGAGGGGGCCCAGGTGCTCCACTTTTCCCCGGCCCACCACTTCCCCACCGGGGCCGTCACCTCCATGTCCCGGCGGACAGCCCTGCTGGAATGGGCACAGGCCGCCCCGGACCGGTGGATCATCGAGGACGACTACGACAGTGAGTTCCGGGCCCATCCCCTGCCCGCCATGGCCTCCCTGGACCGGGAACGGGTGATCTATATGAACACCTTCTCCAAGAGTCTGGCCCCCGCCATCCGGATCGGCTATCTGGCCCTACCGGAGGCGCTGTACCGGCGTCTGAAGGAAAATCTGGGGTTTTACGGCTGCACCGTCCCCAGCTTTGAGCAGTACGCTCTGGCCCGGTTTCTCAGCCGGGGCTATTTTGAAAAGCACATCAACCGGATGCGCAAGACCTACCGGGCCCGGCGGAGTCGGGTCATCGCCGCCATCCGGGAATGCGGCCCGGCCTTCGCCATCGCGGAGCAGGACGCGGGACTCCACTTCCTTTTGAAGGTGGACACCTCGGTTTCCGACCCGGCCCTCCGTGCCCACTTTGCCCGGGCGGGCGTCGCCATCCGCACCCTGTCCCAATACTACCACGCCCCGCCCCCAGCGGACGTCCGCGCCACCCTGGTGGTCAACTACGCCGGGGTCACGGAGGAATGTCTGCCCCTTTTGACGGAGACCCTGAAAACCGTCCCCGGAATTTCCCATTTTTGAGAGTTTCGCTTGCTTTTTTCCCTATTTCGGTATAAGATAAAGGGAGAAAGCAGAAAGGGGGCGGCGGTATGCCCACGAAAGCCGAAATTTGCCGAGGGTGCCTGCTGGGCCTTGCCGTAGGCGACGCCATGGGCTACACTGTGGACAGCAAATCCTGGCCTGAGATCCAGCGGGATTACGGGCCCAACGGTCTGCTGGGCTACGACCTGGTCAACGGCTATGCCGACGTCACCTCCTACACCCAGCTGGCGGCCTACACCGCCAACGCCCTGCTCCTGGGAGCCACCCGGGGGCAGACCCAGGGAAAAATGGCCCCCTTTATCCGCTATGTGGCCGCGGCCCAGCGGGAATGGGCCCAGATTCAGAATACCCGCCGGGCGCCGGACCGGGCGCTGTGCTGGGTCAGCCGGGTGCCGGAGCTGCGCCGCCGGTGCTGCATGGACACCTGGATGCTGGACACCCTCCGCCGGGGGGAGGCCGGCTCCCCGGAGGAGCCGGTGGGCAAGTCCGCCTCCTGCGGCAGCCTCACCGCCGCCATCCCCGTGGGCCTGTTCTTTGATTCGGACCGGATGAAGCCCCAGGAGATCGGCCAGCTGGGCATGGAGACCGTGGCGCTGACCCACGGGGATCCCGTCACCTTCCTGTCCGGGGCGGTGCTGGCCTACTGCGTAGCGGGGCTGGCCCAGGAGCCGGAGGTTCCTATGGAGGAGCACTTCCGCCAGGCCGCCGACGTCGCCGCGGCCCAGTTTGGACGGCAGTATCCCCAGGCCGAGGAGCTGCGGGGGATGCTCCATCGGGTCATTGCCCTGGCAAAAAGCGCGGAGGATCCCCATCAGGTGATGACCCGTCTGGAATGCGACACCGCGCCCCGGGCTCTGGCCGGCGCCTTCTACGCCGTGCTGACCTCCGGGGGGGACTTTGACGCCGCCATGATCTGCGCCGTGAACCACTCGGGCCGCAGCGCCGCCGTGGGGGCCGTGGCCGGCGCCCTGCTAGGAGCCAGCCTGGGGGAGCCGGCTCTGCCGGAATTTTACATGGACTGCCTGGAGCCGGCGCCCGCCCTGCGGACCCTGGCCGACGATCTGGCCGCCGGATGCCCCCTGGAGCGCTCCAGCCGCCTGTTTGACGACGACTGGGACCGGAAATACATCCAGGGCGAGCCGGTGGACCCGGACGGCTGGTGTGAGGCGTAGGTTTTTTCGAATTTTGTTGAAAAAAACCGGATTTTTCTTCCATTTCCCTCTTGCAAAATGGGGACAAGGATGGTATACTATCAGTAATCTTGCGTAGATACTACAAAAGAGAGGGGATCCGCCCCTCTCTTTTGCGCTGAAAGAGGCGAATTTATTGAAAGTAACGGACTTGGTCGCGGAGATGGCCCGGCCCATCGCGGAGGCCCAGGGCTGCGCGCTGTGGGACGTGGAGTACGTTCGGGAGGGCTCCGAGCGGTTCCTCCGGGTGTACATCGACAAGGACGGCGGCGTGAGCATCAATGACTGCGAGGCTGTCGCCCGGGCGCTGGACCCCCTGCTGGACGAGGCCGACCCCATCCCGGAGCGCTACCACTTCGAGGTCTGCTCCGCCGGTCTGGAACGGCCACTGCGGCGGCCGTCGGATTTTGAGAAATTTATGGGGTCCCCCATCTGGGTGAAGCTCTACCGCCCCCTGGGGGGAAGAAAGGAATTTCCCGCGATTTTGGAAGGCTATGACGGCGGGCGGATCACCGTCCGGCCCACGGAGGGGGAGCCTGTGACCCTGGAAAGATCCCAGGTGGCTCTGGTGCGTCTCCGGGCCGAATTTTAACACATATGGAACCAGGAGGAAAGAAAATGGCCAGAAATACTCGGAAGAAGACCGTCGAGGCTCCCAAGGTGGACATCGGCGCGGAAATTTTCGCCAGCCTGCGGGATCTGGAGGCCCTGAAGGGCATCCCCGTGGACTACATGGTGGAGCGGCTGAAGCAGGCCCTGACCAACGCCTACCGCCGGGACCGGGAGGATCACCGGGACGTGCCCGCGGAAAACGTGGTGGTGGACCTGAGCGAAAAGGGCCTGACCATGTTCCAGGTCAAGACCGTGGTGGAGGAGGTGGAGGACTCCGCTCTGGAGATCCAGCTGGATGCCGCCCTCACCATCGATCCCAACGCCCAGGTGGGGGGCGTCATCAGCATCCCCATCAATATCGACAAATTCGGGCGCATCGCCGCCCAGACCGCCAAGCAGGTGGTGATCCAGGGCATCCGGGAGGCCGAGCGGGGCATGAACGCCGCCCCCGAGCGGTTCACCGCCAAGGCCCAGGAGCTGGTCACCGGCAAGGTGACGGACTTCGCCGCCGTGAAAAAGCAGATCTCCGAGGCGGAGGAGCTGATCCAGCGGAACACCGGCCGGAAGGCCTCGGCCTATGAGCTGGCCCGGGAGCTGAGCATTCCCATGTGGAAGATTCATCTGGCGGAGAACGACCCCGGCGCCCTGGTCCTCACCGTGGGCCAGGGGGAGGAGGCCAGCGACGCCGTCCTCCGCTCCAGCGAGCAGATCCCCGGGGAGACCTTCGCCCCCGGCGAAATGGTAAAGGCCTACTCTCTGGAGACCCGGAACGCCGGCCGGGAGCCGGTGCTCTACGTCTCCCGGACCCATCCCAATCTGATCCGGCGGCTCTTCGAGCTGGAGACCCCGGAGATATTCGAGGGCCAGGTGGAGATCCGCAACATCGCCCGGGAGGCCGGGTCCCGCTCCAAGATGGCCGTCCGGGCCGCCCAGGAGGGGCTGGATCCCGTGGGCGCCTGCGTGGGGCCCAGAGGCGGCCGGGTGGCCGCCGTGGTGGAGGAGCTCCACGGCGAAAAGGTGGATATCGTGGTCTTTTCGGAAGACCCCTGTGAATATGTCCGGGCCGCCCTAAGTCCGGCGGAGGTGGTCTCCGTCACCCAGATCCCCGGCCAGAAGGCCTGCCGGGTGGTGGTGCCGGACAACCAGCTGAGCCTGGCCATCGGCAAGGAGGGCCAGAACGCCCGCCTGGCCGCCCGGCTCACCGGCTACAAGATCGACATCAAATCCCAGTCCTCCCTGGAAGGCGCCGCCCAGGAGTAAGGGGGGCCGTCCATGGAGAAGAAAATTCCCCAGCGGCAGTGTATGGGCTGCCGGGAGCGGAAGGCCAAGCGGGCGCTGATTCGGGTGGTGCGCCGGACCGACGGCACGGTGGGTCTGGATTTTTCCGGCAAGGTCAACGGCCGGGGGGCCTACCTGTGCCCCAACCCCGAGTGCCTGAAAAAGGCGCAGCGCTCCCGGGCGCTGGAACGGAGCCTGGAAACCCCCATCCCTCAGGAGGTCTACGATCGCCTGGCCCGGGAAATGGAGGCGGGAAATGGATAGAGCTTTGCAGTATCTGTCCCTGGCCCACAAGGCGGGCCTGGCCGCTCTGGGAGAGGAAGCGGCTGCCGCCGCCGCCCGGGCGGGGGATGCCCGGCTGATTCTCGTGGCCGCCGACGCCGCCGACCGCGCCTGGCGGCAGGCGGAGAGCATGACGGCGGGCACGAACCAAAAATGTCTCCGGTTGGGCCGCTCCAAGGAGGAGCTGGGCGCCGCCGTGGGCCGGGCCCAACTGGCTGTGGCCGCCTTTTTAGACCCGCCCCTGGCCCTGGCCTTTCTGAAAGCCCTGGACCCGCCCCCGCCGGAGGACGTGACCCAGGCCCTTCAATCGTCGGCGGACCGTCTCCGCCAGCGGCAGGAGGAGGCCAAGGCCCATCAGCGCAACAAGCGCCGGAAGAAGAAGGAACATTGATTTTGGAGGTGCGCATATGAGTTTAGTGAAGTACCGAGTAAAGGAAGTCGCGGCGGATTTTGGCCTGCCGCCCAAGGATATTTCCGCCATCGTCGCGAAATTTTCCGCCAAGCCCAAGTCCTATTCCCAAATTTTGACGGACCAGGAGCTCAACGCGGTTTTTGACTACATGACCCAGACCCATCAGATCACGTCCCTGGAGCAGGTCTTCGCCGCCCAGGCGGCCAAGCCCGCGCCCAAGCCCGCGGAGCCGCCCAAGGAGACTCCCAAGCCGGAGCAGCCCAAGGCCGAGACCCCTGCCCCGGATCAGGCCAAGGCCCCCAAGCGCCCGGAGCAGCCCAAGAAGCAGGAGGGCAAGCCCCTCCCGCCCAAATCCGAGGCCAAGCCGGAGCAAAAGCCCGCGCCCCAGAACGCCCAGCCCCAAAAGCCTGCCAAGCCCAAGGAGCCGGAGCGGAAGCGGGAGCGCCGGGTGGTGGACACCTCCGCCGTCCAGGTCAACGCCGCCCGCTTCGACGACCGGGTGGACAGCCTGATGAGCGAGCGGGAGCAGAAGTACACCGGCGGCAAGCAGCGCATCGGCGGCGGCAAAAAGGCCAATAATAAAAAAGACGGCAAGTTCAAGGGCAGCAAGGCCCGCAACGAGGAGCAGGAGAAGCTCCGCCGCCTCCAGATGGAGGTGGCCCGCCGGGCCCCCGTCACCGTGAAGATCCCCGACGAGATCACCGTGGGCGAGCTGGCCTCCCGGATGAAGAAGACCGCCGGGGAGGTCATCAAGCTGCTGCTGAAAAACGGCGTCATCGCCGCCATCAACCAGACCATCGACTATGACACCGCGGAGTTCGTGGCCACGGAGCTGGGCTGCAAGGTGGAGCGGGAGGTCACCGTCACCATTGAGGAGCGGATTATCGACGACCATGTGGACACCGCCGAGGAGCTCCAGCCCCGTTCCCCCGTGGTAGTGGTCATGGGCCACGTGGACCACGGCAAGACCAGCCTGCTGGACGCCGTGCGGAAGACCAACGTGGTCTCCGGCGAGGCCGGCGGTATCACCCAGCACATCGGCGCCTATACCGTGCAGATCGGCGGCAATCCCATCACCTTCCTGGACACCCCCGGCCACGCGGCCTTCACCTCCATGCGGGCCCGGGGCGCCATGTGTACGGATATCGCCATTCTGGTGGTGGCCGCCGACGACGGCATCATGCCCCAGACCATCGAGGCCATCAACCACGCCAAGGCCGCCAAGATCCCCATTGTGGTGGCCATCAACAAAATGGATAAGCCCGGGGCCAACCCCGACCGGATCAAGCAGCAGCTCACCGAGTACGACCTGCTGCCCGAGGAATGGGGCGGGGACACCATCGTGTGCCCCATCTCCGCAAAGACCGGCATGGGCATCGATAATCTGCTGGAAATGGTCATCGTCACCGCCGAGGTTCAGGATCTGAAGGCCAACCCCAACCGGCCCGCCAAGGGCACCGTCATCGAGGCTCGGCTGGATAAGGCCCGGGGCCCCATCGCCACGCTGCTGGTGCAAAACGGCACCTTGAAGCAGGGCGACATCGTCATCGCCGGCACCGCCGTGGGCCGGGTCCGGGTGATGACCAACGACAAGGGCCGCACCGTCAAGACCGCCGGCCCCTCCCAGCCCGTGGAGATCACCGGCCTGGCCGACGTGCCCACCCCCGGCGACGAGTTCAACGCCGTCTCCGACGAGCGGATGGCCCGGGAGCTGGTGGAGCAGCGCCGCCAGGCGGAAAAGGACGCCCAGGCCAAGCTGGCCACCAAGGTGACGCTGGACAACCTCTTCGACAAGATGAAGGAGGGGGAGATGAAGGAGCTGGATCTGATCGTCAAGGCCGACGTTCAGGGCTCCGCAGAGGCCATCAAGGCCAGCCTGGAGAAGATCTCCAACGACGAGGTCCGGGTGAAGGTCATCCACGCCGGGGTCGGCGCGGTGAACGAGTCCGACATCCTGCTGGCATCCACCGCCGGGGCCATCGTGGTAGGCTTCAACGTCCGGGCGGACGCCGCCGCCCAGGCCAACGCCCAGCGGTCCAAGGTGGATATGCGGTTCTACCGGGTGATTTACGATGCCATCGACGAGATCGAGGCCGCCATGAAGGGCATGCTGGCCCCCAAGTACCGGGAGGCCGTCATCGGCCACGCCGAGGTTCGGGTGACCTACAAGGTCTCCGCCGTGGGCACCATCGCCGGCTGCATGGTCAAGGACGGCAAGGTGGCCCGGGACGCCAAGGTCCGGGTGCTGCGGGACAACATCGTGGTCCACGAGGGCGAGGTGGGCTCCCTGCAGCGGTTCAAGGACCCGGTCAAGGAGGTCGCCGCCGGCTACGAGTGCGGCATGAGCATCGCCAAGTTCAACGACATCAAAGAGGGCGACGTTTTCGAGTGCTTCGTCATGGAGCAAATTCAGGTTTAACCAGATCCCGCCGCGCCCACCCGGCGCGGCGGATTTCCGAGAAGGAGGGATCCATTATGCCATCCAACCGATTGGACCGGATCAACGAGGCGGTCCGCAAGGAGCTGGCCGACCGTCTGCGGGAGGTCAAGGACCCCCGGGTGCGGGACACCATGATCTCCATCACCCGGGTGGAGGTGACGGCGGATCAGAAGTACGCCAAGGTCTACGTCAGCTTCCTGGAAACGGAGAAAGCCAAAGAGGCCCTAAAGGGCCTTAAATCCGCCGCGGGCTTCCTGCGCCGGGACCTGGCCCGGACGCTGCAGCTGCGCTGCACCCCGGAGCTGCAATGGGTCCTGGACGAGTCCATCGTCCAGGGGGCCAAAATGCTGGAGCTGCTGCGCTCCCTGGAGGAGTCCGATGCCGATGACGAGAGCTGACGCCGCCGCCTGGCTTCTGAGCCGGGACCGCTACCTGATCCTCACCCACCGCCGCCCCGACGGGGACACGGTGGGCTCCGCCGCGGCGCTGTGCCGGGCCCTTCGGGCCCTGGGGAAATCCGCCCACGTCCTGAAAAACCCGGAGGTGACGGAAAAATACCTGCCCCTGCTCTCCGGACTCACCGTGGACGCTCCCCAGGCCGGGCAGACGGTGATCTCCGTGGACGTGGCCTCCAAAAATATGCTGCCCGACAGCTTTATGCCCCTGCTGCCGGATATCCAGCTGCGGCTGGACCACCACGCCGGGGAGTCCTTCACCCCCCAGGAGCTGGTGGACCCGGAAATGGGGGCCTGCGGGGAGCTGATCTGGGATCTGCTAAACCTCTGGGGCCTGGAAATGGACCGGAAAATCGCGGAGGCCCTTTACACCGCCGTGTCCACGGACACCGGCTGCTTCCGCTACGCCAACACCACCGCCCACACCTTTACCGTGGCGGCGGCCTGCGCCCAGGCAGGGGGCGACCTGTTTTCCATCAACCAGGCCATTTTTGAAACCACCTCCTTGGCCAAGCTCCGGCTCAACGGCTACGCGGCGGAGCATATCCGCCGGTCCCAGGGCGGGCGCCTCGCCGTGTTCCCCCTGCCCAAGGCGGTGGAGACCGCCCTGGAGGCCACGGAGGACGACTTAGAGAACGTCTCCGGCCTGCCCCGTTCCCTGCCGGGAGTGGTGCTGGCCGCCACCCTCCGGGAAAATTCCGGCGGGTCGGTGAAGGTCTCCCTCCGGGCCGCGCCGGGCTATGACGCCGCCGCCATCTGCCGCGGCTTCGGCGGGGGCGGCCATCCGGGAGCCGCCGGGGCCACATTGAAAATGTCCCTGGAAGCGGCGGCCCAGGCCATGGAACAGGCCATGGCGGAGGCGCTATGAACGGGATCCTGGTGGTGGACAAGCCCGCCGGCTGGACCAGCCAGGACGTGACCGCCCGGCTCCGCCGGGCCTGCGACACCCGCCGGATCGGCCACGGGGGCACCCTGGATCCCATGGCCACGGGGGTGCTGCCGGTTTTTGTGGGCCGGGCCACCCGGGCGGTGCCCTTTTTTGAGGACGCGGAAAAGACCTACCTGGCAAAGGTGCGGCTGGGGCTGACCACCGACACCGAGGACATTACCGGCAGGGTGCTGTCAAGCCAAGAGGTGTCCATAACGGAAAAACAGTTCCGGGCGATCCTGTCCCAATTTACCGGGCAAATTTTTCAGGTGCCGCCCATGTACTCCGCCCTGAAGGTGGAGGGCCGGCGGCTTTACGACCTGGCCCGGGCGGGGAAAGAGGTGGAGCGAAAGCCCCGGCAGATCACGATCTTTTCCCTGGAATGCACCGCTTTTTCCGGGGAATCGGCGGAAATACGGGTCCACTGCTCCAAAGGAACCTACATTCGCACGCTCTGTAAGGACATCGGCGCCGCCCTGGGCTGCGGGGGCTGCATGGCCGCCCTCCGCCGGGAAGCGGCGGGCAGGTTCACCCTCCGGGAGGCCGTCTCGCTGGAAATGCTGCTGGAGGGGCCGGAAAAATATCTGCTGCCGGTGGACGCTTTATTTGACCATCTCCCTGCCGTGTCTTTGACAGAAAAACAGGCCCGCCGCTGCCGCAGCGGCAATCCCTTCTCCCGGCCCCTGGCGGACGGGCTCTACCGGGCCTACAGCCCGGAGGGGGAATTTCTCATGCTGGCCCGGGCCCAGGACGGGGTCGTGACCACGGTAAAGAGCTTTTTTGAGGTATGACAGAAACAAAACAAGTTTTGGCCCTGGGCTTTTTCGACGGGGTCCATTTAGGCCACGCCGCCCTTCTGCGCGCCTGCCGGGACCTGGCGGACCGGCTGGGGACGGCGGCGGGGGCCCTGACCTTCGATCACCACCCCAAGGCCCTGACGGACGGGGCCGCCCCGGGACTGATCAACACCCTGCCCGACCGGGTCCGGCTGCTAAAGGCCCTGGGCATGGACCGGGTACTGGTGCTGCCCTTCAACCGGGCCATGATGGAAATGCCCTGGGAGGTCTTTTTTCAGACGCTGCTGACCGAACACCGGGCGGCGGGCCTGGTCTGGGGCCACAATTTCCGCTGCGGCCGGGGCGGGGAGGGGGACGGGGGGAAGCTCTCCGCCGCCTGCCAGAGGGCGGGCATCCCCTATATATCGGTGCCGGAGCAAAAATTCCGGGGCCTGACCGTCTCCTCCACCCACATCCGCCACCTTTTGGAGGCGGGGGAAATCCAGGAAGCCAACGGCTTTTTGGGCCACCCCCATTTGCTCACCGGGCAAGCCATGCCGGACGGCCCGATCTGCCGCCTGGCCCTGCCGGCGGAGCTGGCCCGGCTCCAGCCGGGGTCCTACGCCTGTCTGGCCGGAATCCGGGGCCTCTGGCATCCCGCCGCGGCGGTCCTGGGGCCGGAGGGGGCAGAGCTGTTCTTCCCAAAGGGCGGCCCGCCGGAGGCGGGGGCCCTAATGACCCTGGCCTTTTTCCGGCGGCTGCCGGAGGGGGCGGAAAGGGAAGAAATCGGGAGGTTCGCTCTGGATTTCTTTGAAAAAATGGAAATTTTTCCTTTACTTTTGGATAAAATCATGCTATGATAGTCGGGCTGGCCAAACGGCCCGCTATTCGCCCCCGGCCCAGTCGCGGGATACAGCCAAAACGGCGCTCCATCGGCCCTGACTTAGCCTGCGGGTAATTTTTTGAAAGGTGGAAATACCATGATTCAGAAGGAAAAGAAGACCCAGGTCATCCTGGAAAACGCCACCCATGAGGGTGACACCGGCTCTCCCGAGGTGCAGATCGCCATTCTCACCGCCCGGATCAACGAGCTGACCGATCACCTGCGGGTCCACAAGCATGACAATCACTCCCGCCGGGGCCTGCTGATGATGGTCGGCAAGCGCCGCAGCCTGCTGGACTATCTGGCGAAGAAGGACATCAA
>CANQQI010000067.1 GCA_947625945.1 uncultured Oscillospiraceae bacterium
GGTAGAGCGGCGGTCTCCAAAACCGTAGGCTCAGGGTTCAAGTCCTTGTGCCCCTGCCAGAATACAGCCTCCGGCTTTTGCCGGAGGCTGTATTCTCATGGGGCGCAAGGACTTGAAAGATGAAATGCGACAGTCCGGTGGACTGTCGCCGGCCCGGGCTTGACCGGGCCGATCCATCATTTTCTCCCCACGGGGGGGAGAAAATGGAGACAAGTCCTTGTGCCCCTGCTATCGTCGTCGCGGACTCTGTATCGTTCGCGACGACTTTTCTTTGAAAAGTCATCTCTCACTCACTCCGTCGCTCCTGCGCCGCGCTAAGAGCCGCCGCCTTCGCGGCGGTTGTGCTTTGCACGCCCGCCTGCGGGCGGGTGTCCTCCTCCGCAAAAAGTCACGCTCGGTTCGCCTGTTCGCTTATAAATGCGCTCACGACGGCTCACTGTCGCTACCAACTTTTTGCGGCTGCGCGCCTGCGGTGCGGGGGTTCAAGTCTACATCCCAAATTGCTGGAAATATCTCTTTTATTGTGGTTAGCCAAAATACAGCCTCCGGCTTTTGCCGGAGGCTGTATTCTCATGGGGCGCAAGGACTTGAAAGATGAAATGCGACAGTCCGGTGGACTGTCGCCGGCCCGGGCTTGACCGGGCCGATCCATCATTTTCTCCCCACGGGGGGAGAAAATGGAGACAGGTCCTTGTGCCCCTCCCTTTGAGTCCACGCGGATTGAAACATCCTTTGCAATCGGAACCCCCTGGGGTTGGAAAGCAACTGTATTTTTTCCGTCCCCTTATAAACCAGATCGAACAATAGAAAACTGTTGCGGTAAGCACAATAAAAACGGCAGAGGCCGGGCCCTTTCGGACCCGGTCTCCGCTTTTTAGAGAAGAAGGAGAAAACCGCGTAAATGCAGCGCGATTCCGTTTAGGCGGCCTTTTTCTTTTTCAGGTAGCCGCATACCAACAGCACCTCGGCAGCCACCGCCGCCGTCTGATGGCCGCCATAGGCGATCAGATATTAGCAGACGGATTTGGCGCTAACCTTTACGAAATTACACCGGAGCAGCCCTATACGGAAGAGGATCTGGACTATGGCAACGCAAACAGCCGTTCCTCTGTGGAGATGAACGCCCCCAGCGCCCGCCCCGCGATCTCCGGAACAGTTGCGAATATGAAACAGTACGACGTCGTATTCATTGGCTATCCCATCTGGTGGGGCGAAGCGCCGCGGATCATGAGTACCTTTTTCGAAAGCTATGATTTCTCAGGCAAAACAGTGGCCCCGTTCTGCGCCTCCGCCAGCAGCGGCTTCGGAAACAGCGATTCCGCGCTTCGAGCCGCCGCCAGCGGCGCCAAGTGGCTTTCCGGCCACCGTTTCCCCATCCAGCCGCCCCAGAGGGATTCAGAAAGTCAGCAGGGCGGCAGAAAAGGAAAACGGAAAAATAGGCGGTTTTTCCACTTTTTCAGAGCCAATCGTTTCATGTGAACGGGCGGCTTTTTGCTATTTCATTGGAAATGACCTATCGTTTTAGCCCATTTTCTTCTCCCGTCACCAGGCGGAAAAATTGATTCCGGTACGCCCGCGGCGTGTATCCTGTGTGGGCTTTGAATACCCGAATAAAATGGCTTTGAGAACTGAACGCCAGAATGGCGGAGATTTCGGCAAAGGAATATGCGGAGAACTTCAGCATGTTCTTTGCCGCTTCGATCCGCTTGGAAAGAATATACGCGGAAACGGAGGATCCGGTTTCTTTTTTGAACAGCGTTGACAGATAGCTTCTGTTTAAGCCTGTCCGGGCCGCCAGGTCTTCTACTCGTATCGGCTCATGCAGATGGTCATAGATGTAATCCAAGCACAGGACAACGGGTTTGGAGTAGACGCTGACTTTATCAAGCGCCGTCATTTCTTTTGTATAGAACGCAAACATATCGGCGTGCAGAGCCTTTACCTCGTCCACGCTTTGCAGGGTATCCATTTTCAAAATATAGAGGTCGCTGATATTGTAAGCCCGCTCCGCGTCCATTCCACCCGCGATGGCGCTGCGGCTCGCCAGTGTGATCGAGGCCACAAAAAGGTAAAAGTTAAACGCGATCAAATTCTGTCGGGAGCTGCGGAAAATGCAGGACGCTGACGCGACGGAGGATGAGCAGGCCGTACTGATTAAACAGTATTTCGGCTCCGTGGGACGGGATGTGTGCCTGTGCCCCGGATTCATGTGTGACAGCGGAAAGAACATCCATGTGGGAGATCAGTTTCTCGCAAACTACAACGTGACGATCCTTGACATCATGCCGGTGCGTATCGGGAACTATGTGATGATTGGACCGAACACGCTGATTACCACGGTTAACCACCCGATCACTCCCAAAGGCCGCCGGGAGCACTTGGGGATCGGAAAGCCCGTCACCATCGGAAATGATGTATGGATCGGCGGCAATGTAACCATTCTCCCCGGTGTAACAATCGGCAGCAATGTGGTCATTGCCGCCGGAGCCGTGGTGACAAAGGATGTGCCGGATAACTGTGTCGTAGGCGGCGTCCCGGCGAAGAAAATAAAGAATATTGAAAACGATGTTTGAATAAGGGCGCGAGAATTCCGCAAAAGAAGCAGGTGGGGATTTCCCTGCCTAATGAACAGAATAGCGAGAGCCTGCCGGTGCAGGCTCTTTTTGTATCCTGAAGACCCCCGGCTTCACGATGCCTGTAATCTTGACTTGATCGATGGTTCCCGGTTCCATGGGGCGCCCCCGTTAAGTTGCCGAACTCCCTTTGGAATTCTCGGTGATCGGGTGACGGGCCTTTCCAGAGTCAGCCTCCAGCAAGGGACAATTTTTGTATCTATTTTTCAAACTTTACAAAGGAGAAACAAAATCTTAACATCATTATGGCACAATTAACCAAAAAAGTAAAAATGGAGTTTTTCCGCATTGAGCATGGTGGACAGGAAAACGACTTACCCCCGGGCGCCAGCGCCGCGGCCCGGGGAAAAGCGCGAGGCCGGGAGAGATTGCGGGCGGAGCCCATTTTATTGTCAGGACACGCGATTTCGCGTACTGAAATACAATACCGTTCTTTGTGTGGATGGGAAAAGGAGGAACAATGAGATCAATCAAAAAAACCTGGTGGACGCTTTTGCTGATTCTGGCGTTGACCGTGGCTCTTTCCGGGTGCAGCGTGGTGCTGCCGGCCCTGGAAAACGTCACCAGGCAGGAGGCTCCCACCACCCCCGGCGGTGAACCCGGCGGGGACAGTCCCTCAGGCGCCGCCCAGACCTATACCCTGGACGTGGCCGCCCTGGATGAATACTGGTATGACAATGTGGTGGATTCCAGCCTCTGGCGGACCACCGGCACCGTGGGCGCCTACGCCAAGGATACCCTGGTCCTCAATGGCGACGGCACCTACGCTCTGACCAAGGAGATGGGCGCGGACCAGGCCTCTGTCGACCGCTGGAGCTCTGACGGCGGCGTGGGGGACCGGAATTTCAACACCTACACCTACTATGGCACCTACACGGTGGAAGCCGACGGCGTGACCGTCACCCTGTCTCCCGCCACCAGCCTGGCAGTGGAAGTGGATGTGTTCGATATGACCGTGGGCTACGATTTGGGCAGCTACCCCATCGACTACACCGAAACGGATGACCTGTCCTTCCAGGCGGGAACCTGCAACGGGGAACTGGTGACGGATTTCATCGTCGGCCCCTACATTGCTGCCAGCGGCAGCGGCAACTGCGCCCAGACTGTGGTCCTGGGCGAGTACGAGTACGGCACCTTCACCTTCACCGGCGCGGTGGATGGCGGCGGCGCCGACATGCCCGGCGTCCCCAGCGGACCCCAGGGCCCCGACGTGACCCAGACGGGCTACACCTTCACCTCCGACACCAACCCGGAGATCACCTTCGACGTGTACCCCGACGGCACCTATACCTTCGCCTGGGCGGCCAATCAGGTCAGCGAGAGCGGGACCTACGTCTATGACCGGGTGGCCCAGACCCTGACCTTTACCGACCCCGCCGGGAAGGAGACGGCGGCGGAGATCGTGGATGGGCAGATCTCCTTTACATACTATTTCTCCCAGACCGACCAGCTCAATCAGGGCTACACCGGCGCTGTGGCCGAGATGGAGGCCGCGATCCTCACGCCTCTGGCGGAGCTGATCCCCGCCTCTGACGCCAGCGTCACCCTGGTCCTCTATGCCGACGGCACCTACACCTACACCGACGGCGACCTGCGGGAGACCGGCGCGTATGTGTGGAGCGAGGACACCCTGACCCTGACCACCCCCGCCGGGGAGACCATAAGCGCCTCCACAGAGGGGAATCTGCTGCGGCTGACCTATCGCTCCGGCGGTTCCAGCCAGAGCTATGTGGCTTCCCTTGCCCAGCTTCAGGCGGTCTTCAACGGGGCCGTTCCCACAGGCGCCATCTACGCTTTCACCCCCGGCGCCAACGAGGCCATCACCTTTGAGCTCTCCGCCGACGGCACCTATACCTTCGCCTGGGCGGAAAACGGCGTCAGCGAGCAGGGCGCCTGGTCCTATGTCGGCGGCGTCTTCTCCGTCACCGACCCCAACGGGACCGTGACCACAGCGGACGTTCATGGCGATGAACTCAGCTTTACCTATTACTTCTCCCAGACGGATCAGCTCAACCAGGCTTACACCGGCAGCGCTTCCGCTCTGGTCAAGGCCATGGTGGAGTCCGGCGCGGCCAAGGAGGTCTACGCCTTTATCCCAGCGGCTAACGACGCCATCACCTTTACCCTCTACGATAACGGCGGGTACTGCTTCGCCTGGGCGGCCAACGGGGTAGCCGAGTACGGCACCTGGAAGTATGACGGGACCTTCTCCGTCACCGATCCCACCGGGGAGCTGACCCAGGCCGCTATTTCCGGCGACGAAATCCACTTTACCTATTACTTTTCCCAGACGGATCAGCTCAATCAGGCCTACACAGGCAGCGTGGCCGCCCTGATCAAGGGCATGGTGGAATCCGGCGCGGCCAAGGAGGTCTATGCCTTTACCCCGGCGGCCAATGACGCCATCACCTTTACCCTCTACGACAACGGCGCCTACTGCTTCGCCTGGGCGGCCAACGGCGTGGCCGAATACGGTACCTGGACCTTTACCGAGGGCGTGCTGGCCGTTACCGACCCCGCCGGGAAGGTCACGGAGGCAGCTATTTCCGGCGACGAGATCAGCTTTACCTATTACTTCTCCCAGACGGACCAGCTCAATCAAGCCTACACCGGCAGCGCCTCCGCCCTGGTCAAAGCCATGGTGGAGTCCGGCGCGGCCAAGGTGGTCTGCGCCTTCACCCCCGGGGCCAACGAGGCCATCACCTTCACCCTTTACAGCAACGGGGCCTACTGCTTCGCCTGGGCGGCCAACGGCGTGGCCGAGTATGGCGCGTGGAGCTATGCCAATGGCGCCTTCTCCGTCACCGATCCCACCGGCAAGGTCACCGAGGCCGCCATTTCCGGCGATGAGATCCGCTTCACCTACTATTACTCCATGACGGACCAGCTCAACCAGGTCTACACCGGCAGCGTCTCCGCCCTGGTCAAGGGCATGGTGGAGAGCGGAGCCACCAAGGCCATCTACGCCTTCACCCCCGGGGCCAACGAGGCCATCACCTTCACCCTGTACGACAGCGGTGTGTACCGCTTCGCCTGGGACGCCAACGGGGTAGCCGAGTACGGCGCGTGGAGCTTTGACGGTGAGACCTTCACCGTGACTGATCCAGCCGGGAAGGTCACCGAAGCCGCCATTTCCGGCGATGAGATTCGCTTTACCTATTACTACTCCATGACCGATCAGCTCAACCAGGCTTACACCGGCAGCCTGGCCGCCCTGACCACCGCCATGGAGCCCTAAGGGAAGGGAGGGTATGTATGAAGATGAAGAAAAGCACCATGCGGAAGCTGGGCCGGGTTCTGACCATGGCCTTCTGCCTGCTCCTGGCCCTGAGCATTGCGGCGGGCAGTATGCTGGAGGCCAACGCGGATCAGGTCAACAACTTTTTCCATACCAAGACCACCGGTTCCACCGGCGGCGGAAAGTATGACGCTTTCACCCCCGACGAAGCCTACCTCAATTCCAACGGCACCGCCAACACCCAGGCCCTGGTAGACGCCCACCGAGCCATGGGTATCGCTCTGGCGGAGGAGGGCAGCGTTCTGCTGAAAAACCAGGGCGGCGCCCTGCCCCTGGACACCGGGGAGAAGCTGACGCTGATGGGCTACCGCAGCACCAAGGACAACGCCATCTACGGCATGGACATCGGCTCTCCTGAGGAGGCCAGCCAGAATGTCAGCTTCCAGGACGCTCTGACGGAGGTGGGCTTCTCCGTCAACGGCGTGGTCTGCGACGCTTACAACACCGTGGCGGCTACCGAGGCGTATACCTCCGGCTCCGTCAACAAGCTGGTGGGCACCGGCTACGCGGTCACCGCTCTGGGCACCGACTACCGTTACACCGTAGCGGAGCCCTCCATTGACGAGCTGAAGGCTGCCGCCAGCGGCTTTGACAGCAGCGTGGCCGAGTACAACGGCGCGGCCGTTATTGTCCTGGGCCGTCCCTCCTCCGAGCAGGCGGACTACTTTACCGGCGACGAGGGCCGGGACCCCGAGGACTTCACCCAGTCCAAGTCCGGAAACGTGCTGAGCCTCTCCGACGGCGAGCGGGCCCTCCTGGAATACGCCAAGGCGAATTTCGACAAGGTCGTGGTCATCCTGACCACCTCCAACGCCATGGAGATCGACGAGCTGACCGAGGACGAGGGCATCGACGCCATCCTCTGGGCGGGCTACCCCGGCAACTACGGCTTTATTGGCGTGGCGAACCTTCTGGCGGGGAAGGCCAACCCCTCCGGTCACCTGGCGGACACCTACGCCTCCGATTCCACCGCCTCCCCGGCCATGCGGAACTGGGGACTGAATCTTTACGGCAATTACGCCACCTACGACCTGGCCTCCACCAACTACTTTGGCGGGGCCTATGTGGTCCAGGCCGAGGGCATTTACACCGGCTACAAGTACTATGAGACCCGCTACGAGGACGCCATCCTGAATCCTGACAGCGGCGCCGCCGGTTCCCAGGGCGTGGGCGCCTATGCCGCCGGCAGCGGCTGGGTCTATGGGGACGAAGTCACCTATCCCTTCGGCTACGGCCTGTCCTACACCTCCTTTATCCAGGAGATCACCGACGTGGCCCTCTCCGCCGACGGCAGGACCGCCACCGTCACCGTCTCCGTGACCAACACCGGCAGCCGGGACGGCAAGAGCGTGGTCCAGGTCTATGCCCAGAGCCCCTACACCGACTACGACCGGGAAAACCTGGTGGAAAAGGCCGCCGTTCAGCTGGTGGGCTTTGAGAAGGTGGAGGTAGCCGCAGGGGCCACCGAGACCGTCACCGTGGAGGTGGATATGCAGTACCTGGCCTCCTATGACGCCAAGGGCTATGGCACCTACATCATGGAGCAGAGCGAGGACTACTACTTTGCCCTGGGCTGCAACCCCAACGACGGCACCGAGGGCGCCCACGCGGCCATCAACAACATCCTGGCCGCCAAGGGCTATGGTGTCTCCGACGGCATGGACGCCGAGGGTTCCGCCCAGGCTGCCCGGAAATTCGGATGGGACAAGGACGTCAAGACCTTTGCCACCTCCAAGGCCGGCGTGGCTGTTGAGAACCAGCTGGACACCATGGACTACAACTTCTACAGCGCCGGCACCGTCACCTACCTGTCTCGCCAGGACTGGGCGGGGACCTGGCCCAAGACCTATACCGGCCTGGAAGCCACCAGCAATATGCTTCCCTACCTGCAAAACGCTTTCTACACATTGTCCCAGGACGCTGCTTCCACGGGCTTCGGCGTGGAGAGCGGGGATGAGGTGAATTTCACCGACCTCTTCGGCGCCGACTTTGACGATGAGCGCTGGGATGCCGTCCTGAGCAAGATCACCCTGGAAAACGCGGTCCGGTATTCCGCCAGCGGCAATCGGAGCTTCCAGGAGCTGGGCGAGATCTATTTCCTGAGCAGCAGCTCCTATGTGGAGAACGGCTCCGTGGGGATCCAAAAGACCCTGGCCCAGCAGCCTGATGAGAACGCCCCCTGGTATGTCCGGGCCGACGACGCCAACGCGGGCTACTTCTGCAACTCCTACGGCGGCGCGCCCCTCATGGCCGCCTGCTGGAACAAGGATCTGATGCGGGAAATGGGCGAGCTGTGGGGCAACGATGCCTTGTTGATCAACATCCCCATGGTTTGGGCCCCCAGCATCAACCTCCACCGGACTCCCTACAACGGCCGGAACGGCGAATATTACTCCGAGGACCCGGTTCTCAGCGGCTACACCGCCCTGGAGATCGGCGCGGGCGGCCTTTCCAAGGGCCTGATCACCGCCATCAAGCACTACGCCTTCAACACCCAGGAGACCTCCCGCCTGGGCCTGTCCACCTTCACCACGGAGCAGGCCGCCCGGGAGAACGAGCTCCGGGCCTTCCAGATCCCCCTGGAGGGCGACTATGAGGAGTCCGGCCGGACCTCGGTGCTGGGCATCATGACCGCCTATAACCGGATCGGCGCCTGCTACGCCGGCGCGCACCTGGGCCTGATGCGGGGCATCCTCCGGGACGAGTGGGATTACAATGGCTATGTGACCAGCGACCTGGCCCAGAACGGCAGCAGCTATATGCCCTATATCGAGAGCATCCTGGCGGGCACCACCAATTTTGACACCGCCATCACCAATGACAAGACCGTCTGGCGGACCCCTGTGGCGGATCTGGTGGCCACGGTGGAGAAGGATCCCGCAGTGCTGGCGGCTCTGAAGGAGAATATGCACTACTCCCTGTGGGCCTTCTCCCAGAGCAACCTGGCCAACTGGATGACCGACACCACCGCCACGGTGTGGGTCTGGAACTGGTGGCGGGCGGCCTACTACGGCGTGGCGGTTCTGTCCGGCGTCGCCATTGCCGCCGGCCTGGCGCTCTATGTCTGCGCGGACCTGGAACTGCCGAAAAAGAAGAAATCCGCACCTAAAAAGGAGGGAAAGTGATGAAACTGGCAAACGAGCCAATTAAGCGGAACGATTACTGGGTCCTGGCCCTGCTGCTGCCCATGGCCGCGGGAGCCGCCGCCGAATTTCTGGCCATTCTGAGCTCCTACTCCAACAGCACCTACGCCATTGAATCATTGCAAACGGTGATGGTTTTGTCTGAGATCGCCCTGGTCCTGCTGGCGGCCATGCTCCTTGCCAGCTTCTACCTCAAGGGCAGGATCGGCATGTATGTCCTGGACGCGGTCCGGGTGGCGGCGGTGGTGCTGCTGTGCGTCTGCCTCTATCAGGTCCTGGCGGAGCGGGCCACGCTGATGGGCTACGTCTGGTTCTCCGATTTGGAGAGCGGCAACCTTAACTCGGTAAACGCCTTAAACTACGGCGTGGCATCCGCCGTCCTCTATGGGGTGGCGATCCTACTCACCGCCGCCACAGGCTGGATCGAGTTTGTGACCAAGAGGGGCAAACGGACCAAGGAAGCGATTCAAGCGGAGATCGATACCCTTCAAAAGGAACTGAAGCGCCTCGAATCCTAAAAATTCCTACCAAGCATCCAGCAGGGGGGACCGGCCAAGGCCGGTCCCCCCATCATTTTTCGCATCTTTCGCGGTAAAGCGGCTGGCACACATTTTTTGCGTTTAATAAAACGCAAACGAAACTTGAAAGTTTCGCAAACATTCACGCGGTACAATAAGCCCGCAAGTGAGAAATCACTGAAAAAATGGAGGTGCATTTCAATGAAAAAGAAAAACCTTGTTACCCTGATCATGAGCGTGGTGGGCGGACTTCTCTTTGCCCTCGGTATGTGCATGGGACTTCTCCCGGAGTGGGACATGCTGACGGAGGGCATCATTGTGGGTGCCATCGGCGCGATCATCCTACTGGCGATGGTACTTATCCGCCGGAAGATGGACGGCAAGCCCATGATCGTCCTAAACGGCAAGACCATCGGAACGGCGCTTTTGGGCATCGTAGGCGCGATCGTCCTCGGCGTAGGGATGTGTATGGTCATGGTGTGGGATATGCTGGTCTGGGGCATCGTCGTGGGCCTCGTGGGCATCGTCCTGCTGCTCTGCCTGATCCCTGTGATCAAGGGACTGAAGTAAGGAGGTACAGATCATAAAATGCTCATCATTCCCGCAGTTGTCACAGCCATCATCGGCGCTGCGGCAGCAGTCCTCACAGTCATTCACCGTAAAACGGCAAATCAACATTGAACATACAGGAGGATTTCAACATGGAAAAGTCAAAGCTCGTAAAAGCAAATGAAAAAATCGCCGACGCGGTTGTTGGCGGGTACAAGAAGATTGAGGAAGGCGTCGTCGGCTGCTATAAGAAAATCGAGGATGGCGTGACCGGCGCGTTCAAAAAGGTCGAGGACAGCTTCGTGGGGAAGTTTCTGACCCACGAGGGCGAGACCGTGGAGGACGCGGAGAAGCGTCTGGCGGAGGAACAGGCCCAGCGTGAAGCCTCCGAGAAGCATTAAATGCCGATTTTGCGCCGCACGGCTTTCACTATGCGGCGCACATTTTTTGAATAATTTTTTGTAAAAGCCGAAACGCAAACAAAACTTTAACATTTGGGTGTTACAATAAGAAAAACGGATTCACGGAGGTACATATTTTGTTTAAGATATTAGTAGTGGAGGACGACAAAGACCTGAATCGCACCGTCCGTTCTTTCTTGAACGCCAGCGGCTATCAGGCGGTGGGATGTTTCGACGCGAATGAAGCCTA
>CANQQI010000068.1 GCA_947625945.1 uncultured Oscillospiraceae bacterium
GGCCCGGGCACGGGTATGGGTACCTGGCGCAGCTCCAGCCCCGGTCCGGCCGTGGGTTTGACCAACGCATCCATAAGTCCTTTCATAGTAGCCTCCTTGTGCAAAACAGCCAGGGACAGCCGATTTTGCCCCCGGCTTATTGTTAGAATATCATATCCAGTAGAAAAATGCAAGAGGGCGCAGGGGGAAATTGGGAATTGGTTATTGACTTAAAGGGGGGATTGTGGTAAAATGCTTCCAGAATCGAAACATAGGAGGATCGACCCATGGAACATATCAAGACCCTTGAGACCCGGGACCTTTGCAAGAGCGCCGAGAACGGCGGCTGCGGCGAATGCCAGACCTCCTGCCAGTCCGCCTGCAAGACCAGCTGCGGCATCGCCAACCAGCAGTGCGAAAATTCCGAGGAGTAAGGACCGCCCCATAAAATGCCGCCCCCGGGCGGCATTTTTCATGACCGCGACGATAGAAAGGACAAGCTATGATCCATCAATACCGCATGGGCGGGCTGAACATCGTGCTGGACACCTGCTCCGGCAGCATCCATCTGGTAGATGACGAAACCTATGAGCTGATCTCCGTTTTTGAAAACGTCCCCCGGGGGGAGGCGGTGGCCCAGATCGCCGGGAAATACGCCCTGCCCTCACGGGAGGTGGAGGAGATCTACGACGCCCTTCTTTCCCTAAAGGAGGCCGGGAAGCTCTTCACCCCCGACCGCTTTGCCCCCATGGCGGGGACGCTGAAGGCCAAGACCGGCGGGGTCGTAAAGGCCCTGTGCCTCCACGTTGCCCACAGCTGCAACCTCAACTGCTCCTACTGCTTCGCCAGCCAGGGAAAGTACCACGGGGAGCGGGCCCTCATGTCCTTCGAGGTGGGGAAGCAATCCCTAGAATTTCTCATTGCCCACTCCGGCAGCCGGAAAAATCTGGAGGTAGACTTCTTCGGCGGGGAGCCGCTGATGAATTTCTGCGTGGTGAAGGAGCTGGTGGCCTACGCCCGGCGGCGGGAGCGGGAGACCGGCAAGCGCTTCCGCTTCACCCTCACCACCAACGGGATGCTTATCGACGACGAGGTCATCGACTTTGCCAACCGGGAAATGCACAATGTGGTCTTAAGTCTGGACGGGCGGAAGGAGGTCCACGACCGGTTCCGGGTGGACTACGCCGGGAAGGGCTCCTGGGAGCGGATCGTCCCCAAGTTCCAGAAGCTGGTGGCCGCAAGGGGCAATAAGAGCTACTATATGCGGGGCACCTTCACCCATCAGAACCCGGATTTTCTGAAGGACATCCAAACCATGCTGGATTTGGGCTTTACCGAGCTGAGCATGGAGCCGGTGGTCTGCGCCCCCGGCGACCCCATGGCTCTGACGGAGGAGGATCTGCCCATCGTTTTGCGGCAATATGAGGACCTGGCGGCGCTGATGCTCCAGCGGCGGCGGGAGGGGCGGCCCTTCACCTTCTACCACTACATGATTGACTTGAAGGGCGGGCCCTGCATCTATAAGCGCATCTCCGGCTGCGGCTCCGGTACGGAGTACCTGGCCGTCACCCCCTGGGGAGATCTGTACCCCTGCCACCAATTTGTGGGGGAGGAGCAGTTCCGGCTGGGAGATATCTGGAGCGGCGTCACCAATACCGCCGTCCGGTCGGAATTTGCCGCCTGCAACGTCTACGCCCGCCCGGAGTGCGCCGACTGCTGGGCCAAGCTCTACTGCGCCGGCGGCTGCGCCGCCAACGCCTACCATGCCTCTGGAAAAATCCAGGGCATTTATCCCTACGGCTGTGAGCTGTTCAAAAAACGGATGGAGTGCGCCATCTATTTGGAGGCGGCCAAGGCCGCGGAGCAGCCATGAGCATGACGCCCCTGTGCGATTTTGTGGCCCGCTACGCGAAGGCGTCTCCCCTGCGGCTCCATGTGCCGGGGCACAAGGGCGCGGCGGCGCTGGGTCCCGAGGCCCTGGACATCACGGAAATTCCCGGGGCGGATGTGCTGTACCACGCCCAGGGGGTCCTGGCGGAGAGTCAGGCCATCGCCGCTTCTCTCTTTGGGGCGGGACAGACGGTGTATTCCACCGAGGGGTCCAGCCTGTGCATCCGGGCCATGGGGTATTTGGCTCTGCAATACGCCCGGGAGACTGGAAAACGGCCCCGCGTTTTGGCTGGGCGGAACGCCCATAAGAGCCTTCTCTCCGCCGCCGCCCTGCTGGGACTGGAGGTGGACTGGCTCTATGGGGAGAATCTACTCTCCTGCGCCGTCACAGCGGAGGAATTGGCGGAGGCGCTGGAAAGAAATCCGGCGGCGGCGGTCTATCTGACCAGCCCGGACTATTTGGGAAATCAGGTGGACCTAAAGCCCCTGGCCCGGGTCTGCCATGACCGGGGGGCCCTGCTGCTGGTGGACAACGCCCACGGGGCCTACCTCCGGTTTTTGCCGGAGAACCGGCATCCTCTGGCGCTGGGGGCGGACCTTTGCTGCGACTCGGCCCACAAGACCCTGCCGGTACTCACCGGCGGGGCGTATCTGCACCTCTCCCCCGCCCTGCCGAAATGGCTGGCGGCCCAGGCGGAGCAGGCCATGGCCCTGTTTGCCACCACCAGCCCGTCCTATCTCATTTTGCAGTCCCTGGACCGGGCCAACGCCTACCTATCCGGGGACTACCCCGCCCGTCTGGCAGCCTTTGCCGCCGCTCTGGACGCCGCCAAGGGGGAGCTGGCCCGGGTCGGCTTCCAACTGGTGGGCAGCGAGCCCATGAAGCTGACCCTGGCTCCCCAGGACTATGGCTACACCGGGGAGGCTCTGGGGGCGCTCCTGGCCGGTCAGGGCATCGTCTGCGAACTGGCGGACAAGGAGCATCTTGTGATGATGTTCACCCCGGAGGTGGGGCCTCAGGGCCTGGAGCGGGCCGTCGCGGCTCTGAAAGCGGTTCCCAGGCGGGAGCCGGTGCGGGAGCCTCCCCCACCCCTTGGGCGGCCGGAGAAGGTCTGCTCCCTGCGGGAGGCGCTGCTCGGCCCCACGGAGGAGCTGCCTCTGGATCAGTGCCTCGACCGGGTGCTGGGCCAGCTGGCGGTGGCCTGCCCGCCGGCGGTGCTGCCCGCCGTGCCTGGGGAGCGGCTGGACGGGAAGACCCTGGACTGCTTCCGCTACTATGGGATCGAAACCTGTCACGTTATAAAGGAAAAGTTATGTTAACCTATGAAATTTACCGTCTTTCCGATCATCCAACCGAAAAGGAAAGGATGGCCCGGTGGTTCCACGAAAAATGGGGTATCCCCTTGGACGCCTACCTGGAAAGCATGGACGCGTGCCTGCATGGTGCCGGTCCCGTGCCGGAGTGGTACGTCGCCCGGGAGGGGCAGCGGATCATCGGCGGCCTGGGCGTTATCAAAACGACTTCCATCCCCGCCACGATCTGACGCCCAACGTCTGCGCTGTGTATGTGGAGCCGGACCGGCGACGCCAAGGTGTGGCCGGGGCGCTGCTGGGATTCGTCTGCGCCGACATGGCCCGCAGGGGGATCCAAACACTCTACCTGCTCACGGACCACGATTCGTTTTACGAGCGGTACGGCTGGCGCTACCTCTGCCCCGTCCGAGGCGACGGGGAGGAAACAGACAGCCGGATGTATGTGCATACGATGGACGCGGAATCCATTTAAACAGCAAACGGCCCGGGCTTACGCCCGGGCCGGTATTTTTAGTTTATTCAGCGTCCACAATGACGCCGTAGCCGCCGTCGTTCCGGCGGTAGACCACGGCGAAGGCGCCGTCGTTATCCTGGTCCCGGAAGGCAAAGAAGCTGTGCTCCAAAAGGTTCATTTGCAGCACCGCCTCCTCCTGGGTCATGGGGCGGAAATAGAACCGCTTCTGCCGGACGATGTGCAGCTCCTCCTCCGGTTCCTCAGCGGCAAAGGAGGTTTCGTTCTCGTCCACGCTCCGGACAAAGGCGTCCTGCCGTAGACGGCGGGCCAGGCGGGTCTTATTTTTCCGGATCTGCCCTTCGATGGTCCCCACAGCGGCATCGATGGAGGCGAACATATCCGAGGTGCTCTCATGGGCACGGAACCAGGTGCCGGCCCCATGGACCGTCAGCTCCACGTTGTTCTGGTTTTTTTCAACGGAAAAGACCACCAGCGCCTCCGCATTGTCCTCAAAGTACCGGCCTAATTTCATGACCTTCTTCTCGGCGTAGGCGTGTACCTTGGCAGGCAGCTTGACCTTCTTCTCACTATATTGGAATTTCATATTCGGCAGCTCCTTTCTTTCGCCTTTGGCGTATCATAACTATACCACAATTTTTCCAAACCGGCAAGGGGGAAATTTGTGAATTATTCCTCTTCCTCCTCGTCGTCCAGCAGCTCCGTCATGACCAGGCTGTAAACCGCCTCCGCCTTTTTCCCAAACAGCCTTTCCAGCCGGACGGCCTGGCGGCTGTCCGGCGCCAGCAGCTCCAGGGTCATCAGATTCCCCTTCTCGTCGTCCAGGGACATGATCACCGAATAATCGCCATTCTCCCGGGGAATCGACTGGGTCTTGACAAAGCTGCTCCGCCGCACCTGCCGGTTGAACCGGGCCACGGCGGCTTCCGCCCGCTGGCGCACGGGATAGGCGATGCCGTCCTCCGTCAGCGCCCCGTCCGAACGGCCTTTCTCCGTGATCTGGTAAGCATCCTCTCCCACCAGGGACAAGTGACCGGATTTGACCATCTCCGGCAGGGCGGTACAGATGTCAAAATAACTCAGGCAGTCGTCCTGATAGCACACCTCGTAGACCTGCTGACAGGTCATGGGATAGTTGGACCGAGCTGTGACGAACAGAATCAGCAGCTTCACGTCCAACATATCATGAATAAATCCAACCCGCTGCATCGATCTCCCTCCTTTTTCTCATTATAATCCCACGGGAGCAAAAAATCAAGTATTAGGCTTGACAATGCTGGTCTAATGTGTTAGACTGTTTTTATCAGTCTAACACATTAGAATGGAGGCGTGGAGGATGTCAACACCCAAAATTTTTGAAAGCGAGTACCGCTTCTGCCGCATTCTCTGGCGGGTAGAGCCGGTGGAGAGCCGGGAGCTGGCCCGGCTGTGCCAGGAGGAGCTGGGCTGGCGGAAAAGCACCACCTACACGGTTCTCAAGCGCCTGTCCGACCGGGGGGTGCTGAAAAATGACCACGCCATGGTCACCTCCCTGGTCAGCCAGGAGGATGTCCAGGTGGCCCAAATGGATGAAATGCTGGAAAAGGCCTTCGGCGGGTCCCTCCCCGCCTTCCTGGCGGCCTTCGCCCGGCGGCAGGAGTTGACCCAGGAGCAGATCGACGAGATCCAGAAAATCATCGAGGGGTAGCGCCATGGAAGCGGTATTTTTGAAATTGATCGATCTCAGCCTCGCCGCCGGATGGATGGTTTTGGCGGTGCTTGCCCTGCGGCTGGTGTTCCGGAAGGCACCCAAGTGGGTCCACTGCCTGCTCTGGGGGCTGGTGGGGCTGCGGCTGGCGTGCCCGGCGTCTATTGAAAGCCCCTTGAGTCTGATGCCCCCGGCCTGGACGGCGGTCCCAGCCGCCCCGCCGGTGATCCACAACGGCGTTGCGGCCCCGGGCGCCTGGGCCAATGCCCCGCTGGCGGGGGTCCTCGCCTCTCCGGCTGGCGGAAATGAGGGCCTGCCCTGGCTCCAGATCCTGGCCTGGGTCTGGGCGGCGGGAGCGGCGGGGATGCTGCTCTACGCCCTGGTGAGCTTTCTGCTGCTCAAACGCCGGTTGGCCACCGCCACCCGGCTCCGGGGAAACGTCTTCCAGAGCGAACGTGTGGACTCTCCCTTCGTGCTGGGGCTGTTCCGACCGGTGATCTACCTGCCCTACGACCTGGACGCCCCGGAGCGGGATTACGTCCTGGCCCACGAGGAGGCCCACATCCGCCGCCGGGACCACTGGTGGAAGCCCCTGGGGTTCATTCTGCTGGCTCTATACTGGTTCCATCCCCTGCTGTGGATCGCCTACTGCTTTCTCTGCCGGGATATCGAGGCCGCCTGCGACGAAAAGGTGATCCAGGCCCTTTCCCCGGAGGACCGGCGGGGATATTCCCGGGCCCTGCTGCGCTGTACCGTCCGGCGGTTCCGGGTGGCGGCCTGCCCCCTGGCCTTTGGGGAAGTGGGGGTGAAAGAACGGGTGAAGAATGTAATGAACTACAAAAAGCCCGCCTTCTGGGTCCTGCTCCTGGCACTGATCGGGGCGGGGGTCGCCGCCGTGTGCCTGCTCACAGATCCGCCGGCAGAAAAGCAAAACCCCGACGCCGCGGCCCTGGGCCAAGTTCCCAGCGGGGCCTATGTGTCCTGGCAGTGCCTGTATATGTCCCCTCTTAGCAGCGAGACGCCCTTCGCCGACTCCGGCTTCCGGTATCTCGTGGAGCAGGACGCCTTTACCATGGTCTACCGGGGCAGCGGCAGCGTGATAGGTAGCAGCGGCGAAATCCTGGATGGCCGGGGCAACCGGACCTCCATTCCGGTGGAGAGCTGGGAATATACGGACTTTCCCTACTCCGAGGAAGAATGGGCCGGGCTGTTTCTCATCCAGGAGTCCGCGATCCCGATCCAGGCGCTCTACCGGCAAATTGGATATCTGCCCCTGGATGAAAGTCACTTCCTCCTGAGCCCGGACGGGGCGCTGTGGCTGGGCACTCTGGGCTGGAATCCCGATGGCAGCCGCTTCCTGTGGAGCATTTACTCTTTAGTTCCCGAGGAGCAGATGGGTACGGCCCAGTGGGTCAGCACCCCCTTATTCTCCTCGGTTCTGCCCGGGTTCCCCTTCTCCTTCGACATGGACTACACCCAGATCACCGCCGACTGCTTCTCCGGCCATCTGGTGGATTTTGACGGGGAGGGCCAGCCCGGGGGTGCCACTCTGCGGCTCCCGGCCGGCCACCGGCTCTATTGGGTTCCCTGGCGGGACATGACGACAGCAGCGGAAGATATGATCCGTTTTGAAGTGAAAAACGGGGACAAGATCGTGGCAAGCGGTACTCTCTACATCACCAGCAACCCCGCCGACGCCGCGGACCCGCTGCGGGCCTACGCCTACCCCTACACCTGTACCCTAGTAGGAACAGGGCTTCGGCTGGAGCAGGACGACTCCAGCCGGAACGGCGGCGGGATCATCCGGCTGTGGGAAGACCGGCTTTACGACCTGCGAGGCGGCGCCGTGACCCTTTCGGCGGAGGAATTGGAAAGCAGCGTTTTTTACACCAATTCCACCAGAATCACCGTCCGCCTCTCCGGAGAAACCGCCTCCGGCACGGTCGTTTTGAAGGATCGGACTCAGGGCGGCGCCGAGATCGGCTACCTGGAGCTGGGCAGCGGCAAGACGGAGGGGGTCTTCACTGCCCTTTCCGCCGCCCGGCGCTATCAGCTCCTCTGGACTGGGAGCGAGGACTGCGCCATCACCGTTGGAAGTTGAAAGCCGTCTATTTTGATCCCGGCGCTTCGCGAAGCGCCGGGATTTTCCTTTCACCTTCAGGGGATCGTCATCATAATCTGGCAGGAAAGGAGGATTCTTATGGGTGAATCCGTGTTTTTTCCCGCCGGCGCTTCCCCCGCCCTGGCCGCCGCGGCCCGGGCGCTGGAGGAACGGGGCTGCCGGGTGGCGTCTGGCCCTGGGCCGGAGGTGACCCATCTGCTGCTGGAGGTCCCCAGCTTTCAGGCGGACGGAAATTTGAAAAGCGGCGGGGCCTTGGAGCCGCTGCTCACGCATCTGCCGGAAAATGTCACCGTCCTGGGGGGAAATCTGGACCATCCGGCCCTGGCGGGCCGGAAAACCATCGATTTTTTGAAGGACGAGGCTTACTTAGCGGAAAACGCCGCCATTACCGCCCACTGCGCCGTCAAGCTGGCCCTTGCAAAGCTGCCCGTTATTGTCACCGGCTGCCCAGTACTGGTGATTGGCTGGGGGCGGATCGGGAAATGCCTGGTGTCCCTGCTGAAATCCATGGGAGCCCGGGTAGACGTGGCCGCCCGAAAGCCCGCGGACCGGGCCATGCTCTACGCCCTGGGCTACGGCGCGGTGGAGACCCAAGCGCTGGGCGGGAATCTGCTGCGCTACCGGGCTGTTTTCAACACCGTCCCCGCTCCCGTGATCTCCCAGGAACAGCGGGCCTGCTGCCGAAGGGACTGCCTTTTGCTCGATCTGGCCTCCGTCAAGGGTATCGACGGGCCCGACGTACTCTGGGCCCGGGGATTGCCGGGGAAGGACGCCCCGGAGAGCTCCGGGCGGCTGATCGCCCGCACGGCCATCCGTCTTGCCGGAAGGGGGTGATCGGATGGAAGTGGGATTTGCCATGTGCGGCTCCTTCTGCACCTTCGCCTCGGCCTTCTCCGCGCTGGAAAAGGTGGCGCGGGTCCACAACGTCGTCCCCATTTTTTCCCAGGCGTCCTACACCATGGACAGCCGCTTCGGCACCGCCCAGGAGCACATTCTCCGGATGGCGGAGATCTGCGGGCGGGAGCCGCTGCACACCGTTCCCCAGGTGGAGCCCATCGGCCCGAAGAAGCTGCTGGACGCCCTGATCATCGCACCCTGCACCGGCAACACCATGGCAAAATTGGCCCACGGCATTGCCGACGGGCCGGTGACCATGGCTGCCAAGAGCCATCTGCGCAACGGCCGGCCCGTAATCATTGCCGTCTCCACCAACGACGGTCTGGCCGCCGCCGCGGAAAATCTGGGTCGGCTGCTGGCTAGGAAAAACTACTATTTTGTCCCCTTTGGCCAGGACGACCCAATAAAAAAGCCCACCAGCCTGGTGGCGGACTTCTCCAAGGTGCTGCCCACCCTGGAAGCCGCCCTGGAGGGGCGGCAATATCAGCCCATTCTGCTGCGATAAAGAACGCCGCCAGACGGAGCACCGTCTGGCGGCAAAGGCTTAGTTCTGACTCAGCACCTGCTGGCCCTGGATCAGCGGGAAGCTGATCAGCCCGTCACTGTCCAGGTTCTCATGATGGAGGTGGACACAGCTCAGCTGGCTGTTTTCATAGGTGTTGTAGTAATAGATCCCCTGGTCGGTATTGCAGCAGGAGGTGTAGATGGTGTACTCGTACTTATCGCCCACCAGGACGCAGCCCTTCTGCTGGGCCACGCTGCCCAGGATCTGGAAAAACTGGCTGATGCTGGCGCTCTCCGAGTCGCCGCAGACCGAGTTGAGCCGGGTAAAGGCCGCCTTCACAAACCGGGACGCGGAGGAGAGGTCGCCGGGAAGGCCCATGGCGCCCATGCCCCGGCTATAGGGCGTCAGTTCCAGGCCGGGACCGAAGCAATTTTCCGGCTGCTTGGGGGACAGCCCCATATAATTTACAAGATTGGTCATGTGATAGTCAAAGGTGGGGTTGTTGGTCAGCACCTTGGCCGGGTCGTCGTAGACCTTCAGCCCCTCCTTCACGGATTCCACAACGATGGACTCCTCCTTGTCAGCGATCATCCAGTGCAGCGGGGAGGCGGGAAGCTGGGCGCTGAAATCCATTTTCATCAGATTCATCTTGGACAGCAGCGCTCTAGCCTGCGCCACCGTCTCGCACTGGCAGAGAATCCAGGGGATTAGTTCAAAGGGTGCCACATTGTCCTTCCCCGCCGCTACGGGGAAATAGCAGGCATTGCCGGGGAAGTTCAGTCCTGCCATGCTGAGGCCCTTTTCATTGGTAGCGTCGTAGTACAGCGGGTAGTCCTGTGCCACAAAGGCCATGCCGATCATGGCATAGTGGTGGGCGATCAGGCCCATTTTCCGGAAATGGAAGGGAAAATCCCGGGGCGTGATGGTAACGGTTTCATGGTAGGAATACTCCAGATCCAGATTCCGTCCAAAATAGTGATCCCGGGTTTTAAAGGAAGCGGCAGTACACATAGAAAGGCTCCTTTCAATTTTCGTCGCTCCGGCGGCTGAACAGGAACAACACCACCAGATCAAAAATGGCCTCCACCAGCAGCGAAGCGCCGGTAAACATCCACATGATCACCATGGTCTCAAAGGGATTGGCCAGGATCACCACGCCGCAGAGAATGGAAAGGGCTGCGCTCAATGCCGGCAGCACCCAGCCACCCACGCCCAACCGCAGCCGATCCACAGACCACTGCACCTTCGCCACGCCGGAGATTAGAATCGCCAAGCCATAGAAGAAGGAGAACACGGGGAACGCGTTGATCAGCCACTCGGAATGGAAAACCAGAACATAGCCGGCCACCAGGGAAAGCAGGCCCCAGAGCAACTTCCCGCTCCCCGCGGCCTCGACCGCCTCCATGCGGATGTATCCGATGATGGAAAACACCGCGACGATTAGAAGCACGATCCCCAGGGCCATCAGGATCCCGGCGGTAAAGCCCACAGGGTTCACCAGCAAAAGGACCCCCACCACCGCCTCAAACAGGCACAGTAGCAGGCTATTGGCGTTTTGTTTCAAAAATGACATTGCGTGAAACCTCCTTTGTAAATAAGAAATACTGTCATTATAGATAAAAGGTCGGTGCATGTCAAGATAGAATTTTGGGATAATTCAATATGTAAATCAATATATGAAAAAGCGGCACGCTACGCGTACCGCTTTTTTGTGTTGGCGTTACCTATTTTCCCGTGCAGTTACCCGCAAAGTATCGTCGGCGCGTGTGAGCTTAACTTCTGTGT
>CANQQI010000069.1 GCA_947625945.1 uncultured Oscillospiraceae bacterium
TGACGCCGGAGGGCCAAGAAACCTACTGGAAATAGCCTGCGGAAAGGAGGAGCCCGCCATGAAAAAAGAAGTGCTTGCCTGCCAGCTGTCGGTGCTGGCATTGTGCGGGGCCCTGATCCTGGCCATGTGCCTGAGCCGGGGGGAGCCCCTCCGGTTCCCCACGATCCGGCATGACGGGGCTCCCGCCGCCGTTCAAATTCAAAAATCATCTTTTACAGAAAGGAACGATTATTATGATTATCATTGATTACATTCTCAGCTTTTTGATGGACCTGAAGTTCGATTCCCCGGTCGTGTTCTATTCCGCGCCGGTGGTGATGGGGATCCTGCTGGTCATCAGCCTGATCCTCTACCGCTACTTCAAGCAGGCGCGGCAGGAGAACCCCCAGGGCGTCTCCGCCGGGCGTGTCAAGGGAATGAAGATCTTTATGATCGTCAGCGCCGTGCTGTTTGGGGTGACCACCCTGACGGTGGTGGCTCTCTCCCTGCTCACCTACCTGGTCATGACCTCGATGTGAGGCGGGCGGCCCGGAGGCCGCCTCCGGGCCAAGCCGCCAAGCGGAAGGTAAAAACGCTATTTTACGGAAAGGAATGATTTTTATGTTTATTATTGAATCTATTCTTCGGTTTTTGTCCAGGATTTTGTCCGGCTCCATGCTTGAAACGGTCCTGTTCTATTCCGCGCCGGTGGTGACGGGACTCCTGCTGGTCACCGGCCTGATCCTCTACCGCTTCGCCAAGCAGAAGTATCAGGCAGACCCGGCGCACATCTCCGCCGGGCGTGTCAAGGGAATGAAGATCTTTATGATCGTCAGCGCTGTGCTGTTTGGGTTGGCCACCCTGGCGGTGGGGGCCTTCACCTTCATCACCTATACGGTCATGGTCTCGATGTGAGGCATGCGGCCCGGAGGCCGCCTCCGGGCCATTCCGCCAAGCGGCATACTACAAAAGAGGATCGTTCTTCATGGATTACTTGTTTCGTTTCTTAGCGGAGTTTATACCGGCCAACGCGGTGTTTTACGCCGTTCCCCTGGGGCTGGGCCTGCTGTTCGCAATCAGCAGCGTTCTCTGCCGCTCCGCCCAGCGGAAGCGGCAGGCGGACCCCCAGAGCGTCTCCGCCGGGAAAATGAAAGCCCTGAAAACCCTGAAGCTCGTCAGCGGCGTGCTGTTTGCCGTGACGGCCGGGGTCGTGCTGGCCTACACCGTTTTGGTGTATGGGATCATGATTTCTATGTGAGGTGTTATTTATGAAGGATCGTACATTTTACCGTGTTTTGGCGGCGGTGGTCGCCCTCTGCACCGTCCTGACCCTGGCCCATGTGGGCTACGGGGCCTGGGCCTATCAGAACAGCTCCATCGTCCAGTTTATCGCAAAGGAGCCGTGGTAATATGAAGCTTGTCAAGCAGATCGCCGTCCTTCTGGCGGTGGTGATGGTGTTCGCCCTGTTCAATCTCAGTATGTTCCGGGTATTCACCGGGCGGCTGGGCAACAATTTCAGCGGCGCCAGCCAGCTGAAATCGGTGGAGGTGGCAAACTATCTGCCCTTCCAGCCGGAGTCGGACCTGGCCCGGGTGGACGCTTCCGTGAAGCTCTCCGGGGACCTGCCCGTTCTGGACGGGGCCGCCGCCCTGGTGCCGGTGTACGCCTCCGTCATCGAGAATCTGTACCCCGAGGGCTCCGTGACCTATGAAGGCGGCGTCTTCTCCAGCGACAATTTCTACGGCGAGAATTTCGCCTCCGACAGCGCCATGCAGTATTACAACACCGTCCGGGGCTACAAGGCCATCGTGGACGGGGACACGGACATCTTTTTCGGCGCCGGTCCGTCGGAGGACCAGAAAAAATACGCCGAGGACCAGGGGGTGGAGCTGGTCTACGTCCCCATCGGGCGGGAGGCCTTCGTGTTCTTTGTGAACCAGGCCAACCCGGTGGACGGCCTCACCGCCGACCAAATTCGGGACATCTACGCCGGGGAATGCACCAATTGGAAGGACGTGGGCGGTCCCAACCGGGCCATCAACCCCGTCACCCGGATCGCGGGCAGCGGCAGCCAGACCCGCATGGAAAAATTCATGGGCGACCGGCCCTTCGGCCTGAAATCCCCCTTCGCCATCACCGGCGGCTCCCTGGGCTATTCCTTCCGGTTCTACCTGGAGGGCATGGTGCAGGACAGCAGTATCAAAATGCTGGCTTTGGACGGGGTCTACCCCAGTATAGAGAATATCCAGAGCGGTGACTATCCCTTGGTTTCGGAGTTTTACGCCGTCTACCGGGCGGACAACGACAATGAAAATATTCAAATTCTTCTCGACTGGCTCCTCTCCCCGGAGGGTCAGGAGATGATGGCCGCCACGGGCTATATTCCCCTCTCCTAAATAAACGCGCCCCGCCGCCGAGGAATCGGCGGCGGGACTATTTTTTGAAATTCAAAGGACGATGTTCTCCTGTCCGCCGGCCAGCCAGGCCTCCAGATTGGAAAACACGATCTCGGCCCGCCGGGCCATGGACTGCTCCGTGGCGAAAGCCATGTGGGGGGTCAGCAGGGCGTTTTTGCACCGCAGCAGCGGCTCCCACTCCGGCAGCGGCGGCTCGGAATCGAACACGTCGATCCCTGCCCCGGCGATCACGCCCTGATCCAGCGCCTCCGCCAGATCCCGGGCCACTACCACCGGCCCCCGGGCCACGTTGATCAGCAGGGCGGTGGGCTTCATCTGGGCCAGGGCCGCCCGGTCGATCATCCCCCGGGTGTCGGGCGTCAGGGGGCAGTGGAGCACAACCACGTCGGACTTTTCCAGCAGCTCCTCCTGGCTTACCTGCCGGATGTAGTCCGGCAGTTCGGGATGGGGCGTCCGGTTGTGGGCCAGAATTTTTGCGCCGAAAGCGTGGAGCAGCGCCCCGGTGCGCCGGCCGATTCGGCCGCAGCCCAGGATGCCTACGGTCTTGCTCCCCAGCTCCCAGCCCACCAGGCCGTCCTTGACCCCGCCGTTTCGGCACCGGTCCTCCGCCTGCCGCAGATTCCGGGCCAGGGACAGGATCATCCCCACCGCCAGCTCCGCCACCGCCTGATCGGAATAGCCGGAGGCGTTGCTCACCCGGATGCCCCGCTCCTTCGCGGCGGCCAGATCCACATGGTCCGTCCCGGTGAAGGCGACGTCGAGAAACCGGAGCTTTTCGGCACTCCGGATGGCCGCCCCGGGCAGGGGCATATTGGCCAAAATCGCCGCGTCCGCGTCCCGGAGCCGCTCCGTCAAGAGATCCACGTCTTTTGTTGCCGAATAGTGTTCAAAGACGTGCCCCTGCTGGATAAAGGGCGCTTCTAACCGTTCCAGGGCCTCCTTTGGAATGCCCAGGGACTCCAAAATCACGATTTTACTCATGGGCGGTCCTTTCTTCTCCCTCCGGGAGATCGAAAATTGCAAAAACGCAGTACCTATGCTATAATATTTCTACTCAATTTTTCCCGGGAGGCACACCATGGCACAGATCGTATCCATCCAGGATCTCAGCGCCCCGGAGCTGGCGGCCTATTCCCAGCTGACCAACGCTCAGCTGCGCAGCCGGCTGGAGCCGGAGAAGGGGATCTTCATCGCCGAGAGCGCCAAGGTCATTTCCACGGCCCTGGACGCCGGGTACCGGCCCATCAGCCTGCTGATGGAGCGGCAAAAGCTGGAGGGCCCCGGCGAAGTGCTGCTGGACCGGGTGGGGGAGGCGAAGGTGTTTGTAGGCGAGCGGGCTCTGCTGGCGTCCCTCACCGGCTACCCCCTGACCCGGGGGATTCTCTGCGCCATGGCCCGCCCGGTTCTGCCCGCCCCGGAGGAAATATTGAAGTCTGCCCGGCGGGTGGCGGTGCTGGAGGGCATTGTGGACGCCACCAATATCGGCGCCATTTTCCGCTCCGCGGCGGCGCTGAATATGGACGCCGTGCTGCTCACCCCCACCTGCTGCGACCCCCTCAACCGCCGGGCGGTGCGGGTCAGCATGGGGACCGTGTTCCAGGTGCCCTGGGCCTGCCTGGAAGGGGCCTGGGCATGGCCCCAGGAAGGGCTGGCCCGGCTGAAGGAGCTGGGCTTCGTCACCGCCGCCATGGCCCTGGGGGACGGGGCCCTGTCCCTGGACAGTCCCCGGCTGCAAAACTTGGAAAAGCTGGCCCTGGTGCTGGGCGCGGAGGGAGACGGCCTGTCCCAAGCCACCATCGCCCGGTGCGATCACATGGTCCGCATCCCCATGGCCCACGGGGTGGACTCCCTCAACGTGGCCGCCGCCAGCGCCGTGGCCTTCTGGCAATTTCGGGTCCGGGCGGCGAAAACGGCGGAAAATTAGCGCCTTGGGCTTTTTCTTCATTTTACCCCGCCCCAGGCCCCCTGTCAAGGGGAAGGAAGCCCCATATAATTGTCCCCCGTTCCCGCCAAGCGGGAACGGGGGTTACGCGAAAAGGGCGGGAAAATCTGCCGAATCGTCCTCCGCTTCTAAAATCCGGCACAAAAGCGTTGCCCCGGCGCTTTCACGCCGGGGCGGTCATTTAGGCTTCATATCCGTTGGGGTTTTGCTTTTGCCAGTTCCAGCTGTCCCGGCACATTTCCAGCAGGCCCAGCTCCGCCTGCCAGCCCAGCACCTCCAGGCTCTTGGCGGGGTCGGCGTAGCAGGTGGGCAGGTCCCCGGCCCGGCGGGGAGCGATCTGGTAGGGAATCTGGACCCCATTGGCTTCTTCAAAGGCGTGGACCATGTCCAGCACGCTGTAGCCCTGGCCCGTGCCCAGGTTGAAAACCTCGGTGCCGGTGTGGGCCAGCAGATACCGGATGGCGGCCACATGGCCCTTGGCCAGGTCCACCACGTGGATATAGTCCCGGACGCCGGTGCCGTCGGGGGTGGGGTAGTCGTTGCCGAAGACGTTCAGGTGGTCCCGCTTGCCCACGGCGGTCTGGGTGATATAGGGCATCAGATTGTTGGGAATGCCGTTGGGATGCTCCCCGATCCGCCCGCTTTTGTGGGCGCCCACCGGGTTAAAGTAGCGCAGCAGCACCACGGACCACTCCGGGTCGCTGCGGGCGGCGTCCCGGAGGATCTGCTCGCCAAAGTACTTGGTCCAGCCGTAGGGGTTGGTGCAGTTGCCGGTGCGGGAGGTCTCCTTCAGGGGCATCTCGTTATCCCCGGAATACACCGTTGCGGAGGAGGAGAAGATGATGGCCTTCACCTTGTGGCGGGCCATGACCTTGCACAGGGAAATGGTGGCCCCCAGGTTGTTCTCGTAATAGGTCAGAGGAATCTGGACCGATTCTCCCACGGCCTTCAGGCCCGCGAAATGGATGGCGCAGGTGATGGTATGCTCCGTGAAGATCTGATCCAGCAGTTCTTCATCCCGCACATCCCCGGGATAGAAGGGGATCTTCGCCCCGGTGAGCTGCTCCACCCGGGCCAGGCTCTCCGCGCTGGAATTGCACAGATTGTCGATGACCACGGGCTCCATCCCAGCCTCGATCAGCTCCAGGCAGGTGTGACTTCCAATATATCCGGCTCCGCCGGTGACCAGTACCTTCATAAATAAAAGCTCCTTTTCATCCATCCCGTTCCCGCCGCCGCTTTACGGGGGCAGATAATAATAGTGTAATCATTTTTGAAAAAAAAGCAAGACCAAAACCTGCTTTTCCGAAAAAAAGACGCCCCATCCGTCCGCCTCCACGAAACATTTTATCCGTGCCTGCCCGCAATTCACGGACGAAAAGAGGCGGCCTGTACACATTGCCGGAAAACCGGGAAAAAAGGGGCCGGATTTCTTGGCATTGTGGAAATTGACAAATCCGCGCAAAAAAATTATACTATTTACACAATGTTACATGCCCATTGGGGAGGCTGAAATATGATCAAAGTTTGGGATGTTACGATCCCCCAGTTGTCTGGAGACGAGATCCGGCGGGCCTATGTGTATCTGCCCAAGTCCTATGAAAAGCACCCGGAGAAGCGGTATCCGGTGATGTACATGTTCGACGGGCACAATGTGTTTTATGACGATCACGCCACCTACGGCAAGTCCTGGGGCATGGGCGACTATCTGGACAAGACCGGCAAGGAGCTGATCGTGGCGGCGGTGGAATGCACCCATCAGGGGAACAACCGCCTCAGCGAGTACTCCCCGGTGAGCTTTGCAAATGAGGTCCTGGGGAAGGTCCGGGGCCGGGGCCGGGAGTACATGACCTGGATGCTGAGTGAGTTCAAGCCGAAGATCGACCGGGACTACCGGACCCTTCCCGACCGGCGGAACACCCTGATCTGCGGCTCCTCCATGGGCGGGCTCATGGCCCTGTACGCGGCGGTCAATTATAACAACGTCTTTCAGCGGGCGGCCTGCCTGTCTCCCAGCTTGTGGGTGGACACGGGGAAGGTCCTCTCCCTGATCGCCCGGGGCCGGATGAAAACGGACACCTGTATCTACATGGACTACGGCAGCCGGGAGCTGTTCAATCACAACGCCAACACCGACGCCCTGGTCTCCGCGGCCCAGCTGCTGCTGATCAAGCAGATCAACCTGACGTTGCGCATCGTCCCCGGCGGGGACCATTCCGAGGCGTCCTGGGAGCGGCAGATCCCCGTTTTCATGGACTGCCTGGGCATTTAGGAGGAAGCACATGGAAATTCAGTATTACCGCCACTATTCCGGCTGTCTGGGCCGGGACATGGAATTTAAGGTCTACGGCCACGCCGGGAAGCCGGTGATGTTCATCCCCTGTCAGGGGGGCCGGTTCTTCGACTTCGAGAACTTCCACATGACCGACTGCTGGGCCAAGTGGATCGAGGAAGGCCGGTGCATGGTCTACTCCGTGGACACGGTGGACAACGAGACTTACGCCGACCTGGGCGGCGACCCCCGGCGGCGGATCGAGCGGCATGAGCAGTGGTATCACTACATTGTGGACGAAATGGTGCCTACCATCCGCCACCTCAGCGGCCTGCGGAACGGCTATGATCAGGGGATCATGCCCTTCGGCTGCTCCATGGGGGCCATGCACGCGGCCAACCTGTTCTTCCGCCGGCCGGACCTGTTCGACAAGGTCTTCGCCATTTCTGGCCTTTACGACTCCCGGCTGTTCTTTGGAGACTACATGGACGATCTGCTCTACCAGAATACCCCGGTGGCGTACCTGGCCAACATGCCCCAGGATCACCCCTACATTGAGATGTACAACCAGCGGGAGATCCTGATCGTGGTGGGCCAGGGGGCCTGGGAGGATGAGCTTTTGAGCAGTACCCGGTGGCTGGACACGGTGCTGGCCCAGAAGGGGATCCGGGCCCGGTTTGAATATTGGGGCTACGATGTGAATCACGACTGGCCCTGGTGGTATAAAATGGTGGACTACTACGTTCCCCAGCTACTGTGAGAAAAGGAGAGAAACAGCATGAAAAACTTCATTTTTATTTCCCCCAATTTCCCGGTGACCTACTGGAAATTCTGCGCCGAGCTGAAAAACAACGGTATGCGGGTTCTGGGCATCGGCGACTGCCCCTATGACCAGCTGACCCAGCAGCTGCGGGATTCCCTCCACGAGTACTACAAGGTCTCCACCCTGGAAAACTATGACGAGGTCTTCCGCGCCGTGGCTTTCTTCACCTACAAGTACGGCAAGATCGACTGGCTGGAATCCAACAACGAATACTGGCTGGAGCGGGACGCCCGGCTGCGCACCGAGTTCAACATCACCAGCGGCTTCAAGAACGAGGACATGGAGCGGGTGAAGCGCAAGTCCGCCATGAAGAAATACTATGCCGAGGCTGGCATCCCCACCGCCCGGTACCATCTGGTGGAGGGCTATGACGACGCCGCCGAGTTTGCCCACATGGTGGGCTATCCCGTCATCGTCAAGCCGGACAACGGCGTGGGGGCCAACAACACCTACCGCCTGGCCAGCGACGACGACCTGCGCTTCTTCATCGATACCAAGGACGACAACGTGTATATCATGGAGGAGTTCATCAACGGCTACGTCCGCAGCTACGACGCCATTATCGATTCTCACGGCGATCCCATCTTTGAGTCCGGCAACATCACCCCCAATTCTCTGATGGACATCGTGAACACCCAGAGCAATTGCCTGTACTATTTGGTGCCCTACCTGCCCGAGGACTTCCGGCAGATCGGTCTGCGGACGGTGAAGGCCTTCAATGTCCGCAGCCGCTTCATCCACCTGGAGTACTTCGTCCTCAACGCCGACCAGGAGGGCCTGGGCAAGAAGGGGGACGTGATCGGCCTGGAGGTCAATATGCGCCCCGCCGGCGGCTATACTCCCGATATGTACGACTACTCCGCCGAGACCGATGTGTACAAAATGTGGGCGGATATGGTCGCCTTTGACCGCTGCACCCTGCCCCAGGACAAGCCCCGGCACTTCTGCGCCTTCTGCGGCCGCCGGGACGGAAAGAATTTCTACCTGGATCACAACGCCATCATGACCAAGTACGCCCCTAATATGCGGATGTGGGGCCGGATCCCGGAGGCCCTCTCCGGCGCCATGGCCAACCAGATGTATGTGGCCGTGTTCGACGCCGAGGAGGAAATGTGGCGCTACTACAAGGACCTGCTCTCCTGCAAGGATGAATGAAAAATTCCGCCGCACCTCGGTGCGGTGGAATTTTTTGCCCCCGGTTCCGGAAAAAAGGATTGCGCGTTTCGGCAAAAAGGGATATAATAGAGGCGGAAAGTTCGCGCAATAGGAGGGAAGCCCATGGAACCCGTGCCGGAAAAGGAAACGCTGTCCCAGATCGCGGAGCTGTTCAAGGGCTTCAGCGACGCCACCCGGGTGGAGATTCTGGCCCTGCTGGTGGGTCGGGAGCTGTGCGTCAACGACATTGCCCAGGCTGTGGACATGAGCCAGAGCGCCGTGAGCCACCAGTTGGGGATCCTCAAGCGGATGCACCTGGTGAAAAACCGCCGGGAGGGAAAGAGCTTGCTCTATTCCCTGGCGGACGACCATGTGCTGACCATCCTCAAAACCGGATTGGAACACGTTTTGGAGTAAAAAATCTCCCCGAATGGGCTTGGGCCCGTTCGGGGAAATTTTTTACAGTGCCTGCTCCTTTAAAAGCGCCGTCAGGTCCTTCCCCCAGGGAAGCGCCGAAAGACGCTGGGAAAGATCGTCCTCCGCCAGGCGGCACCCTGTCAGGGCGGCCTCGACCCGGGGGGAGAGGGAGACGTCCATGGCGTCGGTGTAGACCTTGGCCTCCAGGATGGCGCCCTGCTCCACCCGGAGCAGCACCTGGACCTGCCCCCAGGGAAACCTACTCCGGCAGTCCAGGGAGAAGGGAGGCTCCTGGCCGTAGTTCCATTCCCAGCTGGCCTGGCGGGCCCGGAGAAGGGCCACCCGCGCCGGGTCCGGCGCCGGCGCTGGGGCGGGCTCCACTCCATAGACCTGGGCGAAGGCCCGGCACAGGGCCCGCCCCAGCGCCTCCACGGTCAGGCCAGGCCGCAGCTGGGCTAAATTTACCACCCGGCTGCGCACCGAGCTGACGCCCTTGGCGGCCAGCTTGGCCTTGGCGGGGCTTAAATACCGGGTCATTTTTTCCAGGTCTACGTTTACTAGCAGGGTCCCGTGGTGATAGGCGGCGGCAGGACCCCGGTAAAAGGCGTTTCCCGAAAATTTCCGCCCCTGGCTGTGCAGATCGTTTCGCCCGGAGATCTCCGCCGAAATCCCCAGGGAAGCCAGGGCGGTCTGGATGACCGTCAGCTGACGGCCGATGTCAAATTCCTCGTGTGGCGCCAGGAAGGTGAAGTTCAGATTCCCCAGGTCGTGGAACACCGCTCCGCCGCCGCTCTGGCGGCGGGCCAGACGGCCCCCCTCCCGCTCCAGCAGGGCGGTGCGGCACTCCAGCCAGGGGTTCTGATTCCGGCCAATGACCACGGTATTTTCGTTTTGCCAGAGGTAGAGGATCACCGCCCCTTCTCCGGCGGTATCCAGAAGGGCGCTCTCCACTGCCAGATTGGTATAGGGGTCGGTCCCTGTCCCAATGTGGAGATAATGAGCTACTCTGGTTGACATAATATTGGATTCCGGGCTGCCCGGACCTCATCCGGCCGGCGGATCTGTGCGTGATGGGGCGCTTCGTGCATATACCCCGGATTCTCATGGGCCAGATCCCACAGCTTTAAGAAGACCTCCGCCGCCTGGTCCAGGGTCTGCTTGCTCTCCGTCTCCGTGGGTTCCAGCATCAGCGCCTCGTGGACGATCAGGGGGAAGTACATGGTGGGCGGGTGCATCCCGTAGTCGATCAGGGTCTTGGCCAGATCCAGGGCGGAGACCCCGGTCTCCTTCTTGAGTGCGCTCAGATCCAGCACAAATTCGTGCATGCACAGCCCGTCATAGGCGGGCGTGTAACGCTCCTTCAGCCGGGCGAGGAGATAATTGGCATTCAGCACGGCATTTTCCGCCGCCTGGGGGACCCCCTCCTTGCCCATGGTCAGCAGATAGGCCAGGGCCTTCACCACCACCAGGAAATTTCCGGCGAAGGAACGCACCTGGATCCCCTCGCCCCCGTCCATCAGCCGGGATTTAGGCAGATAAGCGGTCAAAAATTCCTTGCAGCCCACCGCCCCGCCGCCGGGACCGCCGCCGCCGTGGGGGGTGGCGAAGGTCTTGTGCAGA
>CANQQI010000070.1 GCA_947625945.1 uncultured Oscillospiraceae bacterium
GCGCTGCGGCTGGACAGGGAGGCCGACACCGCGTACACGAAGGGATACAGGCAGCACAGGGCGAACATGGTCAGCAGGGTGTAGCTAATGATCTTGAATATCAGCTCAGAGATCTCAAGTTTTCTTTTCATTGCGCACCCTCCTTAGTACAGCGACGTGTTGGAGGCCTTCTTGGCGATGGTGTTGGCGCCGATGACCAGCAGCATGCCGATGACGTTGTTCATCATTTCTGCCGCCGAGGCTACGCCGGTGCCCGCGCCGCCGCTGGCCATGCCCTGCCGGTTGGCGAAGGTGGAGACCACATCGGCGGTGACGTAGGTATTGGTGTTGTACAGCAGCAATACCTTCTCATAGCCGATATTCAGCAGGGAGCCGATCCGGGTGATGAGCATGATGACGATGGTGGACAGGATGCTGGGAAGCACCACATAGCGCATCTGCGCCATTTTGCCCGCGCCGTCGATCTGAGCGGCTTCGTAGCTGGTGGGAGAGATGGCGATAATGGCAGCAAAGAACACGATGCTGTCATAACCGGCGCTCTCCCAGATGCCGCTGATCTGGTAAATGGAGCGGAAAAACGCGGGATTGTTCAGCAGGCCGGCGTTGGCGACGTCATGGCTGACGACCCCGAGGTTCTCAAGAAGGCCGCTCACAATGCCCATGCCGGTGGTCAGGGAGCCCTGCTTCACCAGCATCGTTACCAGGGAAGTCATGACGACGGTGGACATGAACTTCGGCAGGTAAGTCAGGACCTGGTAGACGCTCCGGGCAATGTTGGAACGAATTTCATTGAAGAACAGAGCTAGAATGATGGGGATCGGGAAGCCGAAGCACAAACCGTAAAAGCTCAGGATGAAGGTATTGCGCATTGCTCTCCAGAAGTCCGTGGAGAGCTGGTCCCCGCCTACCAGCAGCCGGTTGAAATAGGAGAAACCGGAAAAATACTGCTGGGACACCGGTCGAACCACATCCGGCACCTTGAAGCACCCCAGTAGCTCGTACATGGGGAAGTAGCGCCAGAAGAGGAACACCAGCAACATGGGGATCAGCATGACATACAGACGCCAGTCCTTCACAATCGTCCGGCCGACGTGGACCCAGTAGTGCTTTTCCACATCGTCCCGCACGGTCTGCTCCGGACTGATTCGATAGACTTTTTTGTCTTTATCGAATGTAAGGAAATCAGCTGCCCTTGCGTTCATAGTTTACCTCCCTTTTGTTCCTCCTTCGCCTGCAAGCGGAGAAGATAATGTTTTTGATCCTCATAGACACCGTCCAGCTTTCGCGCTATCCAGATGATCACAAAAGTAAATAGAAGCGACAGACTGTCTGTTGTGAAGAAGTCGATCGCCTCCCTCGGCGCCGCCCCTAGGGCCAGGGCCATCAGCGCCCGCCCTGCCTGCATGGAAAGCAGCACCACCAGGGGAAAGATCAGCGACAGATAATATCCCGTCCTGACCTTTTCCTTCCCCAGCGCCATGAGCCATACCGCTGGGGCCAGAGACGCCAGGTTTCCCACCGCGTAGATCAGCATCTGCCGCCCGTCCCCGCCGGAAAAGTAGCTGAATACCAGCCCGGCAAGGGCCGCGTGGAGGCAGCCCCAGTAGCCCCAGCGCATATAGACAATGGCGGCTATCGCCCCCGCCAGGGACACGGTGTAGGGCTGGCCGGGAAACCACCAGTTGGCCGCCCCCACGATGATAAATTCAAAAACTCCCAGAAGCACCGCCCAAATAGCCAGATCGATGGCCCGGTACTCCCCGAAGCTGCGTCTTCTCTCCATGTTCCTTCCCTCCGCGGAGGTCCCGTCAGCTTGCGCAAACCCCAAAATGTTAAGCATTTTAACGGATTTTCCCCGGCCCGGGCCCGGGGTGGTCCCGTCTTTTTCACCACAGTATTGTGCAAAATGCCCGATATTTTGGGCTCCTTTATATCGTCAATTATACATGATGGCGGTTTTTCTGTACATAGACAAAACCGACTACTTTTTAGACAAATCGGATGTAATTTTGTACAATATTTACAGGCGGCCGTTTTCCGGCTATAATGGCTTTATTAAGCGCGGGGAGGAAAAAACATGGTACATACCGCTGAAGAATTGCGGGAAGCTGTCCGTTCCGCCCAGCCAGGGCAGACCGTTTCGCTGGCCCCGGGGGTCTACCGGGCCAAGCTGCTGATCACCACGCCCGGCCTCACCATTCGGGGGGCAGGTGCGGATAAGACCGTTCTTGTATGGGACGACTACGCCAAAAAGCTGGACGATCAGGGCCGGGAGTATATCACCTTCCGGACCTGGACGGTGGCGGTGTGCGCCGACGGTGTGACCATGGAGGACCTGGCCATCGTCAACGACGCCGGCCACCCGGAGGAAAAGGGTCAGGAGGTGGCCCTGACCGTCTATGGAGACCGGTTCACCATGAACCGGTGCCGCCTAGCCTCCACCCAGGACACCCTGTTCCTGGGGCCCCTGCCCCGTGATCTCATCGCCCGGTACGACGGGTTCTTGCCGGACTGCCTCCGCAGGGAAATGGTCTGCCGTCAGCGGTTTTCCAACTGCCGGATCGAGGGAACGGTGGACTTTATCTTCGGATGCGGCGAGGCGGTGTTTGAAAACTGCGAGATCCGGTCGGTCTATGATGTGCGGGGCTGCGGCTACGCCGCCGCCCCAGCCCATGAAAAAGAACAGGAAAAGGGGTTCCAGTTTATTCGGTGCCGGTTCACCGCCCAGGAGTCGGTGGATCCGGGGAGCATCTATCTGGCCCGACCCTGGCGGGACTATGGGCTGTGCGTATTTCAGGAGTGCCAATACGGCTGCCATATCGCCCCGGCGGGGTTCGACAAGTGGAATGATACCCACCGGGACCAAACCGCCCGGTTTTACGAGACGCCCCCGGTCCCTGGGCGGGTAAGCTGGGTCCGGAAATAGATCGAAGGGGCGCACCCGGCGGGGAACGAGCGGTTTTTCACCGGAAAGCGAGGTTCCTGACAGGCGGCGGAGTCGCAAGCGCATAAAAAACGGGCGTTCTCCCTTCGAGAACGCCCGTTTTTCGGTTCAATGGGATGCTTACGCTTCCTTCAGCGCTTTTTTCAGCAGGGGAAGAATGGCCAGCGCCACAGCGCCGCCGATGAGGGCCGTGATCAGCTGGGGATAGGAGAACATGGCGGTAAAGGTCTGGATCTGGGGCTCCTTGAGGGTGTTCCCAAGGACGGGGATCAGCAGCTTGACCACCCCTACATACAGCGCCAGCGCCTTCGCCGCCGCGCTGACGATCAGCCCCAGCGCCTGCCGCCACAGGGGGGCGTTTTTCCCCACTAGGAAGTGAAGCAGCAGCACAAAGCAGGTATTGCCCAGGCTGATCATGGGCACGATGGGCAGCAGCTTGGGGCCGATCCCCAGGAAAAAGGCGAAAAACGGGGACGCCACCGCCACCACCACGCCGCTCCAAGAGCCGGCGAGCAGCGCCGCCACCGCCAGGACGCAGTTGACGCAGGAGCCGGTGATGTACTGTCCGGCAAAGGCGCTGGTCCCCGCCGTGGCCCACTGGAGGGCGATGAGCAGGGCCGTCAGGGCCCCGGTGCGGGTGATCCACTTGATTTTTTGGTCGTTCAAAGTGATTTCTCCTCTCTTTTTTCCAGCTCCCAGGGCTTGATCTGTTCCGCCTGGGCATACAGCCGGAGGTAGCTTTCGTATCGGGTTTTTTCCACCTGGCCCCGCTCCAGGGCGGCCCGCAGGGCGCAGCCCGGTTCGGCGCGGTGGGTGCAGTCCCGGAACTGGCAGTGCCCCAGGTGGGGGGCAAAGTCCGGGAAGGCATATTGCAGCGTCTCCTTGTCCGTCAGCTCCATCCGCTCGGTATCGAAGGAGGAGAAGCCCGGGGTGTCCGCCACATAGGTGTCCTCCCCCAGCCGGTACAGCTCCACATGCCGGGTGGTGTGCCGGCCCCGGCCCAGCTTTTCCGACACCTCCCCCGTGGGAAGATTCAGCGTGGGGCACAGGGCGTTGAGAATGCTGCTCTTGCCCACCCCGGAGTTGCCGGTAAAGGCGGTGAGCTTGCCGCGAATGGCCTGCCAAAGCTCCTCCACCCCTTGGCCGGTAACGGCGCTGGTGGAGAACACCGGAAATCCCGCCCGCCGGTAGATCTCCTGGAGGGAATCGGCGGGCTCTAGGTCGCTTTTGTTAACGCACAGCAGCACCGGGACCTCCCGGCTCTGGGCAATGGCCGCCACTCGGTCGATGAGAAAGGGCTCCGTCACCGGGTTGACCCCGGCGGCGAAGATCACCAGCGCGTCGATGTTGGCCACCGCGGGCCGTAAAAAGGCGTTTTTCCGGGGGAGGATGGCCTCCACTGTCCCCTGGCGGCCCTGGCGGGAGATCTCCACCAGGTCCCCCGTCAGCGGGGGCTTGTCTCGGCGCAGGATTCCCCGGGCCCGGCAGGTCACTTCCCCGCCGGGACAGGAGACTTCATAAAATCCGCTGAGCGAACGGACGATGCGTCCGATTTCCTTTTGGCTCATCCGTCAAAATTCACGGTGTAGTTGCCCATGGCCTGCCCGTCCACATAGATGGTATAGACCTGGACCCCACTGCCTGTGAGGGTGGCGACGCAGCTCCGGGTCCCGGCGGGAAGGCGCGTCGGTCCATAGACATACTGCCCCGCGTCGTCTGTAATGGCGAAGAGAAAGTCGTTGGCAGTCTCCACCGGGATCTCAAAGGACACAGCCATGGTCTTGGGCGTTGGCGCGACACCGCTGGAGACGGTCAGCACGATCTCCGTGTTGATGGGAATCTCCGTGTCCTTCTCCACAGACTGCTCCACCACTTCATCCTTGGGCCGGTCGCTGTCCACCACCTCCCGTTTCACGTTGGTCAGCTCCCAGCTGGCCAGCATCCGCATGGCGTCGGAATAGCTCAGGCCTGTCACATCCGGCATTTGAACCTTCTTAAGGCCGCTGCTGACCACGATGATCACCTGCTGGCCGCGGGTCAGCGGCTGGTTCACGGCAGGATCGGTGCGGATAATACGCCCCTCCTCCACCGCGCTGCTGGCCTCCTCCTGGCGGCTGATCACCAGATCCAGACTCAGGCCATTCAGGTACCGGGTAGCCTCCTCCTCCTTCATGTTCAGCAGGTTGGGCATCACACCGGGCTTGGGGCCCTGGCTCACCCAGAGGGTGATGGTGTCCCCCTCCTGGATGGGCTGATCCTGGAAGGGCTCCGTGCGGGTAATGCAGCCCTCCTGGATGGTGTCGCTATACTCCTCCTTGACCATGATGTGCAGATTCATATCCAGGCCGTTGAGGTAGCTTTCGGCGTTTTCATATTTCATCTCCACCAGGTTTTCCATCTTCCGGATCGGATTGGTGGGTTCCGGCCCCTGGCTGACGATGACATAGACCCGGCTGCCCTGGGCAACCTCCGTCCCTGCCACTGGGTCCTGACTGAGGATCTGCCCCTCGGGATAGTCCGCCGAGTACTGGCTGCCACCCCGAATCACCTGGATCTGGGTGTAGGCGGGAAGGCTGTCAAAATTCTTGCCCAGCAACGGCGGCACCATCACCATCTCCTGGCTGGGGAAGAAGCTGCCGCTGCCCAAAATGGCCCATAGGAACACGCCGATGGCAACCACCGCCACCAGCGAGCAGGCGACGATGGCCGTCACCGCGATCTTACTGCGGGACTCTGCTTCCTCCCGCTCCTGTTCCTCCTTCCGGGCCCGCTCCTGCGCGCTTCGTTCCTCCGTCCGGCAGCTCTGGCCGCTCCGGGAAGCGCCGGAGGCGGACCGGCGGGACTGCTGGGTGGATTGGGACTGGGCGGCAACAGGGGCCATCCGCCGGGTGGTCCGGGGCTGCTCTCCCCGCTTCTCCGCCACCCGCTCCGCCGTGGTCCGAGGGGCGGGCTGCTCCTGCTCCGCCGCGGGATGGCGAAGCTTGGTCACATCTTCAATGGGCGGCAGATTGTACTCAAAGAGCATGGTGGGGTCCTTGCGGAACTCGTCCATGTCGTAGAGCATGGCGGTAGCGGTGTCGTACCGATCAGCCGGATCCCGGGACATGGCCTTCATGATGATCTGTTCCAGGCCGCCGGGGATATTGGGATTCAGGGTGGAGGGCAGCGGCGCGCCGCCGTTGATATGCTGGATGGCCACCGCTACAGGCGATTCCCCATCGTAGGGGGGGCGGCCTGTAATCATCTCATACATCACCACGCCCAAGGAGTAGATATCTGAGCGGTTGTCCACCCGGCCCCCCTTGGCCTGCTCCGGGGAGATGTAATGCACCGACCCCAGGGCCTCCTTGGTCAGGGTGTTGCTCTTGGACATGACCCGGGCGATGCCGAAGTCGGCCACCTTCACCGAGCCGTTTTTCAGGATCATCACGTTGTGGGGCTTGATATCCCGGTGGACGATGCCCCGGCTGTGGGCGTGCTCCAGGGCTTTCGCGATCTGGATGGCGAAGTGCAGGGTCTCCTTCCAGTTGAGAACGCCCTTCTTCTCCATGTACTGCCGGAGGGTGATTCCCTCGATCAGCTCCATAACGATGTAGTCCACCTCTTTGGTGGTGGAGACATCGTGGACCGACACGATGTTGGGGTGGCTGAGCATGGCCACGGCCTGGCTCTCCGCATGGAAACGGCGGCGGAACTCCTCGTCCTGGGAATACTCATCCTTCAGTATTTTGACGGCAACAAAGCGGTTCAGACGGTGATCCCGGGCCTTGTACACCACCGCCATGCCGCCCATGCCGATGACCTCTCGGATCTCATACCGATTGTCTAACAGCCGGCCGATGTATTTATCCATATCCATAGGTGACACTCCTTTCGCTAGATCTGGACCAGGACGCTGGTGACATTGTCCGGGGCCCCCCGGTTCTTGGCGATCTCCAGCAGACGCTGGCAGCAGTACTGCTTGTTGATGCCGTGGGCCACCTCAAAAAGGATCTCCTGGTCGTCCATCATGTTGGAAAGTCCGTCGCTGCACAGCAGCAGGCAGTCCCCCCGCTCCACCCTGCGGTGGAACAGATCGATCTCCACCACCGGCTCCGTGCCGATGGCACGGGTGATAAAATTTTTCCCCGGATAGCTCCGGGCGCACTCGGGGGTCAGCTCCCCCCGCTCGACCATCATCTGCACCAGGGAGTGATCCACGGTGAGCAGATGAATACCGGCCCGGTCCACGCAGTAGGCTCGGCTGTCCCCCACGTTGACCACGGTCACGTCCTTGCCCCGGATCAGCAGGGACACCAGGGTGGTCCCCATGCCGGTAAACTCCTCAAACTGCTCCGACTGGTCATAAACCGTGAAGTTTGCCAGCTTCACCGCCCCCTGGAGCATCCGGTCCACCTTTTCCTGGTCCATCAGGGGGGTATAGCTGCGCTTGACCTCCTGGACAAAGACCTCCGCCGCCAAGGAGCTGGCCACATTGCCAGACTTGGCGCCGCCCATGCCGTCGCACACGACGCACAGCAGGGTGCCCCGATCCAAAGGTTCAATCAAATAGGTGTCCTGGTTCTGAAGCCGGACACAGCCGGGATCGGTCAGAGCCCAGTTCTGCATAGGACCCGCTCCTTTCTTTTCGTTTAGATGGAATGTTCTTGGATATATTTCCGCCGCAGCTGGCCGCAGGAGGCGTCGATATCCCCGCCCAAGGTACGGCGCACCGTGGCGGGCACGCCCCCGGCCTCCAGCAGCTCCTGAAAGGCCGCCACCGCCGGACGGGTGCTGGGAACCAAGGGACTCTCCGCCACCCGGTTTAAGGGAATCAGGTTGACATGGGCCGGAAAGCCCTTCAGCAGCGCTAAAAGCTGCCTGGCCTGGTCCGGGCTGTCGTTGAGCCCCCGAATCATGGCGTATTCAAAGGAGATCCGCCGGTTGGTGGCGGAAAAGTACCGCCGGCAGGCCCCCATCAGCTGCTCCAGGGGATAGACCCGGTTCACCGGCATGATCCGGTCGCGGATCTCGTCGGTGGGGGCGTGGAGGGAAACGGAAAGGGTCAGCTGGAGCTTCTTCTCCGCCAGGGCGTCGATTTTCGGCACCAGGCCACAGGTGGAGAGGCTGATGTGCCGCATGGAGAGGCCCATTCCCTCCGGGCTGTTCACCAATGCCAGGAACCGAAGCACGTTTTCAAAATTGTCCAGGGGTTCCCCAATGCCCATCAGCACCACATGGGAAACCGGCTCTCCCTGGTCCAGCTGGGTAAAAAGCACCTGGTCCAGGATTTCCTGGGGCTCCAGTCGCCGGACCAGGCCCCCCAATGTGGACGCGCAGAACACGCAGCCCATGGGGCAGCCCACCTCCGAGGAGACGCAGACGGTATTGCCATAGGAATAGCGCATCAGCACCGTCTCTACACAGCTGCCGTCGCATAGCCGCCAGAGATATTTGACCGTGCCATCCAGCTTTGACACCTGTTTCCGGACGATCTCCGGCGGGGTCAGGGGGTACCGCTCCGACAGCGTCTGCCGAAGGGAGCGGGGCAGATTGGTCATCTCCTCATAGGTCCGCACGGGCTTGTGGAGCCAGGCGTAGAGCTGCCTGGCCCGGAAGGCGGGCTGGTCCAGCTCCCCCATCAGAGCCGTCAGCTCCGGCAGGAGCAGGGAACGAAGATGCTGGCTCATAGCTTCCTCCGCATTCGGCTGATAAAAAAGCCGTCGGTGTCGTATTTTCCCGGCAGCAGGGCCACCATGCCCTCATTTCCCGGTAGAATCGGAGGCAGGGGCAGCGGCTCTAAGGAAAAGTCCGGGCGGCGCTTTAAAAACGCCTCCACCGCCTCCTCGTTTTCCCGGCGGACCAGGGTGCAGGTGGAGTAGACCAGCACGCCGCCGGGCCGGACATGTTCCGCCTGGGCGTCCAGAATCGCGGCCTGCAAGGCCGGAAGGTCTTCTCCCGGCAGCTTGTCCCGCAGATCCGGTTTCTTTCGGATGATCCCATAGCCCGAGCAGGGCACATCCGCCAAAACAGCGTCCATGCGCCCAGCAAAGCTGGGATCGATTTTTGAAGCGTCCCGCTCCAGGACCCGGAGATTCGTCAGTCCCAGGCGGGCGGCGTTGCTTTCGATCAGGGGCAGCTTATGGGGGTGAATGTCACAGGCGTAAACCGTTCCCCGCCCCGCCAGGGCGATGGCCAGGGCCACGGATTTGCCCCCAGGGGCGGCGCAGCAGTCCAAAATCCGGCTCTGGGGCTCCGGCGTCAGGGCGCACAGGGCCGCCAGATGGGCGGCGGCGTCCTGAATGTAAAACAGCCCCTCCCGGAAGGACGGCAGGGCGTCCACCGGACCGGACTCGGTCAGCTTCAGGCAGCCTGGGAGCCAGGGATGCTCCACCGCCCGAGCTCCCTCCCCTTCCAGGCGGGCCAAAAGCGCCTCCGGGGTGATTTTCAGGGTATTCGTTTGAATGACGGTGGGGGGCGCGGCATTGTTGGCGGCAAGCACCGCCTCGATGTCGTCTCCGGCGTATTCCCGGAGCAGGGCAATGAGCTGGGGGCTGTGGCTGTACCGGTCCGCCAGGGAGGACGGGGCACGCAGGGTCTCCCGCTCCCGGGCGGCTCTCCTGAGAACGGCGTTGACCAGGCCGGGGGCGTTCCGCTGCTCCCGGCAGAACCGCTTGGCCAGCTCCACCGACTCGTTGACGGCGGCGGAGTCCGGCACCCGGTCCATTTCCAATAGCTGATACAGTCCCAGGTGGAGAATGTCCCGCACCGTGGGGCGCAGATCCTTGATCCGGCCCGAAAGGAGCTGTTTCAGGTAAAAATCCATTTTTCGCCGGTTTTGCAGCACCCCATAGCACAGCCGGGTGGCCAGGGCCGCATCCCGGCGGTCCGCCCGGCTCTCCGCCAGAGCGGATTTCAGGGCGGCGTTGGGCCAGGCGTCCTGCCGCCGGCAGAGGATCAGGGCCCGGAGGGCCGTTTCCCGGGCCGTCACGGCTGACGAAGGGGGTGGCCCCGGAAGTAATCCGGCGCCGGCATGGCCTTGCCACCCTGGGCCTGGAGGGTGCGAATCTCCACCGCACCCTCTCCGCAGGCCACCAGCAGACCGGTTTTGGTCAACCCCAGCACCGTACCCGGAACCGCCTCCCGAGGCGCGTCCACCGGGCGGGCAGCGTGTATTTTAAAGGAAGTGCCCCCGATGACCGCGGTAGCCACGGGCCAGGGATGCAGGCCCCGGATCTGGTCACAGACCCGGCGGGCCGGCTTGGAAAAGTCGATGGGCGCCATGGATTTGTCCAGCATGGGGGCATAGGTTGCCAGGGCGCCGTCCTGCGGGGTCCCCGGCACCGGACCCTGGGCCAAGCGGAGCAGGGTCTTCCGCAAAAGCTCCGCCCCCAGGACCGAAAGCCGCTCCAAAAGCTGCCCGGCTGTCTCCTCCGGGTAAATGGGGGTCTTGACGGCGTCGATGACATCTCCCTCGTCCATCCCCAGGGACAGGTACATGGCGGTGACGCCGGTTTCCGTCTTCCCGTCCAGCACCGCCCACTGATAGGGGGCCGGGCCCCGGTACTCTGG
>CANQQI010000071.1 GCA_947625945.1 uncultured Oscillospiraceae bacterium
GCGCCCGGCGCCGGGAAGGGAACCCAGGCGGAGCTGCTGGTGAAGAAGCTCCAGATCCCCGCCATTTCCACCGGGAACATGCTCAGGGAGGCCATCCAGAATGGCACCGAACTGGGCGCCCAGGCAAAACAGTACATGGACAGCGGACTGTTGGTACCCGACGAGCTGATCCTTGGGATCGTCAAAGAGCGGGTGGCCAAGCCGGACTGCGAGAAAGGCTTCATCCTGGACGGGGTGCCCCGCACCCAGGCCCAGGCGGAAGCGCTGGATCGGATGGGCGTCCGCGTCGACCATGTGATCTCCCTGGAGATCGACGATCAAGTGATCGAAAGCCGGATGACCGGCCGCAGGGTCTGCAAGAACTGCGGCGCCAGCTATCACATCGCCGCCAATCCTCCCAAAACCCAGGGAGTCTGCGACGAGTGCGGCGGCGAGCTGATCACCCGTGCCGACGATACGGCTGAGACCGTCCGCAAGCGGTTGCAGGTCTATCACGCCTCCACCGAGGTGCTGAAGACCTACTACCAGCGTCAGGGCAAGCTGGTGCTGATCCAGGGGGATCAGAGCATCGAGCAGGCCAACCGGGACATCCTCTCGGCCATAGGAGCAGAGGCATGATCGCAATCAAAAATGAACACGAGCTTCAGGTGATGCGCAAGGCCTGTAAAATTACCGCGGCTGCCCGTGCTTTGGCAGGGGAAATGGTAAGACCGGGCGTATCCACCAGAAGCATCGACCGGGCCGTTCACGATTTCATCGTGAGTCAGGGCGCGAAACCGTCGTTCCTGCACTATAGCGGCTACCCTGCCAGCGTCTGCATCAGCGTCAACAGCACCGTGATCCACGGGATTCCCGACCACTATGTGCTGAAAGAGGGGGACATCGTCTCCGTGGATGTGGGCGCCTGCTACGGGGGGTTTCATGGAGATTGCGCGGCAACCTATCCCTGCGGCGCTATCAGCGCCGAGGCGCAAAAGCTCATTGACGTGACGAAGGAGAGCTTTTTCCGAGGCATCCGCTTCGCCACCCGGGGCAATCGCGTTTCCGACATCTCCCACGCCATCCAGACGTATGTGGAGTCTAACGGTTTTTCAGTTGTCCGGGACTACGTGGGTCACGGCGTAGGCCGGCAGCTGCATGAGGAGCCGGAGGTACCGAATTACGGAGAACCGGGGCATGGCCCCAGGCTGATCCCCGGAATGACCATCGCGGTGGAGCCCATGGTGAACATGGGCACCTACGAGGTCCGGGTCCTGAAGGACCACTGGACTACGGTCACCGCCGACGGCGCCCTCTCGGCACACTACGAAAATACTGTACTCATCACGGGCGGCGAGCCGGAAATACTCACCGTCACCGAGGGACTTTGATCTATGGACACATCCGACCAACCTGAGATAGGCATATCCGATCTGGTCCGGGCCACCGCGGGCCGGGACGCCGGGAAGCTCTTCTACGTCCTGAAAACGGACGAAAACTTCCTCTACCTGGTCAACGGCCGGGATCGGACCCTGGAAAAGCCCAAGCGCAAAAAGCGCCGGCACGTTCAAAAAGTCCTTCGACCCGAGACCAGGATCGCCGGAAAGCTGCGAACCGGCGACAAGGTGTTAAACAGCGAATTACGAAGAGACCTGGCTTATCTGAGCCGGGAACTGCAAAGCAACGACCTGGGAGGTTTCTGACTTGGCAAAAGACGACGTAATTGAAATCGAGGGCATCGTGGTCGACGCCCTGCCCAATGCCATGTTCAACGTGGACATCGGGAACGGACACACCGTTCTGGCGCACATTTCCGGCAAGCTCAGGATGAACTTTATCAAGATCTTGCCCGGTGACAAAGTAACCCTGCAAATGTCTCCCTATGATCTGACCCACGGCCGGATCACCTGGAGAAGCAAGTAACAATTTAAGGTTCTCATATGGAGGTTAAACAGTATGAAAGTAAGACCGTCCGTTAAACCCATGTGCGAAAAATGTAAGATCATCAAGCGCAAGGGTCGCGTCATGGTAATTTGCGAAAACCCCAAGCACAAGCAGAGACAGGGCTGAGGAGGCGCGAAAGGATATGGCACGTATTTCTGGTATTGACCTGCCCCGCGACAAGCGGATCGAGGTCGCACTGACTTATATCTACGGCATCGGACCCACCCGCGCCGCCCACATCCTCCAGGTCACGGAGATTGATCCCGACACCCGGGTGAAGAATCTGACCGAGGATCAGGAGGCCAAGCTCCGGGACGCCATCGAGCATCACTACACCATCGAGGGCGACCTGCGCCGGGAGACCGCGCTGAACATCAAGCGCCTCACCGAGATCGGCTGCTATCGGGGCATCCGGCACCGCCGGGGTCTGCCGGTCCACGGCCAGCGGACCAAGACCAACGCCCGGACCCGGAAGGGCCCCAAGAAGACCATCGCCAACAAGAAGAAGTAAGGAGGGATAAAGTATGGCTGCTAAGAATACGAAGAAAGTCGTCAAGCGCCGCCGCGAGCGGAAAGTCGTTGAGAAGGGCGCGGCCCATATCCGTTCCTCCTTCAACAATACCATGGTCACCATCACCGACCTGGAGGGCAACGCCCTGAGCTGGGCTTCCTCCGGCGGACTGGGCTTCCGGGGCTCCCGGAAATCCACACCCTTCGCCGCCCAGACCGCGGCGGAGACTGCCGCCAAGGCCGCCATGGAGTATGGCCTGAAGACTGTGGAAGTCTACGTCAAGGGCCCCGGCCAGGGCCGTGAGGCTGCCATCCGCGCCCTGCAGACCGCCGGTCTGGAGGTCGTCATGATCAAGGACGTCACCCCCATTGCCCACAATGGCTGCCGTCCCCCCAAGCGCCGCCGCGTCTGATTTTCAATAGGAGGAATTTTGCGATATGGCTAAGAATATGCAGCCTGTGGTCAAGCGTTGCAGAACGCTGGGCGTTTCTCCCGCCGCCATGGGTTATACCCGCAGCTCCAACCGGAATCCCGGCGGCCAGCGTCGGGCGAAGAAGTCCGAATATGCCACCCAGCTCACCGAGAAGCAGAAGGTGAAATTCGTCTACGGCATCCAGGAAAAGCAGTTCCGCAACTACTATGACAAGGCCACCCGGGCCGAGGGCAACACCGGCGAGGTGCTGCTGAGCTTCGTGGAGCGCCGCCTGGACAACGTGGTCTATCGCCTGGGCTTCGGCAACACCCGTCGGCAGGCCCGGCAGCTGGTGAACCATGGCCACTTCACCGTCAACGGCAAGCGGGTCAACATTCCCAGCTTCCTGGTGAAGGACGGAGACGTGGTGGCTGTGTGTGAGAAGAGCGCTTCCAACGCCTTCTTTAAGAAGCTCAAGGAGGACGACGCCTTCGTGGCCGCCCCCAAGTGGCTTGACCGTGATAAAAATACCCTCACTGGGAAGGTCATCGCAATGCCGACCAAGGCGGACATCGACTTCGAGATCGCCGAGCATCTGATCGTCGAGCTGTACTCCAAGTAATCGGCCTTCCACTGTCCGTGTTCGTATCAGCGGCCAGTATGGCCGCGCATGAGAAGGAGGGTTATGATTCATGGTAGAAATTGAAAAGCCCCGTATCAACTGCTTGGACAATGTCGACGATCCGTCCTACGGCAAGTACGTTGTGGAGCCGCTGGAGCGGGGCTACGGAATGACTTTGGGCAACTCCCTGCGCCGCATCCTGCTGTCCAGTCTGCCGGGATATGCCGCCACCGCCATCAAGATCGCGGGGGTGCAGCATGAGTTTTCCACCATCCCAGGGGTGAAGGAGGACGTCACCGAAATCGTCCTCAACGTGAAGCGGATGATCGTCAAGCTCCACAGCCAGGGCCCCAAGACCGTGTATCTGGATACGGTGGGCCCCTGCAGCGTGACCGCCGGTGATATCAAGGTGGACAGCGACGTGGAGATTCTCAATCCGGAGCTTCGGCTGTGCACCCTGGGCCCGGACGCTTCGCTGAATATGGAGATCACCCTTTCTCAGGGCCGGGGCTATGTCCCCGCGGAGCAGAATAAGACGCCTCAGACGCCCATCGGTGTGATCCCCGTGGATTCCATCTACTCCCCGGTGAACAAGGTGAACTACACCGTGGAGCCCACCCGGGTGGGGGATCGGACCGATTACGATAAGCTGACCCTGGAGGTCTGGACCGACGCCACCATCTCCGCTAAGGACGCGGTCTCTCTGGGGGCCCGGATCCTGTCCGACCATCTGACGGTGTTCACCAACCTGTCCGACAATGTCAGCACCGGTTCGACGGTGGTGGAGAAGACCTCCGACCGGCCGGATACCAAGCTGTCCATGACCATTGACGAGCTGGACCTGTCTGTGCGCAGCTTCAACTGCCTGAAGCGGGCCAACATCAACACCGTGGCCGACCTGATCAATAAGACCGGGGAGGACATGATGAAGGTTCGGAATATGGGCAAGAAGTCCCTGGACGAGGTCCAGAAGAAGCTGGAAATGATGGGCCTGTCCCTGGCCAGCGAGGACAGCAGCGGAAACAATTAAAGTCTCAACCTTGTAAAAAGGAGGAAATGTTCATGTTCGGCACTCGTAAGCTGGGGAAGACCAGCGAACAGAGGAGGGCCCTGCTCCGGCAGCAGGTGACGGATCTGCTGGAAGGCGGCAAGCTGGAGACCACCTTCTACCGCGCCAAAGAGGTGCAGCCCGTGGCGGAGAAGATGATCTCCCTGGGCAAGAAGGGCAACCTGGCCGCTTACCGCAGGGCGATGGCCTATATGACCAAAGAGGATACCGTCCACAAGCTGTTTAAGGAGATCGCCCCCAAGTACGCCGACCGGAACGGCGGCTACACGCGGGTGACCCGCACCGGCCCCCGCCGTGGGGACGCCGCCGAGATGGCGGTCATCGAGCTGGTGTAACGGCCCGCCCCAAGGGGTACGGAGCCGGGACGGCAACAAGATCATAAAAAGGCTTCGGCGTTTTCCCGCCGGAGCCTTTTTCGTATACCCCGGGGCCCCGCCCGGCGGAGGGAATTTGGGCAACTTTTTGGACTGTCCATGGGGGGGTTCTATTTTTCTAAAATTGTCCGCAGACCGTAAACAGTGGGAGAAAACCCTGTATTCCTGAATAAAAAAATAGGAAAACGGTTGCATTTCCATGAGGTGCATGGTATAATACTACAACTATTTACGCGGAGGTGAGCGCATATGGAAGACAAGATTCTTGTATTAAAGGACATCAAGAAGTACTATACCGGCGCACAGGCGGTGGTCATGGGCCTTGCCGGTGTGGATCTGAGCTTCTCCCGGGGTGAATTTGTGGCCATTACCGGCGAAAGCGGCAGCGGCAAGTCCACCCTGGCCCATGTCCTGGGGGGCATTCTGCCCTATGAGAACGGCGAGATGTACTTCCGCGGCAGCCCCACCTCTCATTTTGATTCCCTGGATTGGGAGCGTTACCGCCGGGACAATATCAGCTTCATTTCTCAAAACTATGGGATCCTCCCCGGCGCCACGGTGCAAAAGAATGTGGTCAGCGCCCTGCTGCTCTCCGGCATGGGGAAACGGGAGGCCCAAGGGGCGGCGGAAAAGATTCTCCGGCAGGTGGAGCTGTGGGAGCTGCGCCGCCGTCGGGCGGCGAAGCTGTCCAGCGGCCAAAAGCAGCGGCTCAGCATCGCCCGGGCCCTGGCAAAGCCTGCCCCCATTTTGATTGCCGACGAGCCCACCGGCAACCTGGACGCGGAAAACAGCGCGAAGATCATCGATCTGCTGGCCCAGGCCGCCAAGGACCGGCTGGTGATCCTGGTGACCCATGAATTTCCCGAGGCGGAGGACCTGGCCACCCGGCACATCGTCCTGCGGGACGGTCAGGTGGTGACGGATACCCCCCTCCGGCCGGCCAACGAGCCCGGGGCCATCCGCACGCCCCAGCGGAAAAAACGATCCCTGAGCCTGTATGTGGCGGGGCTGCAAACCGGCAGCAGGCCCATTTGGGCCACCACCGTGGCGGCGTTTTTTGCCCTGACGGCCTTTGCCGTGTTCGCCTTCCTGGGGGTGTTCATCATCAACCTGGACGACACCTCCACCTACCGCTACGATTCCTCCGCCTTCCCCAACGGAAGCATGACCCGGATTATTGTCAGCACCTTTGACGCGGTGCCCATGACGGAGGAGGACTACGCCGCCCTGGCGGCCATTCCCCATGTCACCGCCGTGGAGACCAATGGATACGTGGCGGATGTAAACTACGCCTACCGCAAAGGCGTGGACTATGAGACTTCCTTCGTCCAGTACGCGGACAACCCGGACGTGGACATGGCGGTGCGGGAAGTGATGACGATCTCCAAGGACGCGCCGTTTCTCCAGACGGTGCCCGTGCTGCCGGCGGGGCGGACCTTCCTGGCGGAGGGGCGGCTGCCGGAGAGCTTCTATGAAGTGGTGGCAGCCCCGGGCCAGGGCCGGGTGGGGGACAGCATCCATGTCTGCCTGTACAACCGGGCCTATTCCGGCCTTGGCAGCTACCTCTGGCTGGATATGACGGTGGTTGGCGTGGCCAATCGGGGACAGGGGCTGTATTTCAGCCGGGATTTGGGCCGATTCGTGATCCAAATGCACCACAGCGGGCTGAAAGACGCCATCTTCCTGCCCCAGGACGACATGGAGCCCGGCACCTTCCTGGGCAGCGGAACCATGGCAAGGGAGCTGCGGTTCGCGGAATCCCTGTCAAGGAGCTTCCCAATCCTGGATCCAAAGGAGGGGGAGCCGACCAGCGTGATGCTCACCACCTGGCGGAGCACAAACGCCGCGGGGGAGGAGGAAGTGGCCCACCACGATCTGTCCTTCAGCCGGCTGGTAATGGTGGCCCCGGCGGATTTCGACGCCCTGACCTGGGACACCCCCAGCGAGCAGGTGAGCCTGACCATCGGGGACTATGCCTACACGGACCAAGTGCTGGACGCTGCCCAGAAGCTGGGCTTCATCGCCGCCTCCCCCTACCGGCTGGGGGCCACCAAGCAGGACCCGGAGCTGGCGGCGGAGCGGATGCAGACCCTCCAAATTTGTATCACGGCCCTGATTGCCGTGGTGGCGCTGCAAATTCTGCTGCTGCGGGCGCTGTTCTCGGTGCAGACGGAGAGCTTCCGGATCCTGAGCAACATCGGCCTGACCAGCCGGACGGCCCGGGCCTCGGTGCTGTGGCAGATGCTGCTTTTCACCCTGCTGGGCCAATTGGTGGGCGGCGCGGCGGTCTGGATGTGCGGTTGCAACGGGGTGAAGCGTATTGAGGAAATGCTGCGCTATCTGCCCCCGGCGAATATCCTGCTCCTGTGCGGGGTCCATCTGGCCGCGTCGCTGCTGGCGGCGGTGCTGGTGATCCGGGGGATGGAGAAGCAGGTATACCCCCTGGCGGGGAAGAATCGAGACCTGAATATGGAGGAAGGGGAGGAAGCGCTATGATTCGGGCAGAGCATCTTAACAAGACCTACGGCCGCAACCGACGCAACGCCAACCAGGTGCTGAAGGACATCTCCTTCTCCCTGCCGAGCAAGGGCTTTGTGTGCATCCTGGGGCCCTCCGGCTGCGGCAAGACCAGCCTGCTCAACGCAGTGGGCGGTCTGGACCGATTTGACAGCGGCACCCTCTCCACGGAAAATGTGCAGGTCCGCCGCTACGGCGCCCGGGCCTATGAAATGGAGCGGGACCGAAATTTCGGCTATATCTTTCAGAATTACTATCTTTTGGGCAACCATAGCGCCGCTTATAACGTCTATCTGGGCCTCCACAGTCTGGGGCTGAGCCACCAGGAGAAGCTCCAGCGGGTCCGCCAGGCTATGGCGGCGGTGGACATGGAGCGGTTTATCCACCGGACGGTGGGGGAGCTGTCCGGCGGGCAGCAGCAGCGGGTGGCCATCGCCCGGGCTCTGGCCCGGCGGCCCCGGGTGATCTTCGCGGACGAGCCCACCGGCAATCTGGACGAGGCCAACACCCGGAATATCTGCACCCTGCTTCGCCAGGCGTCCAAAGAGAGCCTGGTGATCATGGTGACCCATGAGGAGCGGATTGCCAGGTTCTTTGCCGACCGGATCATCACCCTCCGGGACGGGCGCATCGTCGCCGATGACCGGGATTGGGAGCGGGGCAACCTGACGGAGGATCCCAACCAGACCATCTACACCCACGGCCTGGCAGACGCCCGGGCGGTGGAGGGCTGTGTGAAGCTGCGTCTGCTCCAGGAGCCGGGGGCGGACCCGGCGGACGTGACTGTGGCGGTGCTGAAGGACCGAATCGTCATCAAGCTGACGGACAGCCGTACCATCCAGGTGGGTGGTCCCAACGAAGCGCCCCGGATTCTCAAGGGCGCGGCCCCGGTGCTGACCCTGGAGGAGGTAGACCGGCAGAGTTCCCAAAATCAGACCAACCTGTTCCGGGGACCCCATGCGCCCCCGGCCCGGCCGGGGAAGGGCCTCAGCCCGGCTATGATGTTCCGGGAGGCGCGGACGCTGAAAAAAAGCGGCCGCCTCCGCCGCGCGGGGCTGGCCCTGTTTTTGGTGGTGCTCACCGCCCTGTCCCTATGGATGACGGGGGACTACCTGGCCCTGTCCAAGGTCAATCCCGAGGATTTCATTTTGGGGGACTCCCATATTCTGAACGTGTCCCTGATCCAGGGCCCCCAGAAGGACGATTCGGAATCCGGCTCCCGGAACCTCAAGCAGGTTCAGCAGGACTACATTGCCGCCCTGGCGGCCAGCGGGCAGGATTTTGACTTCCTTCCCGCAGTGGCCTCGGTGCCCACCGTAGACGTTGCCACGTTCTACCAGCTGGAAACCGTCACCCTCCGGGCCCCCAGCTTCAGCTATGTGGACGTGACCCGGTTGGACCCGGGGACTATGCTCTACGGCCGGATGCCGGAGAACAGCGAGGAGATCGTGGTGGACCGGCTGGTCCTGAAGGCCCTAATGGCCACCGACGGCGTGATCCAGAACAGCATTCAGAACGACAGCTTCTTCCTAGGCTACAGCCTGGCCTTCTCCAAGCGGGGATACTTCCCCACCATCGTGGGAATCTGCGACAGCGGGGAGCGCTCTGTGTACATGACCCAGGCGGGGCTGGCCTCCATCTGTGTGGGGGGCGGCAACGTCATCGGCCAGACGGAGTTTTGGTCCAGATTCGGGGATGAGTCGGACTACCCGGAGCTGGAGCCGGACACCTGCTATGTCAACACCGCCACTGCCGGAGTGATCTGGCAGTACCGCCTGGGCAATCGGTACAGCTTCGGCGCCGACGGCTTCAAGGTGATGGGCTGCTTCGACACGACCGCGCTTTCCGCCTACATCGTGGTGCCGGATGATCAGCTGGGGCAGTTCGTGCGCAGCAGCCTGATCACCGGTGGCTCCATAGCGCTGTACTGCGCCGATAAGGCAGCCATGCGGGCGTACCTGGCTCAAAAGACCGCGGACGAGGAGGCGGGCTACGTCATTGTCCAGGTGACGGACCCCTATCAGGACCAGGTGGACGCCTACACCCAGGCGGCCAACCTCCGGGCGGACGCTCGAACCATTGTCACCTTCACCGTGATGGCTCTGTGCCTGGTGATGCTCTACCTGCTGTGCCGGACCCAGGCCCAGAGTCGGTTGGAGCTGCTGGCGGTGTACCGGCTGCTGGGGATCCCCCGGCGGAAGGTCCACGGGGTGTTCCTGATGGAGGCGACCCTCTCGGCGCTGGAGACGGTGCTGCCCACGGCCGTGCTGCTGTGCGTGGGGGTGACCCTGGCCAACGGAACCAAGGAGCTGGCCCTGCCCATCGAGCTGCCCTGGCAGGCGACGCTGGCGGTAGGACTTGTCATCTGCGGGTACTATCTTTTGGTGACGGCGCTGCCGCTGATCCGACTGCTGGGAATGCCGCCTGCCCAGCTGGCAGCAAAATATGATATTTAAAAACTCGCATAAATCCATCCCTCCGGGAAATCCTAACACCCGGAGGGATGAATCATGACGGAAAAGCAATACGGAAAGCTGGTCCAGGAGGCGTCTCCAAAGTCCCCGATCTGGAAGAACTGCCTCAACGCTTTCTGGATCGGCGGGTTGATCTGCGTCCTGGGGCAGCTGCTGATGGGTTTTTACGGGGGCCTTGGTCTGGACAAAACCGACGCGGGAACCGCCGTGTCCATGACGCTGGTGGCGCTGTCGGCCCTGTTTACCGGCCTGAGCCTCTATGACGATTTGGCGAAGGTGGCGGGGGCGGGCACCCTGGTGCCCAT
>CANQQI010000072.1 GCA_947625945.1 uncultured Oscillospiraceae bacterium
ATGGTTTTTACGGCTGGGCCGCTAGGGGAAGTTTGCCCCAAAACTCAGGATTTATCCTTTGCTTTGAAAAAAAGGCTGGCCAGCAGCCCCGCCGCCACGGCGGCGGTGATCCCGCCGGCTGTAGCCTTGAGCCCGCCGGTGAGGGTTCCTAGGAATCCGTCCTGCGTAACGGCCTCCTTGACGCCCTTCGCCAGATTGTAGCCGAAGCCCGTCAGGGGCACGGTGGCCCCCGCCCCGGCCCAGTCCACCAGGGGCTGGTACAGTCCCACAGCGCCCAGGAATACGCCCGCGACCACATAGCTGACCAAAATGCGGGCGGGGGTCAGTTTGGTCTTGTCGATCAGGATCTGGCCGATGACGCACAGTAGGCCTCCCACCAAAAACGCTTTCAAATAATCCATATCAATTACTCCTTCCGCTGATGGCGACGGCGTGACACACGCCCGGAATGGGCAGACCCTGCTGGGTGGAGGTGGGGGAGAGCAGCGCTCCGGTGCCGCAGAACAGGATCTTCTTCAGCTTTCCGCTGTTCAGCTCTCCCAGCAGATTTCCGCAGAGGGTGATGGCGCTGCATCCGCAGCCGGAGCCGCCGGCATGGACGTCCTGCTTCGTGTTGTCAAAGACCATGCAGCCGCAGTCCGCGATCTTGCCTCCCAGCTGGACGCCCCGCTCCTCCGCCAGCCGGAGCAGCAAATCCTTTCCCAGCTGCCCCAGGTCGCCGGTGACGATGAGATCAAAGTCCGCCGGCGAGGTCTGGGTGTCCTGAAAATGGGCGCAGATGGTATCCAGAGCGGCGGGCGCCATGGCGGCCCCCATATTGTTGGCGTCCTTGATCCCCAGATCCTGGACGGTGCCCACGGTGCAGGCCTCGATTTTCGGCCCATTTCCTTGGGGCACGACCAGCACGGCCCCGGAGCCGGTGACGGTCCATTGGGCGGTGGGGGTCCGCTGCCCGCCGTAGCCCAGGGGAAAGCGGTATTGCCGCTCCGAGGAAGCGAAGTGGGAGGAGGTCATGGCCACCACCCGGTCAAAAAAACCGCCGCTCACCGCCATGGCCGACAGAAGCAGGCTCTCCGCCATGGTGGAGCAGGCCCCGTACAGCCCCAGATGGGGAATGCCGGTGTTCCGCAGGCTGAAGGAGGAGCCGATGCACTGATTTAGCAGGTCCCCGGAAAACACCAAATCGAAGCCGTTCTCGTCCAGCCCTGCCTTTTTCGCCAGGGTTTCCAGGGCCAGCTGCTGCATCCGTTTTTCCGCCTGCTCCCAGGTCTTCTGGCCAAAGTAGGAGTCCTGCTCCGTCACGTCGAAGCACTCCGCCAGGGGACCTTCGCTTTCCTTTTTCCCCGCCACGCTGGCCCAGGCGGCGATCACCGGCGGCTGGGCCGGTACAAAGCTCTGCCGTCCCCGTTTGTAAGTTCCCATGCGCATACCTTCCTTGATGTTTTTCCCTAGTATGCGCCGTTGACAGAAAAATAAACAGTGTTATGTAAATCTATTACCGCTCAAAAACCCTATTTCAGGCTCCGGACGATTTCTCGGATCTCGATTTCCAGCCCTTGGCAAATCTTTTCCAGCGGTACGGCCTCTTCCCTGGGAACGTGAAGAAAGCCCCCGGTTTTCGGCCCTTTCCCGGCGGCGATTCCATCCAGCAGGCCGTACATCACCCGATTGCACACGAAGGTCCCGGCGGACGGACTGACCCGGGCAGGGACCCCAGCCTTTACCATGGCCTGGGCAATTTTCGCCGCCGGCAGGGGAGAGGGGCGGTATTCCAGACCTGCTGGCCGGATCTTTTGGCCCCCATATTGCACGCCGTCGTTGTCCGGGATTTTCGACGCCATGAGATTGACGGCGGTTTGCTCCGGGGTCAGGCAGTCCCGGTTCCCGGCCAAGCCCACGCAGAGCACCGCGTCGGGCGAAAATCGCTCCGCCAGCGTCCACAGCTCCGGCTCCACCCGGTCATAGGATACCGGCAGACAGGCGGAGATAATCTCCGCGCCATCAATGACGGCGGGCAGCCGCCGCACTGCCTCCCAGGAGACATTTTTCGTGTCTCCGCCGAAGGGTTCAAAGCCTGTTACCAAGATCTTCATAGCTCCTCCTGATCAATAGGCCCCCGCTTTTCGCGGGGGCCCGGCATTTATTTCAGTTCCGGTATCATTTTCTGGTAGTAGGGGAGCAGGCCGATTTTGTCGGGGGTATGCTCGGGAAGCTGCCAGAAATCATAGCCGGGATAGTCGTTGCCCTCGATGATGGCGGGGCCGGTGGGCGTAATACACACATCCCAGCCGATATACCGAAATTCCGGGATCTCCATGGCGGCCTTCAAGCACAGCTCGATGGCCTCCTTCACATAGGGCACCTGGTAGCCCAGCAGGGGCACGCCGGTGTAGGGATGGGTGTCGTAATTGATGAGCTTGGAAGTATGGGCCACGCCCACGATCTTTCCGGTCTCCGGGTCCAGGGGGCAGCACAGCCCATCGTTTTCCATATTGTCCACAAACTTGCCGCAGTTGCCCATCTTCACCACCTGGTAGACACAGTGCGCCTCTCCCTGGGCCACCAAGGTTACGATCCGCAGGGAGTTGATGGACAGCGGATAGAGATGCGCCAGGGCCTCGTGCTGCTTTAGCTCCTCTTCCACGGTGCCGAAGCCCTTCTCCTTCACATAGGCGTACATTTTGGAGAGGCTTTCAAAATCCCCGGTCTTCAGCTTTTCAATACCCTTGCCGCTCTCGCCCACCTGGGGCTTCGCGAAAAGCACCGGAAACCGCTGGGCAAAGGCGGTGAACTCCTCCTCGTTGGCAGTGGTCATGTCCAGGTATTCTCGGCCCAGATAGGGGGCGAATCGGGCGTAGAACTCGTTCTTTTTGTCAAAAATGTGGGCATATTGGGGATCGTTGCAGATGGTTACCAGCTTTTTATTCCACAGTCGGGTGACATAGGTCTTCCGCTGGGCGGCATTCATGTCGTAGAAGCCGAAGATCAGGTAGTCATAGTACCCCGCGCCGTACCGGGCGGCGCAGTTAAGAATGTCGAAAAAGAGAAAGACCTTGCTTTTCCCGCATTTTTCGTGGGCCCGGCGGATTACGTCAAAAAATTTGGACAGCCGGACGCCTTTCAGAATGTGCAGATAGTATCGCAGTTTTTCCATTTTATTTTCCGGCCAGGGCCCGTTCCAGCCATACGCTGCCCACGTCCAGGGCAGTGTAGAGCCCATCCTTTTCGCTCTTTTTCACGATCCGGTCCCTGCTCCGGGCGGCGGGGTCGGTTAGTTGAAGCTGAACGGAGACCCGGGTGGCGATCTCCGTGTCGTTGACCGTTTTGGACTCCAGCACCTGGAGCATGACGATATGGCTGTCCGCCATGGAGCCGTAGTAGATCAGATTGCCCTTCCGCATCAGCGGATGGCCCTTGTACATCAGAACGCTGTTTTCTTCCGCCATAGAAACCTCCTTGCAGAAAATGGTTGGGGAGCCCGGGGCGGGCCCCCCAAATGATCAAGATTTTTCAAATAGATACCGCTGTACCAGCTCCTGGAGCAGCTCATCCCGATCCAGCTTGCAAATCATGCTGCGAGCGTTGTTGTAATTGGTAATATAGGTGGGATCTTCGGTGAGCAGATACCCCACGATCTGATTGATGGGGTTGTAGCCCTTCTCGCTGAGGGCGTCAAAAACGCTGCGCAGGGTCCGGCGCATATTTTCCTTCTCATCGCTGGGAACGGTAAATTTAATGGTGCTGTTGTCTGTCATGGGGCACCCTCCTTCCTTGTCTGAGGTCTATTATAGCCGAAAGTACCGCCGGTGTAAAGGCTTGACCGGTATTTTTTTCTGTTTTTACCGCAGAGTGGCGTCCAGCCGTTCCTTGAGGGCGGTCAAGACTTGATTCATCACCTGCTCCGAGTCGGCGTCGGTGAGGGTCCGGTCGTCGGCCCGCAGTTCCAGGGAGAAGGCCATGCTCTTCTTACCCGCGGGAACGCCGGGACCCCGGTAGATGTCAAACAGGCTGACACTGCGCAGCAGTCTTCCGGCGGCCTGGGTGATCACCTTTTCAGCCTGGGCCACGGTGACACGCTCCTGACACACCAGGGCCAGATCCCGGCTGACGGTAGGATACTTGGGCAGCGGCGTGTAGGTGGGCTCCGGAAGCTGCATGGGCAGCAGGCCGGAGAAATCGATCTCGGCGGCGTAAATCTCCCCATCAATGCCATAGTTTTTGGCTACCAGGGGATGGACCTGGCCCAGAACGCCCACTTCCTGACCACCGATGGTCACCCGGGCGCAGCGGCCGGGATGGTAGCTGGGATGATCCGTCCAGGCTTCGTACTCGGCCTTGGGCATCCGCAGACCGGAGAACACCGCTTCCAGCTCTCCTTTGAGGGTGAAGAAGGTCTCGCCGGCGCCGTAGGTACCCAGTACCAGGTGCTTGGGTTCCTCGGGCAGCGCCTGGCCCTCCTTGGGCAGATACACCTTGGCAAGCTCGTAGAGCTTGGCGGCCTTGTTGTGGTAGGCGCTGTTCCGGGAGAGAATGTCCAGCATGGAGGGCAGGGCCACGGTCCGCATAATGGAGGTGTCCTCGCCCAAGGGATTCTGAATTTTCAGAGCCTTCCGCAGGGGGGAATCCTGAGGCAGCCGGATCTGGTCGAAAATGGAGGGGGAGACGAAGGAATAGGTAATGATCTCGCTGTATCCCATCGCCCTGCACAGACCTCCGGCGGCGCTTTCAAAGCGCATCATGGGGGTGTATCCGCCCTGGGTGGCGGTGGAGAAGGCGGTGACGGGGATCTCGTTGTAGCCGTAGGAACGGCCCACCTCCTCGGCAATGTCGGCGGTGAGGACCAGGTCCGGCCGCCAGGAGGGAACCTGGATCATCCCGTTTTCCACAGGGATCTCCAGCCGATTCAGGTACAGCTCCATGTCTTCCCGAGGGATGTCGGTGCCCAGCAGGGCGTTGATTTTCTCCGGCTCCAGGGGAATGGTTCTAGGCGCGGGGATTTCTCCCAAAATATCTACCACGCCGTCCAGCACGTCGCCGCACTGGAGCAGCTCCACCAGCTCGCAGGCCCGCTGGATGGCGGGCAGAGCCATCAGCGGATCCAGGTGCTTTTCAAACTTGCCGGAGGACTCGGTGCGCATTCCCAGGGCCAGGGCAGTCTGCCGAATGGAGGTGCCGTCGAAGTTGGCGGACTCAAAGACCACGGTGGCGGTGTCGTCCAAAATTTCGGAGTTTTCGCCGCCCATGATGCCCGCCAGGCCGATGGGCTTGTCCTGGTCCGCGATGACCAGCATCCCGGGCTTCAGCTGCCGCAGGTTCCCGTCTAGGGTGGTCAGGGTCTCGCCCTCCCGGCTCTCCCGGACGATGATCTTCCCGGAGGAGACGTACCGGTAGTCAAAGGCGTGCATGGGCTGGCCGTATTCCAGCATCACATAGTTGGTGATGTCCACGATGTTATTGATGGGCCGTACCCCGTTGGCCCGGAGCCGCTGCCGGAGCCACTTGGGGGAGGGACCGATCTTTACATTGGCCACCATTCGAGCGGTGTACCGGCTGCAAAGCTGAGTGGCCTCCACCTCCACGTCCAGGTGGTCGAAGATGCTACCTGCGCCGCTGCCCTTTACCTCCGGTTCCTGGTGGCGCATGGGCTTGTGGAAGGCCGCGGCGGCCTCCCGGGCCAGGCCGATGATGGAGTAGCAGTCCGGCCGGTTGTTGGTGATTTCAAATTCCACAACGGTGTCGTCGCTGCCCATGACGGTGTTGATGTCCTGCCCCACGGAACAGTCCTCCTGGAGGATCCAGATGCCGTCTTCAATGGCGTAGGGGAAGTCGTTTTTGGTCAGGCCCAGCTCCTTCAGGGAGCAGAGCATCCCGTTGGAAACCTCGCCCCGGAGCTTGCCCTTGGTGATGTGGATGCCGCCGGGGAGGCGGGAGTTGTGCAGCGCTACGGGGACCAGGTCGTTTTCCTTCACATTCTGGGCCCCGGTGACGATCTGAATGGGCTCGTCCTTGCCCACGTCCACCTGACAGATCCACATATGGTCGGAATTGGGGTGCCGCACCAGGGAGAGGACCCGTCCCACCACTACATTCTGAATTTCAGCGTCCAGCCGCTCATAGGTCTCCACCTTCTGTCCGAAGATGGTCATGGTCTCGCAGAAATCCTTGTCGGAGACCTGGGACAGGTCCACAAATTCCTCATTGATCCATTTTCTGTTGAGCTTCATGCTTCTGTCCCTCCTTAGAACTGGTTTAAGAACCGGATATCATTGTCGAAGATTAGCCGTAGATCATTGATCCGGGTGCTGCGCATGGCCATCCGCTCCAGGCCCATGCCAAAGGCGAAGCCGGAGTACTCCTCCGGGTCGATGCCGCAGTTTTCCAGCACCTTGGGATGCACCATTCCGGCGCCCAGCAGCTCGATCCAGCCCTCGCCGTGGCAGGTGGAGCAGACCTGACCGTCCACCTCGCCGGTGCCCTTGCACTTGTGGCACTGCATATCCATTTCGCAGCTGGGCTCGGTAAAGGGGAAGTGATGGGGCCGGAACCGCATCACGGCGTCCGGGCCGTAGAGCTGCTTCATCAGGGTAGTCAGGGCGCCCTTCAGGTCGCCCATGGTGATGTGCTTGTCCACCACCAGCCCCTCGATCTGATGGAACATCGGGGAGTGGGTGGCGTCGGCCTCGTCCTTCCGGTATACCCGGCCCGGGGCGATGATGCAGATGGGGGGCTTGGCGTTTTCCATCACCCGGATCTGTACCGGGCTTGTCTGGGTCCTGAGGAGCAGGGAATCGTCATCGGTGAAGTAGAAGGTGTCGGACCGATCCCGGGAGGGGTGGCCCTCCTCGATGTTCAGCCGGGTGAAGTTGTAGTCCGCCAGCTCCACCTCGGGGCCGTCCACCACCTGGTAGCCCATGCCCACGAACACGTCCTTGATCTGCTGTAGCACCTGATTCATGGGGTGCTGCTTGCCCATGACCACGGCCTTGCCGGGGATGGTCACGTCCACCGTCTCCTTCAGGAGCTTTTCCTCCAGGGCGGCGGCGTGGAGATCGACCTTGCGCTGTTCCAGCTTGGCCTCGATCTCGGCACGGACGGAGTTGGCCAGCTGGCCCATCACGGGCCGCTCCTGGGCGGTGAGCTTCCCCATCTGCTTGAGGACGTTGGTAAGTTCTCCCTTTTTCCCCAGCAGCTTCACCCGCAGCTCCTCCAATACGGCAGGGGAGCCGGCGGCTTCCAGGGCCTCCAGGGCTTGACGTTTGATGTTCTCTAGCTGTTCCTTCATTTTTATCATACCTCCTGGGTTAATCACAAAAGCTGCCCCGCGGCAAAAAATACGCCTCCGCCCCCATCGGGACGAAGGATCTCCTCCGCGGTACCACCCGCATTCGCCTTTCGGCGCGCTTTTCCGGCGCTGCTACGCCATCCGATCGATAACGGGATCACCCGGCGGGCCCTACTGCTGCTTCAGGCCGCGGCTCCTGGGAGAAGGCCCGGCGCGTCCGAGAAAACGGCTCCCACCATCCCGTTCTCGCTGCATCCCATCAATCGCGCCGGACAGCCCAATCACTGCCTGTCCATATCGGGGTGATTTTACCATATTCAAACAGAAAATGCAAGCAAAAATTTGAAAAAACCCAAATCCCTTGACTTTGCTAAGCCCAGTGTGCTACTCTTTAGAAAAAGGGGGGTTACTATGAGTGTGGAATTTACCCGGGAGGACGTCTATTCCCGTCTGCCCCGCCGCCCGGTGGATGCCCACAAGGGAACATGTGGCCGGGCGCTGCTGCTCTGCGGCAGTCGGGGTTATACCGGCGCTGCGGCTCTGGCGGCCCTTGGGGCTCTGCGCACCGGGATCGGGCTTGTCTATCTGGGGGTGCCGGAGAGCATCTACGCCATCGAGGCGGTAAAGCTGACGGAGCCGGTGATTTTTCCTCTTCCGGACCGGGACGGGATGCTGTCTGAGGAGGCCCTGCCGGATATTCTGGACCGCTTGCCCAAAATGGACGCCTTGCTGATCGGCCCGGGCCTGGGGCAGAGTCCGGGGACCCTGGCGGTATTGGAGGGCGTGCTGCGGGCGGCTTCCTGCCCCGTCGTGGTGGACGCCGATGGCATAAATTTGCTTGCGCGGCATAGAACTATACTGCGCGGAAGGACAGGCCCCACGGTGCTGACGCCCCACGACGGGGAATTTGCCCGCCTGGGCGGCGGGGGCGGCCCGGACCGGGAGGCGGAGACCGTGGGCCTGGCCCGGGAGCTGGGCTGCGTCCTGGTCCGGAAGGGCAGCCGCACCCTGACCACCGACGGGGAAACGTGTTATGTAAACACGACAGGTCACCCCGGCATGGCGGTTGGCGGCACCGGGGACCTTCTGGCGGGGATGCTGACGAGCCTGCTGGCCCAGGGGATGGCGCCCATGGATGGGGCGGCCTGCGCCGTGTGGCTCCATGGAGCCGCCGGGGAGCTGTGCGCCCGGGACCTGGGTGTGGCCCTGCTGCCCACGGACATGGCCGCCTGCCTGCCGCGACTTTTCCGATAAGGCGGGATGCGCATTGAATCGGGCTTTTGGCCGAAAACTTCTCATTCTGACTCTGGCGCTGACGCTGACCTTCCTCGCGGGCTGCGGGGAGACAGCTTCAGCTCTGGAACGTGCCATGACCTTCCGGGCCAAGCTGCTGGCGGCGGCGGGCTGTACCTTTGACGCCGAAGTGATTGCCGACTATGGGGACAAAAGCCACAGCTTCTCCCTGAGCTGCCAGGCGGACGAAAACGGGAACCTGACCTTCACGGTCACCGCCCCCGAGACCCTGGCGGGGATCACGGGAACGGTCTCCGCCTCCGGCGGAGAGCTGACCTTTCAGGACAAGGCCCTGGCCTTCGATCTGCTGGCGGACGGGCAGATCAGCCCGGTGAGCGGTCCCTGGCTGCTGCTGACCACCCTGCGGAGCGGTTATCTGACCTCCTGCGGGGCCTCGGGGGAGGGCCTGCGGCTGTCCATTGACGACAGCTATCGGGAGGACGCCCTGTCCCTGGAAATTTTGACCGATGAGGCCGATCAACCCACCCAGGCCGACATTGTGTGGCAGGGCCGTCGGATTGTGTCGCTCCGGGTCAAAAACTTTACGCTTTTGTAGCTTTCCGCCGGGGCACGCATAGGATGAATTGCCGGCGGGAAGCTCCGGACTCGCTCTTTACCTGGGAGGAATGGGGCGTTTGTTCAGAGTTTCCCCAACCAAACCGTATATTTTTCCTCTGTGCGTGGGACAATAGGTATAGCCGCGTTACATAGGAGAATCCGGTAGCGCGGGCAATGAACTTTGGAGTGTGAAGCACATGGACAGCACGGTCAAACGCGGCGATATTTTCTATGCGGATTTGTCCCCGGTGGTAGGCAGCGAGCAGGGCGGTACCCGTCCGGTTCTGATCGTCCAGAACGATACCGGCAACCGCCATTCTCCCACGGTCATTGCGGCGGCGATCACCAGTCAGACGGGGAAGGCCCGTCTGCCCACCCACATCAACATCGCCGGGGGCAGCGTGGGCCTCAGCAAGGACTCGGTGATCCTCTTGGAGCAGATCCGCACCATCGACAAGCGCCGTCTCCGGGAACATATGGGCCGGTTGGATGAAAAGCAGATGTCCCAGGTGGACAACGCCATCGCGGTGAGCTTTGGTCTTCCCGGCTCCAGAACAGTCTGAATAGGCGGCGGCAGGCATTTTTATGCCTGCCGCCGGTTTTATGAGAAAAGCTTTATCATGGACGCCTCCACAGGTGGAAAGCGGCGCATAATCGCGCCCCCTTGGTCATAGGCTTTGCCCAAGGGGGTTGATTTATGGAAGGAACATTTGATGTTTTTCTCGCGGAGCGGGCGGTGGGCCAGGT
>CANQQI010000073.1 GCA_947625945.1 uncultured Oscillospiraceae bacterium
CCGGAGCTGAACATGATCGTCCTGCGGGGCGCCATTCCCGGACCCAAGGGCGGATTGGTCTACATCCGCAACACCGTCAAGCACAACAAGGTCAAGTCCGCCGAGACCGGCATCAGCAAGAACCCGCAGAAGGCTTCCGGACGTAATCCCCAGAAGGCTTCCGCCAGAGGCTAAGGAAAGGAGATCGTAACACATGCTGAAGACGAATGTTTATGATATGTCCGGCAAGCAGGTGGGCGAGATCGAACTGTCCGAAGCCATTTTCGGCATCGAGCCCAACGAGTCCGTGGTCCACGACGTGGTGAAGAACCACCTGGCCAACTGCCGGCAGGGCACCCAGTCCGCGCTGACCCGGGCGGAGGTTTCCGGCGGCGGCCGGAAGCCCTGGAAGCAGAAGGGCACCGGCCGGGCCCGTCAGGGCAGCACCCGGGCCCCCCAGTGGACCCATGGCGGCATCGTATTCGCCCCCAAGCCCCGGGATTACAGCTACACCTTAAATAAGAAGACCCGCCGCCTGGCGCTCAAGAGCGTGCTCAGCGCCAAGGCCAGCGAAGGCAACATCCTGGTCATCGACAGCATCCAGGTGGAGAGCCCCAAGACCAAGCCCTTCGCCCAGTTCCTCAGCGCCGTGGGCGCCGAGGGCAAGGTGCTGGTCGTTACCGCCGGTCCGGACAGCAACGTGGTCCTCTCCGGCCGGAACATCCCCGGCTGCCAGATCACCTTTGCCAACCTGATCAACGTCTATGACGTGCTGAACAGCGGCAAGCTGGTGGTGGATCAGGCGGCTCTGGCCAAGATCGAGGAGGTATTTGCATGAGCAATGCTTACGACATCATCAAGCGCCCGGTGATCACCGAGCAGTCCATGGAAAACGTGGCGGATAAGAAGTACGTCTTCATGGTGGACATCAACGCCGCCAAGCCCGAGATCAAGGCCGCTGTGGAGGAGATCTTCGGCGTGAAGGTGGAAAAGGTCACCACCCTGCGGATGCAGGGCAAGCAGAAGCGCACCGGCGCCTATCCCGTGGGCCGCCGTCCCGCCTACAAGAAGGCAATGGTCAAGCTGACGAAGGACTCCAAGACCATCGAGTTCTTTGAAGGCATGGTCTAACCGGAAAGGAGCATAAAAATGGCTATCAAATCCTATAAGCCCTATACTCCCGCCCGGAGAGGAATGACCGTGTCCGGTTTCGACGGAGTGGATAAGAAGGCCAAGCCCGAGCGCAGCCTGGTCGAGACCGTCAAGAAGCACGCCGGCCGCAACAGCTACGGCCACATCACCGTCCGCCACCGCGGCGGCGGCAACAAGCGGAAGTACCGCGTCATCGATTTCCACCGGGCCAAGCAGGATATGCCCGCCACCGTCCAGCGCCTGGAGTACGATCCCAACCGGAGCGCCTTCATCGCCCTGGTCAAGTACGAGGACGGCACCCTGAGCTACATTCTGGCCCCCTACGGCCTGAAGGCCGGGGACCAGGTGGTCTCCTCCCCCAGCGCCGACATCAAGCCCGGCAACTGCCTGCCCATCGCCAACATCCCCGTGGGTACCGTGATCCACAATGTGGAGCTCAACCCCGGCCGGGGCGCCCAGCTGGTGCGCAGCGCCGGCGCCGCCGCCCAGCTGATGGCTAAGGAAGGCGAGCTGGCCCAGGTCCGTCTGCCCAGCGGCGAGGTCCGCTACGTCCGGACCAACTGCACCGCCTGCATCGGTCAGGTGGGCAACCTGGACCATGAGAACGTCCACATCGGCAAGGCCGGCCGGAAGCGCCACATGGGCATCCGTCCCACCGTCCGCGGCTCCGTGATGAACCCCAACGACCACCCCCATGGCGGCGGCGAAGGCCGCGCCCCGGTGGGCCGTCCCGGGCCTGTCACGCCTTGGGGCAAGCCGGCTCTGGGCTACAAGACCCGCAAGACGAAGAACCGCACCAATAAGTTCATCGTTAAGCGCAGAAACAGCAAGTAAGGAGGATATGAGAAATGAGCAGAAGCGTCAAGAAAGGCCCGTTTGTCGCTCCCGAGCTGTATAAGCGCGTCGAGGAGCTGAACAAGGCCGGAGAAAAGAAAGTCCTCAAGACTTGGTCCAGGGCTTCCACGATTTTCCCCTCCTTCGTCGGTCATACCATCGCTGTCCATGACGGCCGGAAGCACGTTCCCGTGTATATCACCGAGGACATGGTGGGTCACAAGCTGGGCGAGTTCGTGCCGACCAGAACCTTCCGGGGTCACTCTGGCAGCAAGACCGCCAACGCCAAGTAAGGAGGTAGGAGTATGGAAGCGTTTGCCCATGTCAAATACGTCCGGATGTCTCCCCGCAAGGTCCAGCTGGTCTGCGACATGATCCGGGGCAAGGACGTCAACACCGCCAAAGCCTACCTGAACCAGACCTCCAAGGCCGCCTGTGAGCCCATGCGGAAGCTGCTGAGCAGCGCCGTGGCCAATGCCGAGCACAATCACGGGATGAACCCGGAGAGCCTGTATGTCTCCACCGTGGTGGCCAATCCCGGCCCCACGCTGAAGCGCGGCCGCATCGCGTCCCGCCGGGGCTTCGTTCGTATTCTCAAGAGAACTACTCACATCACCATCGGTGTGAGCGAGAAGGCTTAATCAGGAGGTTGCTATGGGACAGAAAGTCAATCCCCATGGTCTGCGGGTCGGTGTGATCAAGGACTGGGACTCCCGCTGGTATGCCCGGGAGGAGCAGGTCGGCGACCTGATCGTTGAGGACTATAACATCCGGAAATATCTGAAGAAGCGCCTGTATAACGCGGGCGTCGCCAAGATCGAGATCGAGCGCTCCAGCGGCAAGATCAAGATCAACATCAACTGCTCCCGCCCCGGCGTGGTCATTGGCAAGGCCGGCGCGGATATCGAGAATCTCCGCAAGGAGATGGAAGCCAAGCTGGGCAAGAGCGTCGCTCTGAACATCGTTGAGATCCGCAGCCCGGACCTGAACGCCCAGCTGGTGGCCGAGAACATTGCCCAGCAGCTGGAGAAGCGGATCTCCTTCCGCCGGGCCATGAAGAAGGCCATGCAGACCGCCACCCGCCTTGGCGCCAAGGGCATCAAGGTCACCTGCGGCGGCCGTCTGGGCGGCGCTGAGATCGCCCGGAGCGAATCCTATCACGAAGGGACCATCCCCCTGCAGACCCTCCGGGCCGACATTGAGTACGGCTTTGCCGAGGCTGCCACCACCTACGGCCGTATCGGCGTCAAGGTGTGGATCTACAAGGGCGAGGTTCTGAACACCACCCTCCGCGCCGCCGCCCCGGAGCCCGCTCCCCGTGAGCGCCGGGATCGCCGGGACCGTCGGGACCGCCGTCCGGGCGGGGATCGCGGTGGTGACCGCCGGGGCCCCGGCTCTGACCGGCCCCGTACCCGCAGAGAAGGAGGAACCCGCTGATGCTGATGCCCAAAAGAGTAAAGTACCGCAAGGTGCAGCGCGGCCGTATGACCGGCGCGGCCTCCCGCGGCAATAAGGTTTCCTACGGCGACTACGGCATCCAGGCTCTGGAGCCCGGCTGGATCTCCGGCAATCAGATCGAGGCCGCCCGTATCGCCATGACCCGTTACACCAAGCGTGGCGGCAAGGTCTGGATCAAGATCTTCCCCGACAAGCCCTACTCCAAGAAGGGCCTGGGCACCCGTATGGGTTCCGGTAAAGGCGCTCCCGAGGGCTGGGTCGCTGTGGTGAAGAACCAGAAGGTGATGTTCGAGATCGGCGGCGTGGACGAGTCCACGGCGAAGGAGGCCCTGCGTCTGGCCCAGCACAAGCTGCCCATCAAGACCCGCATCATCCCCAAGGAAGCTCCCGATACTGAGATTGGCGGTGAAGAGTAATGAAGGCGAAGGAACTAGAGAAGACCAAGGCCCTGTCCGTGGAAGACCTTCAGAAGAAGCTCCAGGACCTGAAGAAGGACCTGTTCATGCTGCGGATGCAGCACGCCACCAACCAGCTGGATAACCCCATGCAGATCGCGGCGGTCAAGAAGGACATCGCCCAGATCAAGACCATCATCCGGCAGAAGCAGACCAATGTCTGAGGAGGTAAGCCAGAATGAGTGAAAATACAAGAGCTTTCCGCAAAACCAGAATTGGTCAGGTCGTCTCCGACAAGATGGACAAGACCATCGTGGTTGCGATTGAGGACAGCGTCCAGCATCCTCTGTACAAGAAGACCCTGAAGCGGACTTACAAGCTGAAGGCCCACGACGAGGAAAACGCCTGCGGCATCGGCGACACCGTGGAGGTCATGGAGACCAGGCCCCTGTCCAAGGACAAGAGATGGCGGCTGGTCCGTATCATCGAAAAGGCGAAGTAAGGAGGTCGGTAGGCTATGATTCAACAGGAGAGTTACCTGAAAGTCGCCGACAACACCGGCGCTAAGGAAATTCACTGCATCCGGGTCCTGGGCGGCTCCAAGCGGAAGACCGGCAACATCGGCGATGTGATCGTGGCTTCCGTCCGGAAGGCCACCCCCGGCGGCACGGTGAAGAAGGGCGAGGTGGTCAAGGCCGTCATCGTCCGCACCAAACGGGGCCTGCGCCGGGAAGACGGCACCTACGTCCGCTTCGACGAGAACGCGGCGGTGCTGATCCGGGACGACAAGAACCCCAGAGGCACCCGTATCTTTGGACCGGTGGCGCGGGAACTGCGGGAGCGGGACTACATGAAGATCCTTTCCCTGGCGCCCGAAGTCATCTAAGGGGGAACCGAAGATATGAACATTAAGAAAAACGACACCGTGATCGTCCTGTCCGGCAAGGACAAGGGCGTGAAGGGCAAGGTCCTCACCGCCATGCCCAAGAAGGAAATGGTCATTGTTGAGAAGGTCAACCTGGCCACCTGCCACACCAAGCCCCGCCGTCAGGGGGATCCCGGCGGCATCATCAAGCGGGAAACCCCCATCCGGGCCTGCAAGGTTGCCCTGTACTGCCCCAAGTGCGACAAGGGCGTTCGGATCGGCTTCAAGGTCGAGGGCGAGAAGAAGACCCGCGTCTGCCGCAAGTGCGGCGCCGAAATCTGATGAAGGAGGAGATCGACAATGGCTAGCAGACTGCAAGAGAAGTACACCGCCGAGATCGCTCCCGCTCTGAATAAGAAATTCGGCTACAAGAGCGTCATGCAGATCCCCAAGCTGGACAAGGTCGTGGTCAACGTGGGCTGCGGCGACAGCAAGAACAACGCCAAGGAGATCGAGGCCATCTGCAAGGACATCGCCGCCATCACCGGCCAGAAGCCCATCACTACCAAGGCCCGGAAGTCCGTGGCCAACTTCAAGGTCCGGGAAGGCGAGACCGTGGGCGTGAAGGTCACCCTGCGGGGCTCCAAGATGTATGAGTTCCTGGATAAGCTGTTCAGCGTGGCCCTTCCCCGGGTCCGCGACTTCCGGGGCATCAATCCCAACTCCTTTGACGGCCGCGGCAACTATGCCCTGGGCCTGAAGGAGCAGCTGATCTTCCCCGAGATCGAGTACGACAAGGTGGATAAGATCCGCGGCATGGACATCTGCGTATGCACCACCGCCACCACCGATGAGGAAGCCAAAGAGCTGCTGACCCAGCTGGGCGCTCCCTTCTACACCTAAGGAGGTACAGATCCATGGCGAAGAAAGCAATGATTCTGAAACAGCAGGCCGCCCCCAAGTTCTCCAGCCGGCACTACAACCGGTGCAAGATCTGCGGCCGGCCCCATGCCTACCTGCGCAACTACGGCATCTGCCGTATCTGCTTCCGCGAGCTGGCCTATAAGGGCCAGATCCCCGGCGTCCGCAAGGCCAGCTGGTAAGGGAAGGTCGTATTCCAATGTAAACCGGGTCCGGCTCGTCCCGGGAAGATGGGGCAGGCGTGCCTGCCCACATTCCCCGGATACCCCCGGGCCGACAACGGGTTTAGCCCGTAGCTTCTTAAAAGGAGGAAACCATATATGCAAATCACCGATCCCGTCGCCGATATGCTGACCCGCATCCGGAACGCCAACGCCGCCAAGCACGACACTGTGGACGTGCCCGCCTCCAATCTGAAGAACGCCATCGCCCAGATCCTGCTGGAGGAGGGCTATATCAAGGCCTTCACCCTGGTGGACAACGGGAATCAGGGCGTCATTCACATCACGCTGAAATATCAGGCCAAGAAGCAGCAGGTCCTCTCCGGCCTGCGCCGGGTCTCCAAGCCCGGCCTCCGGGTCTATGCCGGTGCGGATGAGCTTCCCAGCGTGCTGAAGGGCCTGGGAATCGCCATCATCTCCACCTCCAAGGGCGTCATGACCGACAAGAAGGCCCGGGAGCTGCACATCGGCGGCGAAGTCCTGGCTTTTGTTTGGTAAGGAGGAGCGGAAAATGTCTAGAATCGGAAAGAAGCCGGTGACCATCCCGGCAAACTGCACTGTGACCATTGCCGAGGGCAACGTGGTGACCGTCAAGGGCCCCAAGGGCACCCTGACCAACACCTTCCACCCCGACATGATCCTGAAGGTGGAGGGCAACGAGCTCACCGTCAGCCGTCCTGACGACGAGCATCTGCACAAGAGCCTCCACGGCCTGACCCGCACCCTGATCCACAACATGGTGGAGGGCGTGGAGAAGGGCTACTCCAAAGAACTGGAAATCAACGGCACCGGCTACCGGGCCGAGAAGAAGGGCAACCAGCTGGTCATGCGTCTGGGCTACTCCCACGAGGTCATTGTGGACGAGATCCCCGGCATCACCATCGACGTGCCCGCCCCCAACAAGGTCGTCATCAACGGCATCGACAAGCAGGCGGTAGGTCAGTTTGCCGCCGAAGTCCGGGGTAAGCGGCCTCCCGAACCCTACAAGGGCAAGGGCATCAAGTATACCACTGAGGTCATCCGCCGCAAGGCCGGTAAGGCCGGCGGCAAGAAGTAATGGAGGTGTGCCGAAATGGTCAGCAAAGTCAATAAGAACGCCATGCGCGTCAAGCGCCACGTCCGCGTCCGCGGAAAGATCTCCGGCACCCCCCAGCGTCCCCGCCTGAATGTCTTCCGCAGCAACGCCAACATCTACGCCCAGCTTATCGACGACGTGAACGGGGTCACCCTGGCCAGCGCCAACACGCTGGAGAAGGCCTTTGAAGGCGCCGCGGGCAACTGCGAGGCCGCCAAGAAGGTGGGCCAGCTCCTGGCGGAGCGGGCCAAGGAAAAGGGCATCGAGGAAGCCGTCTTTGACCGGAGCGGCTACCTGTACCACGGCCGCGTGGCTGCCCTCGCGGAAGGCGCCAGAGATGGCGGCCTCAAGTTCTAAGGTAGAGGAGGAAACAAAATGCCTTATAACAGAACTCCCAAGGACGAGCCCTCCGAATTTATTGAGAAGGTCGTCTATCTCAACCGGGTCAGCAAGACCGTCAAGGGCGGCCGTGTCATGAAGTTCTCCGCCCTGGTGGTGGTGGGCGACGGCAAGGGTACCGTAGGTTACGGCCTGGGCAAGGCCGCCGAGGTCTCCGAGGCCATCCTCAAGGGCATCGCCGACGCTAAGAAGAACATGGTCAAGGTCTCCCTGGCCGGCACGACCATTCCCCATGACATCATCGGTGTGTTCGGAGCCGGCTCCGTCCTCCTGAAGCCCGCCCCCGAAGGCACCGGCGTCATCGCCGGCGGCGCGGTCCGCGCGGTGATGGAGGCTGTGGGAATCAAGAACATCTGCGCCAAGTGCCTGCGCTCCAACAATCCCCAGAACGTAGTCAAGGCCACCATGCAGGGCCTGAAGGCCCTCCGCTCTCCCGAGCAGGTCGCGGCCATCCGGGGCAAGAGCGTGGAGCAGATCGTAGGGTAAGGAGGGCGAAGCACCATGGCAAATTTGAAGATCAAACTGGTCAAGAGCCTGAACGGCCGCCTGGAGAAGCACATCGCCACCGCCGCCTCCCTGGGTCTGAAGAAAATCGGCCAGGTGACCATCCAGCCGGACAACGTCCAGACCCGGGGCAAGATCGCCAAGATCGGCTATCTGCTCCAGGTGACAGAAGTAGAATAAGGAGGAAATAGAAATGAAACTTTCTGAGCTTTCTCCTGTGGTGGGCTCTACCCAGGTAGCCAAACGCAAGGGCCGCGGGCCCGGCACCGGCAACGGCAAGACCGGCGGCCGGGGCCACAAGGGCCAGAAGGCCCGCTCCGGCGGCAAGGTCCGGGCCGGGTTTGAAGGCGGCCAGATGCCCCTGGCCCGCCGGGTCCCCAAGCGCGGCTTCCACAATATTTTCGCCAAGCCCATGGCCCAGGTCAATCTGGCGGCGCTGAACCGCTGCTTTGAAGACGGCGACACCGTGGATGCCCAGGCCCTGATGGACAAGGGCGTGATCCACAGCTGCGCCAACGGCGTGAAGGTCCTGGCCAACGGAAAACTGAACAAGCGCCTCACCGTGAAAGCGTCGGCTTTCTCCCAGTCTGCCAAGGATATCATCGAGCAGGCAGGCGGAAAGGCCGAGGTGGTATAAGTGATCCAAACACTGAAGAACGCCTGGGGGATCCCCGAGCTGCGCAAGAAGATGCTCTTCACCATTCTGGCGCTGCTGGTGTTCCGGATCGCCAGCGTCATTCCGGTGCCCTTTGTGGATGCCAACGCTCTGGCCAACTACTTTGAGGCCACCCTGTCCAGCACCATTTTGGGCCTGTTCAACGCCATGTCCGGCCAGGGACTGTCCCAGGCCAAGGTTCTGGCGCTGGGCATCCAGCCCTATATCAACGCGTCCATTATTATCCAGCTGCTCACCGTGGCCATTCCCGCTCTGGAGCGGATGGCCAAGGACGAGGGCGAGGAAGGCAAGAAGAAGATCGAGAAAATCACCCGGTACACCACCGTGGGTCTGGCGCTGCTGCTGGGCTGGGGCTACTACAGCATCTTGGCCTCTCAGAGCGGTATGCTCACCAGAACCGGTTGGATGCCCGCCCTGGTGATCGTTCTGAGCTACACTGCCGGCGCCTCCGCCATCATGTGGCTGGGAGAGCAGATCACCGAGTTCGGCATCGGCAACGGCATCAGCCTGATCCTGTTCGCCAACATCATCTCCGGCATCCCCGGCATGATCGGCCGGATGTCCGCCATGGTCTGGTGGCAGATCCTGCTGGTGGTGGTGGCCATGGCCCTGCTGGTGGTGTTCATCGTCTTCATCAATGACGCCGAGCGGCGGATCCCCATTCAGTACGCCAAGCGAGTGGTGGGCCGGAAGATCTACGGCGGCCAGAATACCAACCTTCCTATCAAGGTCAGTATGTCCGGCGTCATGCCCGTGATTTTCGCCTCCTCCATCACCTCTCTGCCGGCTACCATCTACGCCTTCTTCTCCAGCGACCAGACCAACTGGTGGTACGTCCATGTGATGAGCTCCAAGAGCGCCTTCTACGCGGTGTGCTACTTCCTGCTGATCTTCTTCTTCAGTTGGTTCTATTCCACCATCCAGTACGACCCCGTGGAGATCTCCAACAACCTGAAGAAGAACGGCGGCTTTATTCCCGGCTTCCGTCCCGGCAAGCCCACCGCCGACTTTATCCAGCGGGTCATCAATAAGATCCTGGTCTTCGGCGCGGTGTATCTGGCCATCGTGGCGCTGCTGCCCATCATTGCCGGCGACCTGATGCCTGCCGTGGGCAACCTGGCCATTGGCGGCACCTCCGTCATCATCGTGGTAGGCGTTGCCCTGGAGACCGTGAAGGCACTGGAGGCTCAGATGCTCATGCGGCATTACAAGGGCTTCCTGGACTAAGGAGCGGCTATGAATCTCATCCTGTTAGGCGCGCCCGGCGCCGGGAAGGGAACCCAGGCGGAGCTGCTGGTGAAGAAGCTCCAGATCCCCGCCATTTCCACCGGGAA
>CANQQI010000074.1 GCA_947625945.1 uncultured Oscillospiraceae bacterium
GCCAAGCTCAGCGCCCAGCTCACCGCCATTCGGGGGGTTCTGCAATGACCGTCGGGATCCTGGGCCTGGGGCTCATCGGCGGCTCCCTGGCCCGGGCCTACGCCAAGGCCGGCCACACGGTCTATGCCTGGGACCGGGACGAATCCATTCTTTCCTTCGCGCAGCTGGCGGGGGCGGTCACGGGAAAGCTGAACCGGGAGACCATGGGGCAGTGCCAGCTGCTGCTGCTGGCCATCTATCCCGGGGGCTCCATCGCTTGGCTGGAGGAAAACGCGTCCCTTGTTTCCAAAGACGCGCTGGTTTTAGACTGCTGCGGCGTGAAACAGGAGGTCTGTGAAAAATGCTTCCCTCTGGCGGAAAAGTACGGCTTCACCTTTGTGGGGGGGCATCCCATGGCGGGTTCCCATTTTTCCGGGTTCAAGTACAGCCGCTCTAATCTGTTCCAAGGCGCGCCCATGGTGCTGGTGCCTCCGGTTTTCGACGACCCGGAGCTGTTGCAGCGGGTGGAGGATTCCCTGGCTCCCTGCCATTTTGGCTCCTTCTCCGTCACTACCGCCCCAGAGCATGACCGGATGATCGCCTTTACCTCCCAGATGCCCCACATCGTCAGCAACGCCTTTATTAAGTCCCCCACCGCCGGGAGCCACAAGGGCTTTTCCGCCGGGAGCTATAAGGATCTGACCCGGGTAGCCTGGCTGAATCCCGGAATGTGGGCGGAGCTGTTCCTGGACAACCGGGAGCCGCTGCTTTTTGAATTGGATCTGTATATCGAGAATCTGATCGCCTACCGGCAGGCCATCGCCGAGGGGGACCGGGAAGCGTTGGAGGCCCTTCTGGAGGAAGGGCGGCGGAAAAAGGAGGCGGTGGACGGATGAAATGGGTGCGTGTGAACGCCTCCCGCACCTACGATGTAGGCATCGGTCCGAGCCTTCTGGACCGGCTTGGCGCGGAGATCGCCGCCAGGATCCGGCCACAGAAGATCTGTCTGGTGACGGACAGCCGGGTAGCTCCCATTTACGCGGCCCGGGTCCGAGCGGCCCTGGAGCCGGTGGCGGCGGTGGCGGAATTTGTGATCCCCGCCGGGGAGGCCAGCAAGAACGGGCAGGAATATCTGTCTTTATTGTCCTTTCTGGCCAAGGAAAAGCTAACCCGGTCCGACTGCCTGGTGGCCCTGGGCGGCGGCGTGGTGGGAGACCTCACCGGCTTTGCCGCCGCCACCTATCTCCGGGGCGTGGCCTATGTACAGGTTCCAACCACGCTGCTGGCGGCGGTGGACTCCTCCGTAGGAGGCAAAACCGCCATCGATCTGCCGGAGGGGAAAAACCTGGCGGGGGCCTTCTATCAGCCCAGCCTGGTGCTGTGCGATACCGACACGCTGAATACCCTGCCGGAGGATATTTTCCGGGACGGGTGCGCCGAGGTAATCAAATACGGCGTTTTATATGATCCCGCCCTGTTTTCCCATTTGGAGGAAAAGGGTTTGGGCTTTGACCGGGAAGCGGTGATCGCCCGGTGCGTGGAATTGAAGCGGGACGTGGTGGCCCGGGATGAATTTGACCGGGGCGAACGGCAGAAGCTGAATCTGGGTCACACCGTGGGCCATGGGGTGGAGGCGCGGAGCGGCTTCACCGTTTCTCACGGGAAAGCGGTGGCCATCGGAATGGCCATCGTCAGCCGGGCCGCCGCGGAAATGGGGCTTTGCCAAAAGGAGGATCGGGACCGGATTTTGGCGGTGCTGGAGCGGTTTTCCCTGCCGGTTTCCACCTCCATTTCCCCGGAGGAGTTGGCAAAGGCCGCTCTATCTGACAAAAAGCGGGCGGGCAATACAGTCAATTTGATCCTCCCCGCCGCCATCGGGGACTGCCGGATCGTGCCCACCCCGGTGGCACAGCTGGAAGGTTTTCTCAAGGCAGGGATGTGAAATGGACCTGAAAATTTATCCCGGGAAGCTGGCCGGGACCATTGACGCCATCCCCTCCAAGTCCCAGGCCCACCGGCTGCTGATCTGTGCCGCTTTTGCCGACGGGCCCACCAGGCTGGTGTGCCCCCAGATCAGCGAGGACATCAACGCCACCGCCCGGTGCCTCTGTGCCCTGGGAGCGGAGGTGACGCGGACGGAGGAGGGCTTTTCCATCACGCCTGCCAAGTCCGTGCCGGAAAGGGCGGACTTGGACTGCGGAGAAAGCGGCTCCACCCTCCGGTTTTTGCTGCCGGTAACGGGAGCCCTGGGGGTGGACGGCACCTTTCTCCTAGGCGGACGGCTCCCGGAACGGCCCCTCTCCCCCCTCTGGGAGGAAATGGAGCGGATGGGCTGCCGCCTTGACCGCCCCACGGCCAACACCCTGCGGTGTCGGGGGAAGCTGATGCCTGGGGAATATACGGTGGACGGTGGGATTTCCAGCCAGTTCATCACGGGGCTGCTACTGGCCCTGGCGCTGATCCCCGGGGAAAGCCGGGTGCGGGTCACGGGGCAGCTTCAGTCCCGACCCTATCTTGCCATGACCCAAAAGGCCATGGGCGCCTTTGAGGTGGGCACCGAGGGTCTGTCTCTCACCGGAGAGCACCGGTTCCGCTCCCCCGGGGAACTGAAGGTTGAGGGAGACTGGAGCAGCGCCGCCTTTTTCCTGGCCGCCAACGCCCTGGGAAGCCGGGTGAAAATGGAAGGTCTGGACCCGGACTCCGCCCAGGGAGACCGGGCGGTGGAGCAGATCCTGCCCATGCTGGAAGGCTGTCCCACCATTCCCGCCGGGGACATTCCCGATCTGGTGCCGGTGCTGGCGGTGGCGGCCGGAGCGAAGCGCGGCGCAGTCTTTACCCAGATCCGGCGGCTGCGGCTGAAGGAATCGGACCGGGTGGCCGCGGTTTGTGCCCTGCTCCGTGCCCTGGGAGGCCGGGGGAAAGCGACGGAGGACACGTTAACCGTGTATCCCTGCCAATATCAGGGCGGCGTGGTGGATTCCTTCGGCGATCACCGGATCGCTATGGCGGCGGCAGTGGCCGCCACCGTGGCCCAGGGGCCGGTGACGGTACTGGGGGCACAGTGCGCCGCCAAGTCTTACCCGGATTTTTGGCGTGATTTTGGCCGGTTAGGAGGTCGCTATGAGCAGCACATTCGGGGATAAGCTGAAGCTGTCCATTTTCGGGCAGTCCCACGGGAAAGCCATCGGCATGACTCTGGACGGGATCCCGGCAGGGCTGCCGGTGGACTTGGACGCTCTCCAGGAGTTTCTGAACCGGCGGGCGCCGGGAAAAAATACCTGGTCCACCACCCGAAAAGAGGAAGACCGGCCGGAGTTCCTCTCCGGCATTCTGGAGGGCCGCACCTGCGGGGCTCCCATTTGCGCCGTGATTTACAATCAGAATACCCGCTCGGGAGACTATCGGGCAATTGCCGACTGCCCCCGGCCGGGCCACGCGGACTTTCCCGCCCAGGTCAAGTACGGTGGATTTCAGGACGTGGCAGGCGGCGGGCACTTTTCCGGTCGCCTGACAGCGCCATTGTGCGTCGCAGGTGGGCTGTGCAAGCAGTGGCTGAAGATGCTGGGCATTGAAATCCATGCCCATATTGCCGTCCTGGCGGGCATCGGCGGCGGGAGCTTCGACCCTGTGGCGCCGGAGGTGGAAAAAATCGGGAAGGACTTCCCCGTTTTAGACCCCCAGGCCGGGGAGGCCATGCGCGCCGCCATCGACGCGGCCCGAGCCCAGGGAGACAGCGTTGGCGGCATCATCGAGTGCGCTGTAACGGGTCTGCCGGTGGGCCTGGGAGAACCCATGTTCGGCGGGATGGAAAACCGGATCGCCAGCGCGGTGTTCGCCGTGCCGGCGGTGAAGGGTGTGGATTTCGGCGCCGGGTTTGCCGCCGCCTACCTCAAGGGCAGCGAAAACAACGACCCCTACACCCTGGAAAACGGGCGGATCCGGCCCGTGACCAACCGGGCGGGCGGGATCCTGGGCGGTCTCACCACGGGAATGCCCCTGATCTTTCAGGCGGCGATCAAGCCCACCCCCTCCATTGCCAAAAAACAGCAGAGCGTTTCTTTTTCTCAGAATACCATTCAAACATTGGAAATCAAGGGGCGGCATGACCCCTGCATCGTTCCCAGGGCCGTACCGGTGATCGAGGCGGCGGCGGCGTTGGCGGTGATGGATATCTGTTTACAGGAGGGAAAACTATGGAATTGAGCGAGCTTCGCCAGGAAATCGACCGGGTAGACGATGGGCTTTTACAGCTTTTTGTAGAGCGGATGGGTATTTCCGCCCAAATCGCGGACTACAAGAAGGAACAGGGCCTGCCGGTGGTGGCGCCCCTGCGGGAGCGGGAAAAGCTGATGGACGTGGCGAAAAAAGCCGGGCCGGAGATGGCGAACTACGCCCGGGTCCTTTTCTCCATGCTCATCGGTCTGAGCCGGAGCTATCAGTCCCGGCGGAACGCGGGCACCACGGAGCTGTACAAAAAAATCACGGAGTCCATCGCCTCCACCCCCCAGCTCTTTCCCCAGGCGCCCATGGTGGCCTGCCAGGGAGTGGAGGGGGCCTACTCCCAGATCGCCTGTGAGAAAATTTTCAAAAGCCCCTTTATTCTCTATTTTAAAAATTTTGAGGGGGTTTTCAACGCCATCGAGCAGGGGCTGTGCCAGTATGGCATTCTGCCCATTGAAAACTCCACCGCGGGCAGCGTGAAAAAGGTCTACGATCTGATGATCCGCCACAATTTCTCCATTGTCCGCACCTTCCGGCTAAAGGTAGACCACAATCTGCTGGTCAATCCCGGGGCGAAGCTGGAGGACATTCGGGAAATCTACTCCCATGAGCAGGCCATCAGCCAATGCACTGAATTTCTCAAGAATCTGCCCGCAGCCAAGGCCATTCCCGTGGAAAATACCGCCGTGGCCGCCCAAATGGTGGCCCAATCGGGCCGGAAGGACGTGGCCGCCCTGTCCAGCCGGAGCTGCGGAGAGCTCTATGGTTTGCAGTGCCTGGCTTCTTCCGTCCAGGACGAGGGGAACAACCGGACCCGGTTCATCTGCATCAGTAAGAACCTGGAGATCTACCCCGGCGCGGACAAAACCAGCCTGATGATGATCCTCCCCCACCGGCCCGGCGCGCTGTACACCGTCCTGGCCCGGCTTTTTGCCCTGGGCATCAACGTGACCAAGCTGGAATCCCGGCCCATCCCGGAGCGGGAGTTTGAGTTCATGTTCTACTTTGACCTGGAGACCTCCATCTACTCCGAGGAATTTGTCCAGCTCATGTGCGAGCTGGAGGATATGTGCGAGGAATTCAAGTACCTGGGCAGCTACAGCGAGGTGGTATGATGCGCTGCGGGCTGCTGGGCGAAAAGCTGGGTCACAGCTACTCTCCCCAAATCCACGCCCTGCTGGTTGACTATTCCTACGACCTGATGGAGGTGGCCCCGGAAAAGCTGGGAAAATTTCTGAAAAGCGGGGATTTTTCCGGCCTCAACGTGACCATCCCCTATAAAAAAGCGGTGATTCCCTACTGCGCCGAGCTGACCCCCATCGCCCGGCGGCTGGGAGCGGTGAATACCCTGGTCCGCCGGCCAGACGGAAGTCTATTGGGCCACAACACGGACTATTTTGGCTTTATGGCCATGGTTCGGCGCAGCGGATTAGACGTGGCCGGTAAAAAGTGCCTGGTCCTGGGCAGCGGCGGGGCCTCCGCCACGGCCCAGGCGGTACTGGAGGAGCTGGGGGCAAGAGTTGTGGTGATCTCCCGCTCCGGGCCGGACAACTATGGGAATCTGGACCGCCACAGCGACGCCGCCGTCATTGTTAACGCCACCCCGGTGGGGATGTACCCCAAAACGGGGACCGCGCCCCTCTCCCTGGACGGTTTTCCAGCACTGGAGGGGGTGCTGGATCTCATTTACAACCCCGCCAGGACCCGGCTTTTGCAGGAGGCGGAGGATCGGGCTCTGGCGGCGGTAAACGGGCTGTGGATGCTGGTGGCCCAGGCCAAGGAGAGCGCCCAGTGGTTCCTGGGCCGTGAAATTTCGGACAGCGCTATCGGCCCCATTTACGGCAAGCTCCGGCGGCAGATGGAAAACATCGTCCTCATCGGAATGCCGGGGGCGGGAAAATCCACCCTGGCGGCCATGCTGGCGGCCCGGACGGGGCTGGAAGCGGTGGACGCCGACGAGCTGGTGGAAAAAATGGCCGGAATGCCCATCCCCGGCATTTTTGAGCAGGAGGGCGAGGCCGGATTCCGGTCCTGGGAGACCAAAGCGCTGGAAATTCTCGGCAAGGAGCGGGGTAAAATCCTCGCCACCGGCGGCGGCTGCGTCACCCGGCCGGAAAACCGTGCCCTGCTGCGGCAAAACGGGCGTGTATTCTGGATCCGGCGGGACGTGGGCAGCCTGCCGAAAGAGGGGCGGCCACTGTCCCTGGCCGGGGATCTGGCGGAGATGGAGGCCCGGCGGCGGCCCATGTATCAGGCCTTCGCGGATGATCTCATTGACAACAACGGTTCCCTGGAGGATTCCGCCGCTCAAATTCTAAAGATCTGGGAGGGAGAACATTGAAAATTTTGGTGCTGAACGGCCCGAATCTCAATATGCTGGGGATCCGGGAGCCGAAGATCTACGGAAAGAACAGCTTTGCGGACCTCCTGGCCCTTCTGGACCAAACGGCCCGGGATGCGGGAGTGGAGGTCGCCCAATACCAGTCCAACCACGAAGGGTCCCTGGTGGACGCCATTCAGGACGCCTATGGGAAGTTCGATGGCATCGTCATCAACCCCGGGGCCTACACCCACACCTCCGTGGCTATTCTGGACGCCCTAAAGGCCGTGTCCATCCCGGCGGTGGAGGTCCATATCTCCGACGTGGACGCCCGGGAGCCCTTCCGGCAGATTTCCTACGCCGGGATGGCCTGCGTCAAGACCATCAAGGGCCAAGGGCTGGAGGGATATCGACAGGCCATTTTGTTTTTGAGGGACTATATCGGCAAGTAAAGAAAAGGAAACCGCCGCCGGATATTCCGGCGGCGGGATTTTTTTACTCCACGGATTTCAGGGCCTCGGCCATGTTGATCCGCTCCAGCTTGAAATAGAAGATGAAATCCACCACACAGGCGGAGAGCATGGTCAGCACCACGGACCAGACATAGCTCATGGGCGACACCCGGGACAGGAACCACACCATCTCCACCTTGATCTGGCTCATGACAAAATCCAGCAGCAGCTTGCCGCCAAACAGCCCCAGCACCGCCCCCATGGCAGACAGGAGCAGGTTTTCCTTGAACACATAGGCCGCGGACTCGATTTCCGTAAAGCCCAGGACCTTGATGGTGGCAATCTCCCGGATCCGCTCGGCGATGTTGATGTTGGTCAGGTTGTACAGCACCGTGATGGCCAGCAGGGCGGCGCAGATCACCACCGTCACCACCACCAGATCCAAAGCGCTGAGCATATCCGTCACCTGGTCTGCCAGGTCCTGGCTCACCGTCACCTGCATCACCCCGTCAAAGGAGGTGACCCGGGTACTGGCGTAGTGGGCGTCCTGGTCCTCCCGGACGGTGATACACGCCATCTGCACCTCCGGCGCAGAACCCCACTGGGCCTCTACGGTCTCGGGATTGGTAATAATGTAGTTGTACACATGGTTGTCGAAAATCCCCGAAATCCGGAGGTCCAGGGATTCCATGTCGGCGTTGCGGACGGTGACGGTGTCCCCCACCTTTACCCCCATGTCCTCCGCCGCGCCGACGGAGAGCAGGGCCTCCCCGGTCCCCGGCATGGACAGCGGATCGTCCCCGGCGTGGAAGTTCATAAAGTCCGCCAGCTGCCCATCGGAGACCAGCAGATTGATATCCTTGGTGTGGTCATCAAAGTCCAGCTCCACGCTGCTTTGATGGAAGAAGCCGATCTCGTCCACGTACCGGGCCATTTCCGACTGGAAGCGGCGCTGTTCATCCGGGGAAAGGCCCCCGTCGAAGCGCACCTCCAAATCATAGACCGTGACCTGCTCATACTGGAAGGCCACGATATCCACAATGGAGTCCCGGATGCCGAAGCCCGTCACCAGCAACGCCGTGCAGCCGCCGATCCCCGCCAGCATCATCAGCAGCCGCTGCCGGTAGCGGAAAATGTTGCGGAACATGACCTTGTTGAGAAAACGGATCTTGTCCCAGAAGGGCAGGTATTCCAGGAAAATCTTTTTGCCGGTGGTGGGGGCCCGGGGGCGCATCAGCTCCGCCGGCACCTCCCGCAGGGCCATCCGGCAGCAGTACCAGGTCACCGCCAGAGACACGGCGGTATAGGCGATCACGATGGCCAGGCACAGGGGCACATCCAAGTGCAGATCGATCTGCTCCGGCATATTGAGGATCAGTTGATAGGCCTGCCAGAGAATGTTGGGGAAGGCCACGCTGCCCGCCAGCACCCCCAGGCCGCAACCCAGAATTGCCGCGCTGCCGGCATAGGCCAGGTATTTTCCGATAATGGCGGCGTTGCTGTACCCCAGGGCTTTCATGGTGCCGATCTGGGTCCGCTCCTCCTCCACCATGCGGGTCATGGTGGTGATGCACACCAGCGCCGCCACCAGCAGGAAGAAGGCCGGGAATACCCGGGAAACGCCGGCCACAATATCGGAGTTGCTGTCCAGAGCCAGATAGCCCACATTGGTGTTCCGGCCCAGGGCATAGACTGTGGGATCGGTGAGTTCGTCAATGGTCTTTCGGGCCTCCCGGAGGGAATTGGCAGCGTCCAGAAGCTCCATCCGGGCATCGCTCAGCTCCCGGTTGGCGTCCAGCTCCCCATCCCTGTAGTCCTGCCAGCCCTGGGCTAAGTCTGCCTCGGCCTGCTCCAGCTCCCGCTTGCCGTCCTCCAGCTCCCGGTAGCCGTTGTCGATATCCCGCTGGGCATTCTCCAGCTTCACCTCTCCGGCGACGATCTGGGCCTCCAAAGCGGCAAATTGGCTGTCCGCCTGCCGCTTGGCGGCGTCCAACTCCAGCCGGCCGGATTCAATGGCCGTCCGGGCCGCCTCCAGCTGGGAAATGCCGCTCACTACCTCCGCCCGCTGGGCCTGCACTTCGTCCCGCTGGGCAACCAGCTGCGCCCGGGTCTCGGTATACTCCTGCCGCATTTCCTCGATACGGGTGTTATCCAGGGACCCGGTCTCCGAAATGCGGCGCAGCTCGTCCAGATAAGCCTCCATTTGGGACAAGGTTTCCTCGTCCGCGCCGTTCTCCCGGGCCTGCTCCAATGCCGCCTCTCCGGCGGCGATGAGCCCCGCCAGGTCGGCGTCCTCCAGGGCAGAGCCGGCGGTATTCAACAGCTCCAAAGCGCCGTCAATCTGGGAAATGCCGTCGTTGAGCTGCTGGAGACCGTCGTCGATCTGGGCAAGTCCGCTTTCGGCCGCCTGCAAATTGCTCATCACGGTCTCGTAATTGTCCAGCAGCTCCAGGCTGGTCTGGGCCAGCTCCGCGTAAGCGTCGGACTTCGCGTCCGCCAAAGCCTGCCGGGATTCCCCCAGGTCGATCAGACCCTGATCCACCTCCGCCTGGCCGTCGATCAGCTCCTGCTCCGAGTCCGCCAGGGTCTGGCGGCCCTCGTCGATCTCCCGCTGGCCGTCCTCCAGCTTCCGCCGGGCCTGGGCCAGCTCCCGCCGGGC
>CANQQI010000075.1 GCA_947625945.1 uncultured Oscillospiraceae bacterium
TTTGCATATCTACGTTAGAAACCCGTAAGCCCACAAATATTCTCCGTAGCTTGGCACTATTGGGGAGCGGCGGGGGGATTCTTAAGGGGGGCGCGTTTGCACCTAGCGCCCCCTTAAGCCTGTTCTTTGCTTACTTTCTTGCAGGAGCAAGAAAGTAAGGCCCCCCGCAGGGGTAGGGGGAGCATTTCCAGCAAGGAATGCACCAAAATAAGAAGGTAAAAGGCGATCTTTGCCCCTGCCCGCCCGCTAGGGTAATTTTCCCCGCCCGCCCGGCAGCGGTGACTTCCATTCACCTGGTTCAATCCATGTATTAAAGAATTTTGAAGTTTACATAATACTTTGAAAACGAATATAATTTGCCGGAGGACAGCCTGCGCTCCTTTCGTGGGGTGCCATCCTCCGGCAATATCTTTATCCGTTTCACTCGCGAGAGGTTTACATAACTTCTATTGTTCCAGCGCCGCCGCGTATACCGCGTTCCGGCTCATTCCCAGCTCTTGGGCGGCCTGTTTGACCGCGTCCTTCCTGCTCAACCCCTGGGCCATCAGCTCCTGGACCCGCTGGGCCGCCTGGTCCGCCCCGACGCTTGTCGGTTCCGCCTCCGGCTTTCCCGCGACCACCAGCACAAATTCCCCTTTGGGATCCGTTTCCCGGTAACGCGCGAGAGCTTCCCCAATGGTGGCGCGGTAAAATTCCTCGTGGATCTTCGTCAATTCCCGACAGAGCGAAATTTCCCGCTCCGGTCCGAAGACCTTGGAAAAATCCTCCAATGTGGCAAGGAGCTTGTGGGGCGCTTCATAGAAAATCATGGTCCGCTTTTCCTCCCGCAGCGCCTCCAAATGCTCCCTGCGGCTTTTTTTCGCGGTGGATAGAAATCCCTCGAAGCAGAACCGCCCCGTGGGCAGGCCCGACGCGCTGATGGCCGTCACGGCGGCGCAGGGCCCCGGAAGGGGGCACACTGTCACCCCCGCCTGGGCGCAGAGCTTCACCAGATCCTCCCCCGGGTCGGAGATCGCCGGGGTCCCGGCGTCAGTCACCAGGGCGCAGTTTTCACCGGTCTCCAGCCGTTCCAGAATTTGCGCACCCCGCTGGGCCTTGTTGTGCTCAAAATAGCTGATCAGGGGCTTTTTCAGACCCAGGTGGTTTAGCAGCTTCAGAGTCACCCGGGTATCCTCGGCGGCGATGAAGTCCACGGCGGCCAGAATTTCCCGGGCCCGCTGAGAAACGTCCCCCAGATTTCCAATGGGGGTAGGTACAAGGTAAAGTGTTCCGCTCATAGGGCGCCTCCTGTGTGGTAGATTCGTTGATAGTCCGCCGTTTGGCCGCCCCCGGCGTCCCAGAGGGCGATTTCCTCCCACCGGAGTCCGGGACTGGCCCCTTTTTTGCACTGGACCAGCACCAGACTTACCGGCCCGTCTATCCGATGGCGGACCAGCCGGAGGCGCTTGGGCTCTAAGCCCTTCGCCGCCGCCAGGGCGAAAATTTCCGCCAGCCGCTCCGGCCGGTGGACCAGGAACAGGCTCCCGCCGTACCGCAGAGCCCACGCGGCGGCGGACATCAGCGCCGGAAGGGTGTAGCTACCCTCCTGCCGGGCCAAGGGGGCCTGGGCGTGGGGGGCGCCCCCGGTAAAATAGGGGGGATTGGCCACGCAGGCGTGAAAAAAGCCCGCCGGAAAGAGGGTGGGGATGGCGTTCATATCGGCGCATATACTGCCAAGGCGGGGGGCAAGGCCGTTGCGGCGGATATTCTCTTCCGCCAGACGATGGGCGGCCGGGTCCAACTCCACCCCGGTAACGGCGCAGTCCCCAGTGCCGCAGAGCAGCAGCCCCAGGGTGCCGCAGCCCGAACCGATGTCCAGCACCTTCGCGCCGGCTGGGAGCCGGGTGAAATCCGCCAGCACCATGGCGTCGGTGCTCAGGGGAAACGGGCCGGTCTGCATCAGAATGCCGCCGGGAAGCTCCTCCATCGTCTCACCTCCACAAAAAATAGCCTGCGCAGCCGGAACCCCGGATGCGCAGGCCCGCTGCGAAAATGGAGATTAGCCCTCCTCGATGGCTTCGACGGGGCAGTTGTCAGCGCAGGTGCCGCAGCTGACGCAGACGTCAGCATCGATAACGTACTTGTCGTCGCCCTCGGAAATTGCCTCGACGGGGCAGTTGTCAGCGCAGGTGCCGCACTTCACGCAAGCGTCAGTGATTTTGTAGGCCATGGTGTTCCCTCCATCTGTATGTTTTTAGCGGGCCCGGAAGGGCCACACCTTTATTGTAACATGGATTTTGGAAAATGCAATTCCTTTTTCCATATTCACCGTATATTTTTTCAGAGGGCAGGGGAGAATTTCCGGGCAAAGGAGGCGACGGTATGCGCTATGCGGTGAGCGCGTTGGAATTGCTGCGGGCTTCCGCCAACCAGGCCCGGCAGATGGGCCACAGCTATGTGGGCAGCGCCCACCTGCTGCTGGCGCTGGCGGAGAATCCCGGGCTTCCCTGCCAGCTGCTTCGGGGGGCGGGCATGGATCCCGCGCTGACAAGGGAGATCATGGCGGTGCTGTACGGCCTGGGGACCCCGGATCTGCCGCTGCCCCAGGGGTTTTCACCCCAGGCCCGTCGGATCCTCCGGGGGGCGGGGAAGGAGGCCAAGACCGCCCACTGCCGGGAGGTGGATGAACGGCACATTTTCCTCTCCCTGCTCCGCCGGGAAAAGACAGCGGCCAGGGATCTGCTGGCGCTGGAGGGCATTGAGGCGGAAGATCTGTTTACCAGGGCGGTGGATTCTATGCAGTGGGATCAGCAGACCCAGGGAAAAACCAACAAGGAGGCGTCCACTACGAAGCTATTGGATCAATTCAGCGAGGATCTTGTGAGCAAGGCCGCGACCATGGACCCGGTGATTGGCCGGGAGCGGGAGATTGACATGGTCATTGGCATCCTCAGTCGAAAAAATAAGAATAACCCCGCTTTGGTAGGGGAGCCGGGGGTGGGGAAGACCGCCATCGCCGAGGGCTTGGCCCAGCGGATGGCGGCGGGGAATGTGCCGCCCCAACTGAAAGAAAAGCGGCTGATCAGTCTGAACATGGCGAATTTGGTGGCCGGTACCAAGTACCGGGGCGAATTTGAGGAACGTCTTCGGGACGTGCTGGCGGAAATCAAACGCAGTGGGGATGTGATCCTCTTTGTGGACGAGATGCACACCATCGTGGGCGCCGGGGCGGCGGAGGGGGCGATCGACGCCGCGAATATCTTCAAGCCCGCCCTGGGACGGGGAGAGCTGCAAATGCTGGGCGCCACCACTCTGACCGAGTACCGGAAATATATTGAAAAGGACCCGGCCCTGGAGCGCCGGTTTCGCCCGGTGACGGTGGAGGAGCCGGATCGGGAGGCCACCATGACCATCCTGAAGGCCCTGAAGCCGGGGCTGGAGCGGCACCACCGCCTGCGGATCACGGAGGAGGCCATGAAGGAGGCGGTGCGGCTGTCTGTGCGGTATCTGCCGGATCTGTATCTGCCGGACAAGGCCATCGATCTGCTGGACGAGGGCGCTTCCCACGCCCGTATGGAGGAGCTGCTGGCCGGAAGGGGCGGCGCCCGGCAGGATCTGGAAATGGAGCTCCACGAGGCGGTGCGGGAGAGCCGGTTTGAGAAGGCGGCGGAGCTGCGGGATAAAATGCAGAAAATGGTGGCCCGCTCCTCGGAAAACCGCCGCCCCCGGGCAGTCACCGGGGCGGACGTGGCCTGGGCGGTGTCCGCCCGGACGGGGATCCCCGTGGGACGGCTCACCGCCAATGAGCGGGAGCGGCTGCTCCGCCTGGAGCAGATCCTGTCCAAGCGGGTGGTGGGCCAGGACAAGGCGGTGGGGATCGTGGCGGAGACGGTACGCCGGGGACTGTGCGGGATCCGGGACGAGAATCGGCCCATCGCCTCCATGCTCTTTACCGGGCCCACGGGCGTGGGGAAGACCGAGCTGTGCCGCACCCTGGCGGAGGAGCTTTTCGGCAGCCGGGAGGCGTTCATCCGTCTGGACATGACCGAGTATATGGAAAAGCACTCCGTTTCCAGGCTGATCGGCGCGCCGCCGGGCTATGTGGGCTACGAGGAGGGGGGCAAGCTGACGGAACAGGTCCGCCGCCGTCCCTACTGTCTGGTGCTGCTGGACGAATTGGAGAAGGCCCACCCGGATGTGACCGGGATCCTGCTGCAAATCATGGAGGAGGGGGTCCTCACCGATTCCACAGGCCGCCGGGTGAGCTTTCAGAACACCATTGTGGTGATGACCTCCAACCTGGGCGGGGAGATCAAAGGCGACGGCTTGGGCTTTTCCCCGGCCGGCCGTGCCGGGGAAACGGAGGAGGCTCTGCGCCAGTACTTCACGCCGGAATTTTTGGGGCGGCTGGATCAGATCGTCTGTTTCGCGCCGCTGAACGAGACCGCCATGGAGGCCATCGCTCAGAAGTACCTGACAGAGCTTCAGGAGCGGGCCGCCGCGGCGGGAATGCAGCTGTCGCTGCCGGAGGAAATGCCCCGGCTGCTGGGCAGCCGGTCCCGGGACCGGGGCGGCGCCCGGCAGATGCGTCGACTGGTCCAGGAGCAGGTGGAGGGGCCTCTGGCGGTGTTCCTCCTGCAAACGGGACGGAAGCTGTCCAAGGTCCGGGGCAAGCTGGAGGACGGCAAGCTGCAATTCCTATACTGACGAAAAAGTAAAACAAATGTTTGTAAAATGAATTTTTTTCAGGAAATTTCTGGAAATTGAAAGAAAAAGATTGATTTTTTGTGAAGAAACCGTTATACTGTTGTAAAGGGAGCAAAAGGGATGTAAAGTGGAGCAAAATGGAGGAGGTGACCCCAGGTGATCGGCAAATACCCCGCCCGATTAGACGACAAAAACCGGCTTTTTGTCCCGGCGAAGCTCCGGGCGGAGTTGGGAGACGATTTCTATGTCACCCTGGGCGTCAACTGCGGCCACCGGTGCCTGACGGTCTACACCGCCCAGGATTGGAAGAAGCTGGTGGACAATTTCAACAGCCTCCCCATTTCCCAGCGCTCCGCCGCTACCAGCCTGATTTTTATGAACGCCGCCCAGTGCGCGCCGGATAAGCAGTTCCGGTTCACCCTGACCCAGTTTCTGCTGGACTATGCCTTGATCCAGCGGGACGTGATGATCGTGGGCCGGGCAGGGCAGGCGGAAATTTGGGAGGCCGGGGAGTTCGCCCGGTTTGAGGCGGAGAACCTGACCCCGGAGAAGCTGCTCTCCTCCCTGGAGGCCATCGGGCTATGACCGGGTTTCACCACGTCAGCGTTTTGATGGAGGAGTGCCTGGAGGCGCTGGCGATCCGCCCGGAGGGCGTCTATGTGGACGGCACCCTGGGGGGCGCTGGCCATGCAAGCCGGGTGGTTTCCCAATTGACCACCGGCAGGCTCATTGGCATCGACCGAGATTCGGAGGCCCTTGCCGCCGCCGGGGAGCGGCTCGAACCCTGGAAGGCCCTGGTCACCCTGGTCCACGGCAATTTCCGGGACCTGGAATCGATTTTAGCCGATCTGGGCATTTCCGGGGTGGACGGGGTGTTGCTGGATTTGGGCGTGTCTTCTTATCAACTGGACCGGGGGGAGCGGGGCTTTTCTTACCGCTTCGACGCCCCTCTGGATATGCGAATGGACGGCTCCGACGCCCTGACCGCCGGAGAGATTGTAAACACCTGGCCTCAGGAGGAGTTGCGCCGGATTCTCTACGCCTACGGCGAGGAGCGGTACGCCCCCCAGATTGCCGCCGCCATCTGCCGGGCTCGGGAGCGGGAAGAGATCCCATCTACCATGGCCCTGGCGGAGATCATCCGCTCCGCCATGCCACCCCAGGCATTGCGGGAAAAGCAGCACCCTGCCAAGCGCAGCTTTCAGGCCCTGCGTATCGCCGTCAACGACGAGCTGGCGGCGGTGGAGGAGGGGGTGGACGCCGCCATCAACTGCCTGGCGCCCCGTGGACGGCTGGCAGTGATCAGCTTCCACTCGCTGGAGGACCGGATCGTTAAAAACGTCATGGCCCAGGCGGCCCGTGGCTGCACCTGCCCCCCGGAATTTCCGGTGTGCGTCTGCGGAAAAAAGCCCAAGGTCCGTCTGGTAAATAAAAAACCGATCCTCCCCACGGCTGGGGAGATGTCCGAAAATCCGAGAGCGCACAGCGCCAAGCTCCGGGTCTGCGAAAGACTGCCGGAGCCCACCGGAAGGGGAGAGTAGAAATGGCCCGCAGTTCCGATATTCAATACATCCGTCTCTACACCGACGGCAGCGCGGCCCGGCAGCTCGAGGAGCCCCGGCCCCTACCCAAAAAGCGGAAAAAGCCCCGCCCCCGTCCGGTAAAGACCGTCGCGATCCATGTGGATCCTCTGGCGCTGGGCGGGATCGTGGTGGCCCTGGTGATGCTGGTGATGATGGCGGTGGGCATGGCCCGGCTGGACAGCGCCAATCAGGAGCTGGAACAGATGGAGAACTACGTCCTTCAGCTCCAGCAGGAAAATCTGGATCTGCAGGATACCTTTGACCACGGTTACGACCTGGAGGAGGTGCGCCGCAGCGCCATGGCGCTGGGTCTGGTGCCGGAGGAAGAGGTGCCTCATGTTCAGATCCAGCTTCCACAGCCTGCCGATGCCCAGGAGAATGTCTCCTGGTGGGATCATTTTTTGGTGTTCCTGACCCAACTGTTTGCATAAAGTTTGTCCCGGCCAATAGGATATAGCAGCGGCTGCAATGGGCAGTGAGGGTTTCCCTTGCTGCCCATTGAAAGACTTGCGGCTGTGGAGAGGTCGGTGACAATGGCAAAGCAAAGGAAGCGGGAGTTTACCCGGCTTTGGGGGGACAGCGGACAGCACCGCAGAATCCTGGCGGTAGCGGCGGTACTGGGCTGCCTGGGGTTTTTGCCGGTGGCTTTGCGGCTGTATGACCTGATGGTGACCAATTACGATTATTATTCTCAGCTGGCGCTGCGGAACCAGACCCGCACCACCACGGTGACGGCGGATCGTGGCGTCATTTACGACCGAAATATGAATGTCCTGGCCTGCTCCGTGAGCGTGGAAAACGTGTATCTGGACCCCCATGAGCTGAAGCAGTCCAAGGCGGATCTGGAGGCGATTTCTCAGCGGCTGGGGGCGATTTTGGATGTGGACCCGCAGTGGCTGCTGGAACAGGCAAAGGACACCACCAAGCGGTATAAGCAGGCGGCGGCCCGGATCAGCGAGGAGACTGCCGCCGAGATCCGCGCCTACATCAATGAGAACAACATCTCCGGGATCCATTTGGAGCCAAATTCCCAGCGGGTTTACCCCTACGGGACCCTGGCGGCTCAGGTGATCGGCTTTACCAACGCTTCTAACACCGGTTCCGAGGGCGTGGAGGCGGCGTACAACAGCTTTCTGGAGGGCTCTGCCGGACGGGTCATCACCACCAAGGGCAACAACGAGATGGATATGCCCTTCTCCTACGAGCGGTATGTGGCCTCCACCAAGGGCTGCGACGTGATCATGACCATCGACGCCACCGTGCAGGCCTGCTTGGAAAAGCAGATGGAGGCCGCCATTGACCGCTACGACGTGCAAAACGGCGCCTTCGGCATGGTGATGGACGTGAATACCGGGGAGATCCTGGCCATGGCGACCCTGGGCAGCTACGACCCCAATTCTTATTTGGAAGTTTACGACCCGGAGGCGGCCGCCCAGGTGGAGGAGCTCCGGCGGGCATACTTGCTGGAAAATCCGGGAAGCGAGGCATATAATTTGGGCCTAACGGCCTATCAGGAGGCCCTTACCGCCGCCCGGCTGAAGCAGTGGCGGAACCGGGTGATTTCCGACGGCTATGAGCCGGGGTCCACCTTCAAGGTGATGACCATGGCGGCGGCCCTGGACTGCGGGGCCATCGACCTGAACACCAATTTCTACTGCCGGGGCTCCGAGCAGATCCCGGGCCGGTCCCAGCTTCTGCACTGCTGGCGCTCTACCGGCCATGGGGCGGAGAAAACGCCCCAGGCCCTGCAGAACTCCTGCAATATCGCCTTTGCCCACATTGCCTTGAAGCTGGGCGGCGAGCGGTTTTACGAGTACGTCCAGCGCTTTGGGATTTTGGAAAAGACGGGTATCGACCTAGCAGGGGAGAGCAAGGGTGTATTTTTCGACAAATCCCTGATCACGGACACGGACAAGTGGGGCACCGCCTCCCTGACCTCCGGCTCCTTCGGCCAGACCTTTAAGCTGACTCCTTTGCAGCTGGTGCGGGCCATCGCTTCGGTGGTCAACGGCGGATATCTGCTGGAGCCCTACATCGTATCCGAGGTGATAGACAGCGCCGGACAGACGGTGCTGCGGCAGGAGCCCACGGTGCTGCGCCGCACCATCCGGGAGGAGACCTCCCAGACCATGCGGGAGCTGATTGCCTCGGTGGTGGAGGAGGGAACCGCTAAAAACGCCAAGGTGGCGGGCTTTTCCATCGGAGGAAAGACCGGCACCAGCGAGAAAATCGACGTGTTTGACGAAAACGGCCAGCGGGTCCAGGATAAGATCGTTTCCTTCGTGGGCATCGCGCCTATGAATGATCCCAAGTACATCGTACTGGTGGCTTTGGACACCCCCTCCCGCGCCACGGGGATCTACATCTCCGGCGGCGTCATGGCGGCGCCCACGGTAGGCGCGGTGATGGCGGACATTCTGCCCTACCTGGGAGTGGAGCGGAACTATACCCCGGAGGATGCCGCCGGACGGACGGTGATCCTGGACGATTACGCCGGTATGCCGGTGAAGGACGCGGAAAAAGCCCTCAAGGAGCTGGGTCTTACCGCCCGGATCCTGGGAGAGGGAACACAGATTACAGGCCAGATCCCCGCCCCGGGCCAGGGTGTGCCGGGTGACAGCCAGGTGCTGCTGTATCTGGATCAGGTGCCGGAGGAACAGACGGTGACGGTGCCGGACTTTGCCGGGATGACCCGGCAGGAGGCGGCCCAGACCGCCCAGGCGGCGGGACTTTACATCCTGGTGGCGGGAAACGACGGCACCGGGCCGGAGGTGGTGGTCACCGGGCAGTCCCTGACGCCGGGCGCCGAAACCGGCCTGGGAACCACAATCCAGCTGGAATTCGCGGATATCCGGGCCGCTGATTAAGGAGATAGGAACCATGAAGCTTGCTGAATTGCTCCGGGGCGTGGAGGTGCTTTCCACCAACGTCCCCGGCGACAGGGACATTTCCACTCTGGTCTATGACTCCCGGAAGGCCGTCCCCGGCTGCCTTTTCGCCGCCATTACCGGCTTCGCCGCCGACGGCAACCGGTTTATCCCCATGGCCCTGGAGCGGGGCGCGGCGGCGGTCCTGACGGCGAAAAAGCCGGAGGGCCCGGTCCCCTATATTCTGGTGCCTGACGACCGGCTGGCCCTGGCCCAGGTCTCCGTCAATTTCTACCGCCGCCCGGCGGCGTCCATGAAAATGATCGGCGTCACCGGCACCAATGGGAAAACCACCGTCACCCTGCTGGTCAAGCACATTTTGGAGCGGACCCTGGGGGCCCGGGTGGGGCTGATCGGCACCATGTCCAACTTGATCGGCCAAGAGGAGCTGCCCACGGAGCGCAC
>CANQQI010000076.1 GCA_947625945.1 uncultured Oscillospiraceae bacterium
TGGTTCACACTGAGCAGCAGGAAGGTCTCGATCAGCTGGGCCTCGATGGCCGGGGCCCGGACCGTGAGAATGGGCTCTTTTGGGAAGATGGGCGTGCCCTCGGGCACGGCCCAGATGTCGCCGGTGAAGTGAAAATCCGCCAGGTAGGCCAGAAATTCCTCAGAAAACAGCTTCCGGCCCCGCAGATATTCAATGTCCTCCGGCGTGAAGTGGAGATTCTGGATATAGTCCACGATCTGCTCCAACCCGGCGGCGATGGCGAAGCCGCCTCCGTCAGGACACTGGCGGAAGAATACGTCAAAATAGCAGATCCGGTCGCCGTAGCCCTTTTCAAAGTAACCGTTGCCCATGGTCAGCTCGTAAAAATCGCAGAGCATGGTGAGATTGAGTTTTTGATCGTTTGCCATTGCAGGACACCTCGAATTTTGGCATTTTAACTATTATAAGTCAACCGATGAAAAATAGCAATCTTTTTTTCTTGACAGTCCTTTCCTTTTCGGCTATATTGAAAAGAAAATGAAAGGAGGACCGCTATGGACGCCCCTGTGGATGTGACAAAGGTACATTTGGAAACGCCCAGGCTCCTCCTCCGGCCCTGGGAGGAGGAAGACCTGGAGGATTTTTTCGCCTACGCCAGCGTGGACGGCGTGGGTCAAATGGCGGGCTGGCGGCCCCATGAGAACCGGGAAGTCTCCCGGGGGATCCTCCGGCGGTTTATCGATGAGAAAAAGACCTTTGCCCTGGTTTTGAAGGAGAACGGCCATGTGATCGGCTCCATCGGCCTGGAGCGGCTGGAGCGGTCCGAGGACCCCGCGCCGGACCAGCTGGGCCGGGAGATCGGCTACGTCCTGGCAAAGGATTACTGGGGCCGAGGGCTGATGCCGGAGGCGGTGAAGGCCGTCATCGAGTACTGCTTTACCGTCTGGAATTATGATTTTCTCACCTGCGGGCACTTCCTCCGCAACAGTCGGAGCCGCCGGGTAGTGGAAAAATGCGGCTTCACCTTCTGGAAGGAAGTTTCCTACTGGACCCAGCTGGGAACGGTGGAGCAGACCCGGCTTTATGTCCGCTACAATCCGAGAAAAAGAGAGGAATGCCATGTTTGAGCTGCTGAAAACCGAGGGCCGGGCCCGGCGGGGCGTGTTCACCTGCGCCCATGGGACGGTCCAGACCCCGGTCTTTATGAACGTGGGCACCCAGGGGGCCATCAAGGGCGCCCTCAGCGCCCGGGATTTGAAGGAGATCGGCTGCCAGGTGGAGCTGTCCAACACCTACCACCTCCACCTTCGGCCGGGAGACGAAAACGTGAAGGCCCTGGGGGGCCTCCACAAATTCATCACCTGGGACGGGCCCATTTTGACGGATTCCGGGGGCTTTCAGGTGTTCTCTCTGGCTGGGCTGCGGAAAATTAAAGAGGAGGGCGTCACCTTCGCCTCCCACATCGATGGGCATCGCATTTTCATGGGACCGGAGGAGAGCATGCGAATCCAGTCGAATCTGGGCTCCGACATCTGCATGGCCCTGGACGAGTGCATTGAAAACCCGGCGCCGAAGGATTATGTAAAGCAGAGCGTGGACCGGACCTATCGCTGGCTGGTCCGGTGCAAGGCGGAGAACGCCCGGTTAAACGCCCTGCCGGACACCGTCAACCCCCACCAAATGCTCTGGGGCATCAACCAGGGGGGCACCTACGCCGATCTGCGGGTAGAACATATGAAGCAAATCGCGGGCCTGGACCTGCCCGGGTACGCCATTGGCGGCCTGGCGGTGGGCGAGAGCACCGAGACCATGTATGCGGTCATCGAGGCGGTGGAGCCCCACATGCCAAAGGACCGGCCCCGCTATCTGATGGGGGTGGGGACCCCCAGCAATATCATCGAGGGCGTGGCCCGGGGCATTGACTTTTTCGACTGCGTCATGCCCGCCCGGAACGCCCGCCATGCCCGGCTCTTCACCTGGGAAGGGGCCATCAACCTGAAAAACGCCAAGTACCAGTTGGACAGCGGGCCGGTGGACCCCCAGTGCGACTGCCCCGTGTGCCGGAGGTACTCCCGGGCCTATCTAAGGCACCTGTTCATCGCCGAGGAAATGCTGGCCATGCGGCTGGGGGTGCTGCACAATCTCTATTTTTACAACAAGCTCCTGGAAAAGATCCGCCGGGCCCTGGACGAGGGCCGGTTTGAGTCCTTCCGCCGGGAATATTCGGAAAAACTCAGCCGAAGAATCTAGATTTTCCTTGCTTTTTTTCCAATCGATGGTATAATGAAAAAAGACTAACACGAAGGAGAATTGCTATGCCGTATTTTTTGGAGACTACCGGAGCCACCGTTGATCCCGGCGCAGGGATGATGAGCACCGTCATCATGCTGGTGCTGATGCTGGCCGTCTTCTACTTTATGCTGATCCGTCCGGAGAACAAGCGGAAGAAGGAAGCGGAGGAAATGCGCAACGCCGTGAAGGTGGGCGACGAGATCACCACCATCGGCGGCGTCGTGGGCAAGGTGGTCCATGTGAAGGAGGATAAGATCGTTCTGGAAACCGGCGCGGATCAGGTCCGCATCGAGTTTACCAAGTGGGCTATCTCCTCCAACGAGACCGCTGCCGCCGCCGCCAAGGAGGAGGCCAAGAAAGCCGAGGAAGCCAAGGCCAAAGCCAAAGCCGCCAAGAAGGCCGCCAAGGAAGCAAAGGAAAAATAATCGACAGGCCCCGGCTCTTCGCCGGGGCCCGTTCGTTTTTAGATACGCTTACCGCAGTTCTGGAGAAATGGAAGCGTTAGAATCGTCCAAAGGTTTACATAATGTGTAACAGTTGGTCCGCACTGTTCCGTCCGTATAGGTAGCCGAGTTCTTATAGATCCGAAAGCCGCAGGCCCGGTGGACCGCCAGGGAGGGGACGTTGTCCTTGTCCACATGGGAGTAGAGTTTTTTCCACCCCCGCGCCCCTGCCCACCGGGCGGCGGAGGCCAGCAGGGCCTTCCCATAGCCCCGGTTCCGGTGTTCCGGGGCCGTCTCCAGGGCCTCCACCAGCAGGCCGTCGGAAAAGGGCCAGAGCCGCAGGGCGGCAAAGTACCGCCCTGCCTCCTCCCAGACGGCATAGACCGCCTGGGGGCGGCGGAAGAAGTTCTCCCGGAGAAATTGGTAGAAATCCGCCTCCACCTGCAAAATTCCCTGATTTTCCGGCAGCTCGGGATAGAGGTCCCGGGCGTTTTCCTCGTTTCCCTCCCGGTACAGCTCCATCAGCTCCCGGAAGGAGATTTGAGACAAGCGGGTGTAGATCATGAGCATACTTACCCCTCCTCATATTGGCTGCTGTAGAGCCGGTAGTAAAATCCCTTCTTTTCCAGCAGCTCCTGGTGGGTTCCCTCCTCGATGAGCCGCCCCTGGTCGATGACCAGGATCTTGTCCGCGTCCACGATGGTGCTGAGCCGGTGGGCGATGACAAAGCTGGTCCGGCCCTTCATCAAGGTATCCATGGCCCGCTGGATCAGAATTTCCGTTCGGGTGTCTACATTGGAGGTGGCCTCGTCCAGGATCAGCAGGGGCCGGTCCGCCAGGAAGGCCCGGGCAATGGTCAGCAGCTGCTTCTGCCCGCCGGAGAGATTGGCGGAGTCCTCCCGGATGGGGGTGTCGTAGCCCTGGGGCATGGCAGTGATCAGCCGGTGGCAGTGGGTCCGGCGGCAGGCACGCTCAATCTCGGCCATGGTCGCGTCGGGACTGCCGTAGGCCACGTTCTCCCGGAGGGTGCCGGGGAACAGCCAGGTGTCTTGCAGCACCATGGCGAACCGACCGCGCACCTGCTCTCGGTCGATTTGGGCGGTGTCCTGGCCGTCCAGAAGAATCGTGCCGCTGTCCGGGTCGTAAAACCGCATCAGAAGGTTCACCAGCGTGGTCTTTCCCCCGCCGGTGGGGCCGACGATGGCGATCTTCTGTCCCGGCTCTGCCCGAAAGGAGACGTCCTTCAAAATGGGCTCGTCCTTCCGGTAGCCGAAAGTCACGTTCCGAAATTCCACCGCGCCACGGGTCTGCTCCGGCAGCGTCCCGGTCTGCACCGGCTCCTCCGGCAGGTCCAGGAAGCCGTAGACCCGGTTGGCGGCGGCAACCACCCAGTGCAGATAGCTGATGTCGTCCCCCAGCATTTCCAGGGGGGAGGCAAACTGCTGGGCGTAGAGGATCACCGTCACCACGGTCCCCACACCGATGGTCCCCCGGAGGATCAGCCAGCCTCCCAGCAGGGCGATGAGGATATAGGCGGCGGCGTTGGTCAGCCGCACCACCGGGGCCACCAGGCCGGCGGTGAAGTGGGCATGGAAGGTGTTCTCCGCCAGCGCATGGTTTTTCTTTTCGTGATTGTCCTGGGTAAAGTCCTCCAGGGCGTAGGCCCGGGCGGTCTCAAAATTGGAGAAGGCCTCCTCCGTCACCCCGGTCAGCGCTTCCGACGAGTCAAACATGGCGTCGAAATTTTTGGTGCAGACCCGGCTGACCTGGGTGGTCAGCCACAGAGAAAGGGGCGTCAGCACCACCACAAAGCAGGCCAGGGCGGGATTCTCCCGGAACATGGCCACCGCCACCGCCGCCAGCTGAAAGGCCCCCAGCACCAGGCCGTCGAACACCTGGTGGAGATAGCCCCCCAGATCTCCCACGTCCCCGGTCATCCGGCTCAGCACCTCCCCCACCGGGGTCTGATCCACATAGCCCACCGGCAGGCGACTCAGCTTTTCGGAGATCCGCAGCCGGAAGCCGCAGGTGAAGTGGCTGGTCACCAGCCGGTTCATCAGGGCGATATTGCCGTAGGACAGAACCTGACTGCCGGCGTAGCAGGCCAGCAGCAGCGCCAGGGACGGCAGCAGCGCCCGGGGAAGCCCGGCCAGGGCCCCGGCGGCGGCGCCGTCGCAAATACGCTGGATGATTTCACCCAGCAGCTGGGGCGCCGCCACGGCGCACAGCACCGAAGTCAGATTCATGCCGGCGGCCAGGGCCAGTCCCCATCCAATGGGCGCTGCCTCCCGGCCCAGTCGCAGCAGCACCCGGTAGTTTTCTTTTTTCTTCTTATCCATGCTCCTTCCCTCCCGTCTGGGAGTCGTAGATCTCCCGATACACCTGGCAACTTTCCAGCAGCTGGCTGTGAGTCCCAGCGCCTACCAGACTCCCCCCGTCCAGTACGAACACCAGGTCGCAGTGGGCAGCGGTGGAGATCCGCTGGGTAATGAGGATCTGGGTCTTCCCCGCCAGACGCTTGGCCAGGGCGGAACGGAGGGCCGCCTCCGTCAGAAAATCCAGAGCCGAAAAGCTGTCGTCAAACAGATAGACCGGCGCGTTTTTCAGCAGCGCCCGGGCGATGCACAGCCGCTGCTTCTGCCCGCCGGACAGGTTTTTGCCGGACTGCCTCACCGGATGGTCCAGACCCAGCTCCCGGACAAATCCGGCCTGGGCGGCCTCCAGGGCGTCCCACAGCTCCTCATCTAGTGCCTCGGGCCTGCCCATCCGCAGGTTTTCCCGAATGGTGCCGGAGTAGAGGGCGGCGCTTTGCAGTACCGGGCTGAACTGATCCCGGAGGGTCCGGCGGTTTAGTCCGGAAAGGTCCCGCCCGCCGAAGTAAATTTTTCCCTCCGCCGGTGGATAGAAGCCCAGCAGCAGCCGGGCCAGGGTGGTCTTCCCCGCCCCGGTGCCGCCGATAATGGCGGCCTTTTTCCCCGCGGGGATGGTCAGGCTGATGTGCTCCAATGCCGGAGCAGCGCCTCCGGGATAAGTGAAGGACACATCCTCCAGCCGGATGCTGCCCTCCAGCGCCACCTCCTCCCGGGGGGCGGGCTCCTCTTGGATCGGGGCGCTCAGAGCCTGGCCGATCCGCTCCGCCGCCACCCGGGCGTGGGGCATTTCGATGATGACGAAGGCGGCGTTGATGACGCTGCCGCTGGTCAAGGCGATGTACTGCACAATGGCGAAGAGATCCGGCCCCGTCAGGCCGGTGCCGCCCTCTAAGCGGAAGATCCCCAGGTACACCACCAGCACCGCCGCGGCGTTCAGCAAAAAGGTGGTCACCGGGGCGATCAGGCTTTCGGCATTGTTGGCGCTGATCATGGCCCGGGACATGACCCGGGTGGCGGAGGCCACCTGCTCATGGGCGTCTCCCTCCCGCTGGAAGGCCCGGATCACCCGGATGCCCCGGAGCCGCTGGCGGATCAGCTCATTCTGGCGGTCCACGCTGCCGTCGCTCTCCTCCCACAGCGGGTTGATCCGCTTTCCGGTCCAGGTCACCAGCAGAAACACCAGGGGCAGAAAGGCCAGCATGGCCAGGGCCAGCACCCAGTCCTTGGCCATGGTCAGTCCCACCCCGCCGAAGAACAGCACAGGAATAGTGATGACGGCGTCGGACAGGGCCACCGCCAGCCAGGAGACGGTCTGCACGTCCCTGGTGGCCCGGGTCACCAGGGCAGCGGTGCCGATGGAGCCGAAGGTCTCAAAATCCATGCGGTTGACCCGCCGGAACACCGCCCGGCGCAGGTCGGCGCAGTAGTTCGCCACCACCCGGGTGGAAAGCAGGCTGCCCAGCACCTGGCAGCCCACCCCCAGCAGGGTGAACAGCAGCATTTTTCCACAGCCCAGCAAAATCATCTGAAAGTCTTTGCCATAGACTCCCTGATTGAGCAGGTCGCTCATTACGGTGGGCAGCAGCAGGTCGCACAGGCCCGACACGGTCACCGCCAGGCCGGAAAAGAGCATCATTTTCCAATAGGGCTTGAGATAGCCCAGCATCGTTTTCATTTTTTCCTCCCAATTTTCCAAAAATGGCCGCAAAAAAACGGCCCGAGCCGAAGCTCGCGCCGCAAGAAAACCAACACGCAGTCAAAAACCTAGCGTGCGGCCAAACAGGAAGCGAGTTCCGGGCATAATTGTAGCGTGATAACGAGCGCAAAGCTCTGAAAAGTCTTTCTGATCCGCACGGAAATCGCCTCCTTTCAAAAAATCTAGCCTTACTTTAGCACAGGGGATGGAATTTGTCAAGGATAAAATTGGGTATAAACCCAGGCCGTTTACAGAAGTCAGGTTCCATAACTGGGGAAAATCAGGAATATTCATTCGGTTATTCACAGATTCCACAGACTTTTGCACAGCCCGGAGCGGAGAAAAATTTTGTCGAAATCTGCCGGGGCGGGAGATATGCCGGAAAATCGAAACATTTTTTCCGATTTTTTCGGAAAATATTGGGTTTCCATAACTGCGTTGGAATCGTTCCCGCTGCATAATCCCAGCCTGCCTCGTTTTTAGAGCCGCTCGCCGAAAAGGGAGCGGCTGGCGTAGGCGTTGAGGCCCATATCCGCCAAATTTCCGGACAAAAACTCGTAATACCCCTGGGCGCCGATCATGGCGGCATTGTCCCCGCAGAGGGAAAGGGGCGGCAGGTACAGCTCCGCGCTCATCTCCCCCGCCAAGTCCTGAAGGGCCGCCCGGATGACGGAGTTGGCCGCCACGCCCCCCGCCGCGGCCAGTTTTTTCCGGCCGGTGCGCTCCAGGGCCTGGCGGGTACGGCTCACCAGAATGTCCGCCACGGTCCGGGAAAACCCGGCGCAGAAGCTGGGCACGTCCAGCTCCTCCCCCACCTGCTCCGCATGGTGGAGGACATTGAGGGCGGCGGTTTTCAGGCCGGAAAAGCTCATATCCAGGGGATTCTCCCCGGGCCTGGGCCGAGGCAGGACATATTTTTCCGGGTCGCCGTTTCTGGCGGCGGCGTCCAGCGCCGCGCCGCCGGGATAGGGCATCCCCAGCACCCGGGCCACCTTGTCGAAGCACTCCCCCGCCGCGTCGTCCAGGGTAGTGCCGAGAAGGGTCATTTGGGTATAGTCCGCCACGTCCACCAGCATGGTATGGCCCCCGGACACCACCAGGCACAGAAACGGCGGCGTCAGGTCCGGGTAGGCCAGATAGTTGGCCGCAATATGGCCCCGGATATGATGCACCGGGATCAGGGGCTTGTCTAATGCCAGGGCCGCGGCCTTGGCAAAATTTACCCCCACCAGCAGGGCGCCGATCAGCCCCGGGGCGTAGGTGACGGCAATGGCGTCGATGTCTCCCCGGGTGATATGGGCCTCCGCCAACGCCCGCTCCGCCAGGGGGTAGATGGCCTCCATATGCTTCCGGGAGGCGATCTCCGGCACCACCCCGCCGTAGAGCCGGTGCAGCGCCACCTGGGAGGCGATCTGATCCGTCAGGACCCGGCGGCCGTCGGCCACCACGGCCACGGCGGTCTCGTCGCAGGAGGATTCAATGGCGAGAATATTCATGTGCGCAGCTCCTTTCGGTACAGCACCGCGTCCTCCCGGGGGCGGAGGTAGTAGCCCGGACGGCGGGCAATGGGGAAGTATCCCAATTTTTCGTAGAGGGCCCGGGCGGGTTGATTGGAGGCCCGGACCTCCAGGGTCAGCTTTTCCACCCCCCGGGCAGCCAGCGCCGTCTCCAAGGCCCCCACCAGCGCCTGGGCGATCCCCTTCCGCCGGCGGTCGGGAAAGACTGCCAGATTCATCATGTCCGCTTCCTCAAAGGAGATCTCGCTGCCCACATAGCCCAGCAGAGTCTCCCCCTCCGCCGCCGCCAGATAAATGGCGTTTTCATTGGACAGCGCGCTTAAAAGGGCGTTTTCGCTCCAGGGCAGGGAGAAGCAGGCCCGTTCCAGCGCCGCCGCTTGAGGGATCAGCGCTTCATTTAACGGCAAAATCTCCATTATTTCGCCTCATACCAGCTCATGCCCCACTTGGCCTGGGCCTCCAACGGCACCGAGAGGTCGGCCACCTGCTCCATCTCTCGGCTGACCAGGGCGGCCACCTGCTCCGCCTGCTCCTGGGGGCACTCCACAATCAGTTCGTCATGCACCTGGAGCAGGAGCCGGGCCTGGGGGTATTCCCGGGCCAGGGCCCCGTCCACCCGGAGCATGGCCAGCTTGATCAGATCCGCCGCCGTGCCCTGGATGGGGGTGTTCAGGGCGATCCGCTCCGCCCCCTGGCGGACGTTGTAGTTGCTGCTCTTCAGCTCCGGGATGTCCCGGCGGCGGCCGTAGAGGGTCTGGGTGTAGCCCCGCTCCCGGGCGTCCGCCACCACCTTCTTCATATATTCCCGCACCCCATGGTAATTGGACAGATAGTTATCGATATACTGCCGGGCCTCATAGCGGCTGACCCCGATATCCTCCGCCAGGGAAAACTCGGAGATGCCGTAGACGATGCCGAAGTTCACCGCCTTGGCATGCCGCCGCTGGAGGGGCGTTACCTCCTCTGGGGAAACGCCGAAGACCTGGGCGGCGGTGGCGGTGTGGATATCCATGCCGCTGCGGAAAGCGGCACTCATATTCTCGTCCCCAGCAATGTGGGCCAGCACCCGCAGCTCGATCTGGCTGTAGTCCGCGTCCACCAGGACGCAGCCGGGCTTGGGGACAAACATCTTC
>CANQQI010000077.1 GCA_947625945.1 uncultured Oscillospiraceae bacterium
CACAAGGTCCCCGCCACCATTTTGTCCCGGTGTCAGCGGTTTTCCTTCCGACGCATCGGCGCGGAGGAAATTGCCGCTCGGCTGCAATATGTGGCCTATCAGGAAAACATCGATCTGGACGACTCCGCCGCACGGGTGCTGGCCCGTCTGGCCGATGGCGGGATGCGGGACGCCCTGAGCCTGCTGGATCAGTGCGCCTCCGCCACGACTGGGGAGCTGGACGCCCAGCGGGTCTATGACTGCCTGGGCATCGCCGGAATCCAGGACTGCGCCGGCCTTATGGACCGAATCGCCCAGCGGGACGCCAAGGGCGCCCTGGCCCTTTACAGCCGGTTCTATTCCGAGGGCAAGGATCTGGGCGCTATGCTGGACGAGCTGGCCTGCCTGACCCGGGACCTGCTGGTGCTGAAAACCGCCGGGAACGCGGGCCTTCCCATGCTCTCCGGCGTCGCTGACGACCGGGACGCCCTTGCCCTGGAAAAGCGGTTCACCGCCGGCGAGCTGATGCGGATCTTAGAGGAAGTGCAATCCTGCGCCGCCGGATTTGTCCGCAGCGCCAGCCGCCGGATGGACGTGGAGCTGTGTATTTTAAAGCTGTGCCAGCCGGAGCTGTCCCTGGACGCCCAGGCCCTAAACGCCCGGCTGTCCAGATTGGAGGAGCGGCTTTCCACCGGGGACTTTCCCCAGCCCGCCCCTCAAACCGCCAAACAGGCTGCTCCCGCCGCCCAAAAGAGCCCTCCCGCGGAACAGGCGAAACCCGCCGAACCGGAGAAATCCGGGACGGACGAACCCACTTCTCCCGCGGAGGAGGTTCCCCTGGGCTTCTGGACAGAGGTGGCATCCTCGGTGCGGAAGGCTCTGTCCCCGCCGGTGTCCGGCTTCTTTGCCGCCACCGCCAACGCGCCGGTGCAGGGCGCCGTGGAAAATGGAAAAGTGGTCCTGCGGTGCGCCAACACCTTCACCTACGAGCTGGTGAACAAGCCTGAGATCCTGAACCTGGTCAGCCAGAAGGCCGGTGCCATTTTGGGCCGTCGGGTGGAGACTGTCGCGGTGGATCAGCTGGCCAAGCCCGCTCAAAACGGCCCCATGGAGCGGCTGCTCCGGTTCGGGCGAGATCATACGGAGATCGTGCATATTCAAGAATAAAGAATAGGAGTTGTTATCATGGCAAAAGGCGGATTTCGGGGAATGCCCGGCGGCATGAATCAGGCCGCAATGATGAAGCAGGCCCAAAAAATGCAGCAGGAGATGCTGCGCATCCAGGAGGAGCTGGAAAATAAGACCTATTCCGCCACCTCCGGCGGCGGCATGGTCACCGCCACGGTCAGCGGCAAGCATCAGCTGCTGGGCTTGGAGATCAAACCCGAGGCGGTGGACCCCGACGATGTGGAGATGCTCCAGGATATGATCATCGCCGCGGTAAACGAGGCCTTCCGGGCGGCGGAGGCGGACTCCGCCAATTCCATGTCCCGCCTCACCGGCGGGCTGAACCTGGGCGGTCTGTTCTAAGGAGGCGCCATGCAGTATTTTCCCGCTGCGCTTCAGGAACTGGCGGATCAGTTCGCCCGGCTGCCTGGGATCGGGGGCAAGACCGCCCAGCGCTTGGCGTTTCATGTGCTGAGCCTGCCCATGGAGGACGCCCAAGCCCTGGCGGACGCCATTTTGGCGGCCAAGGAGGAGATTCACACCTGTCCGGTGTGTCAAAATCTGACAGATCGGGAAATCTGTCCCATCTGCGACGACGATACCCGGGACCACGGCACCATCTGCGTGGTAGCGGAGCCCCGGGATGTGATCGCTATGGAGCGGGCACGGGAGTACGACGGGGTCTACCACGTCCTCCACGGGGTGATTTCCCCACTGAACCATGTGACTCAGGAGGATATCCGAATTAAGGAGCTGCTAAGCCGGGTGGCTTCCGGCGGGGTGCGGGAGGTCATTATGGCCACCAACCCGGATACCGAGGGGGAGGCCACCGCCATGTACATCTCCCGGCTGCTCCGGCCCCTGGAGGTCAAGGTCACCCGTCTGGCCTACGGCGTGCCCGCCGGAAGCCAGCTGGAATATGCCGACGACGTGACCCTTTCCCGGGCTCTGAACGGCCGTCAGGAAATCTGAATAGACCAGCGCCTCCTGGCTATCCGGGGGACGCTGAAGCTTTACCACCTTTAGGAGAAGGCTATGTATCTGGAAAATGTGAAAGACGAGTATCTGGCCGCCCTGCGCCTGGGCCAGAAGGAATTTCGGGAGCTGACCGCCGCCGGTCTGGATCCCTATCCCAAGGTGCTGGACGCCATTCTTCCCGAGGGCCAGCTGACCGTCCAGGATCTGCCGGCCCAGGACATTCCGGTGGACCGAATCGTGGGCGTGAAGACCGCCGGGCGGATCTCCGCCTTCAGCGCTGGATTTTACCCCTTGCTGGACCCAGACAGCGAGTTTGCCGGGAAGTGGATGAGCCTGTGCAAGGCCCAGATGAGCGACGAGGGCATCCGGGACCCTATCTTGTGTTATGAGTACTTAGGAGATTTTTACGTCCAGGAGGGGAACAAGCGCCTCAGCGTTCTCAAATCCTCCGGCGCGGTCAAAATTTCCAGCACCGTCCGCCGGATGCTGCCCAGGAGCTTCGACACCCCCCAGCTCAAGGCCTATCAGGAATTTCTGGAGTTTTACAAGGATTCCAAGCTCTATGATTTCCAGTTTCGCCGTCCGGGGGACTATGCCAAGCTCCTGTCCTTCCTGGGGAAGGCCCCCGGAGAGCCCTGGCAGCCTGAGGAACGGCGGAATGTGTCGGCCTATTTCCACTATTTCCGAGAGGCCTTCGACGCGCTGGGCGGCGGCAAGAACGGCGCGAAGCCGGAGGAAGCGTTGCTTCTCTGGCTCCAGCTCTATCCTTTTAAGGACCTGGGTCAGATGACCGGCAAGGAGCTGAAAAAGACCCTCTCCGGCCTCTGGCCCGACGTGGTGGCCGGGGCGGAGGAGAATCCCGTGAAGGTCCGCACTGACCCACCCGCGGGGGGCAGCAAGAGCCTGCTGGGGAAGCTGATCACAGGGGAACACTTGAATGTGGCCTTCGTCCACCAGCGGGACCCGGTGACCAGCACCTGGACCCGGGGCCATGACCGGGGCCGGGCCTATTTAGAGGAGACGCTGAAGGAGAAGGTCACGGTCCGCAGCTATTTTTACGCCGACTCCCCGGAACAGGCGGAGGCGCTGCTGGACCAGGCCGTCGGCGACGGGGCCGAAGTGGTATTCACCACCACGCCCCAGCTGCTCCGGCCCACTCTAAAGGCCGCTGTGAAATATCCGAAGATCCACTTTCTGAACTGCTCGGCGGATTCGCCCCTTTCCAGCGTCCGCAGCTATTACTGCCGGATCTTCGAGGGGAAGTTTATCACCGGCGCCATTGCCGGGGCCCTGGCGGGGAACGATCTGGTGGGCTATGTAGGCTCCTATCCCATTCTGGGAGTGCCCGCCTCCATCAACGCCTTCGCTCTGGGGGCTCAGATGACCAATCCCCGGGCAAAAATCATTCTGGAATGGTCCTGCCTGCCTGGGGACGCCACCGCCCGGCTCTTGGAACGGGGCGTGCGGGTGATCTCCAACCGCGACATTCCCGTGAAGGACCGGCAGTACCTGGAATATGGCCAGTACGGCACCTTCATGGCGGAGGCCGGCGGCGCCCTGGTGCCCCTTGCTTCTCCCTGCTGGCTCTGGGGGAAGCTGTATGAGAATGTGGTGCGCAGCATCCTGGCGGGGACCTGGCCCCAGAAGAAGGGCGCTCCCGAGGCCCTGAACTACTGGTGGGGTATGGACAGCGGCGTGATCGACGTGGAGCTGACGGACCGGGTGCCGGAGAGCCTGCGGGCCCTGGCCCGTCTGCTGGCAAGAGATATGCGAGAAGGCCGGTTGGATCCCTTCTGCCGCCAGGTAAAAGCGCAGGACGGCACGGTGAAAAACACCGGGGAAACGGGCTTCCTTCCGGAAGACCTGCTGCACATGGACTGGCTGTGCGAGAACGTGGAGGGCGTTATCCCGGAATATGACCAGGTGCTGCCGGTTTCCCAGGCCCTGGTGCGGGAGCTGGGCCTCCATCGGGCGCAGATCCCTCTTAAAAAGGAGGGACCGGCATGAAAATTCTGGCGGTCTCCGATGAGGAGAGTCCAGCGCTCTGGGATTTCTATGTCCCCGGACGGCTGAAGGACTACGATCTGATCCTCTCCTGCGGGGACTTAAAAGCGGAATACCTGTCCTTTCTGGTGACCATGGCCCGCTGCCCGTTGTTCTACGTCCACGGAAATCACGACTTGAGCTACCGCTCCGCCCCGCCGGAGGGCTGTGACTGCATCGACGGTCAAATCGTCGTGTACAACGGTCTGCGGATCCTGGGCCTGGGGGGCTGCCTCCGGTATCACCCCGGGGAGCAGCAGTACACCGAGGAGCAGATGCGCCGCCGGATCGCCAAGCTCCGGCTGGCGCTCTGGCGCATCGGCGGTGTGGATATCGTGGTGACCCACGCCCCGCCCAGGGGGCTGGGAGACGCGGAGGACCCGGCCCACAGGGGCTTCGCGGCGCTGCGGGAGCTGCTGGACCGGTATCATCCGCTTTATCTGCTCCATGGTCACGTCCACCTGCGCTACGGTCTGAACATTCCCAGAACCATCGAGTATAACAACACCCAGGTCGTCAATGTTTCCGAGCGGTACGTTCTAGAGGTGCTGGACCAGCCCTTCCCGGAAAAGGACCGGGGCCGCCTGATCTGGAAGACCCATCCCAAGGAGCGCGGCGATTGACAGATGTTGTCCCCGGCTGAAAACAGCCGGGGACGGTTTTTGTCACCTAGATCCGTCAAATATCCATTGCCGGGTTCATGTAGTACACGTTCTTCTGGTTCAGCTTTTCCCGCAGCAGCTGCATCGCCTCGCCGAACCGCTGGAAGTGGACCACCTCCCGCTCCCGGAGGAACTTGATCACGTCGTTTACATCCGGGTCGTCGGAGAGCCGGAGAATGTTGTCGTAGGTCACCCGAGCCTTCTGCTCGGCGCCTAGGTCTTCCGCCAGGTCGGCGATGGGGTCGCCCTTGACCTCCATGGAGGCGGCGCTCCAGGGGAACCCGGAGGCGGCGGTGGGGTAGACTCCCACGGTGTGATCCACAAAATAGGGGGCGAAGGCCGGGTCCTTGATCTGGGCGTCCTTCAGATTCCGAGTCAGCTGATGAACGATCGCGCCTACGATCTCCAAATGGCCCAGCTCCTCGGTGCCGATATCCGTCAGCAGGCCCTTGAGCTCATCGAAGGGCATGGAGTACCGCTGGGATAGGTAGCGCAGGGAAGCGCCCAGCTCGCCGTCCGGCCCGCCGTATTGGGAAATAATGACCGCCGCCAGCCTGGGGTTGGGCTTGTCGATTTTTACGGGGTATTGCAGCTTCTTGTCATATACAAACATGGTTAACCCTCCTGATTCTGGCAGTATTCCCAGGGCCAGGGGTCATCCAGCCAGCGATAAGGCCCTGTAACCGGGGTCGCGTGGTTCAACGGCCCGTATTTTTCGGAATACTCCCGCATTCCCTTGTGGTAAAGCTCCTGGTAGGTGCGATACAAGGACAGCGCCTCCTGATCGCCGCAGTGGGTGTCCAGGTACAGCGCCAGCTCCTGAATGGCGAAGGCCATCGTCTGAAGCTCCGTCAGGGGTGTGACCGGCTTCTCCTTTTGGTTGACCATCCCCATGAAGGGAAGGTCCAGTCCGGGGAATAGGGTGCCCCGCACCAGGGCCTTCCGCGCCTCGTATTTCGGCGGATCCTCCAGCTGGAAGGGCACATAAGGGTTGGCAAGGGGCGCCATGGCGGGCAGGCGGCCTTCCCAGCCGGGTCGTTCTTTTTTCTGATCCAAAGCAGATTCCTCCAATCGTCAGATTCGGAACCCTCGGAGACAAGTGTCTCCTGTCGTTCCGGGTCATGCTATGCCGCATTTCGCCGGTTGGTGCATGGGAGCAATTCCCGGCGCATAGACCATAAGGGAACCGTCCCGAAGGATATGGAGGTGTTTTCCTGATGAAAACAAAACGCTTGCTCCGCTCGCTGCTGCCGGTGTACGTCTTTTGCCTGGGCGCGCTGCTGCTTTCGGCTCTGGGAAGCAGCCGGGCGGTGACTGCCATCACCCAAAACGCGCCTCTGCCCCAGCGCAGATGCGTGATCATCGACGCGGGCCACGGCGGGGAGGACGGCGGCGCCACCTCCTGCTCCGGGGTGCTGGAAAGCCAAATCAACCTGGAAATTGCCTTGAGGCTCAACGACCTGCTGGGCCTTCTGGGCTACGACACCCGGATGGTCCGCACCACAGACACCTCCGTCTACACCCAAGGCACGACCATCGCCGCAAAGAAGGCGTCGGACCTCAAGGAGCGGGTGAAGCTGGTCAACAGCGAACCCAACGCCCTGCTGATCAGCATCCATCAGAACACCTTTTCCGACAGCCGGTACAGCGGCGCCCAGGTCTTTTTCGCCCGGGACACCGAGAGCCGGGCCTTGGCAAAGGCCCTCCAAGCGGCGCTGGTGGAGTATCTGAATCCCGGCAGTCAGCGCCAGCCCAAGCGGGCCACCGGCATCTACCTGATGGAGCACATCGACCGGCCCGGGGCCCTGATCGAATGTGGATTTCTCTCCAACCCCGAGGAGGAGGCCCGGCTCCGGGACCCGTCCTACCAGCAATCGCTTTGCTGCGTCATCGCGGCGACGGTGAGCAATTTTCTTGACCAGACGTAGGATCTTTGCTATAATGAGAAAAAAAGAAGGGGGAGGATCACCCCATGGCAAAGAGCAAAACCGTCTTTTTCTGCACCGTTTGCGGCAACGAAACCCCCAAATGGCAGGGCCGCTGCCCCGCCTGCGGCGCCTGGAACACCTTGGAGGAGCATGTTCAGAAGCCCTCCTCTGCATCGCCTGCCGCCCGGAGCAGCCCTCTGGGCGCCTCCCGGAGCCCGAAGAAGCTGTCCCAGATCGACGCCGGCAGCGAGATCCGCTTCTCCACCGGCCTGGGGGAGCTGGACCGGGTCCTGGGCGGCGGGGCGGTTTCCGGCTCCCTGGTGCTGGTAGGCGGCGCTCCCGGGATCGGCAAGTCCACGCTGCTGCTCCAGATCTGCACCCGGCTCTGCCAGGAGCGGCGGGTCCTCTACGTCTCTGGGGAGGAGAGCGAAAGCCAGCTCAAGCTCCGGGCGGCGCGGCTGAAGGTGGAGCCGGAAAATCTCTACATTCTCTCCGAAACCAGTCTTTCCGACCTGCTGGAGGCGGTGGAGGAGCTGAAGCCGGATATTCTCATCGTGGACTCCATTCAGACCCTTTGCAGTGAGGAAAACGACTCCGCCCCCGGCAGCGTTTCCCAGGTGAAGGACTGCACCATGGCCCTGATGCGCTTGAGCAAGAACCAGGGCGTCACCGTTTTCGTGGTGGGACACATCAACAAAGACGGCAACATCGCCGGCCCCAAGGTCTTGGAGCACATGGTGGACTGCGTCCTCTACTTCGAGGGGGACGCCAACACCTCCTACCGGCTCCTCCGGGCGGCGAAAAACCGTTTCGGCTCCACCAACGAGATCGGCGTCTTTGAAATGCTGGACAACGGGCTGACGGAGGTGCCCAATCCCTCCCAAATGCTGCTCTCCGGCCGGCCGGAGGGGGCCTCCGGCACCTGCGTGGCCTGCGTCATGGAGGGGACCCGCCCGGTGCTGGCGGAGGTTCAGGTGCTGGTGGCCAAAACCGCCCTGAACGTCCCCCGGCGCACTGCCGACGGCTTCGATTTCAACCGGGCGGTGCTGCTGCTGGCGGTGGCGGAGCGGCGGGGCGGTATGAAGCTCAGCGCCCTGGACGCCTATATCAACGTCATTGGCGGCCTGCGGCTGGACGAGCCCGGGGCGGACCTGCCGGTGATCCTGGCGGCGGCTTCCTCCTATCGGGACCAGCCCATCGATCACGACTTGGCGGCCATTGGGGAGGTGGGCCTCACCGGCGAGGTGCGGGCGGTGGTCCATTTGAACCAGCGGCTGGCGGAGGCGGCCCGGCTGGGCTTTACCAAATGCGTCATACCCCGGGGCGGGGGAGAGAAGCTGGAGATTCCCAAGGGGATGACTGTCTACCGGGTGCGCAACATCCGGGAGGCCATAGAGACTGTGCTGGCCTAGCAAATAATTTACGGTTTGTTAAAAACTATTTAACAATTTTCCCTTGACTCTTGGCCCGAAATCCTGTAAAATAAAGACAAGCAAGAGGGAAGGTAATCTCTTCCCGACGGATAAACTTCAATCTGTTCTGCTGCTTTTTGGCGGAGGGCCTCGCCGCCAGCCTGACGTATTCGGTCGCGGGTCGCATCAGAATTGTTTAAGAAAACAGCCAAAAAATGGATTTCCCCCTCCATTTTTTGGCTGTTTTATTGCGTTTTAGGGAGTACCGAAGGATGATCAGAGCCTGTTCAGCTCTGTGAGCAGTTTTCGCTTCATTTCCGCCAATTCCGCTTCCGCCGGGCGGGTTTCGTCGCTGCACATCCGCTCCATGGGATACAGCCAGACGGGGCCCTTCCCGTATTTTCCAAGGTCGCCCTTCACCCTGGGGAACAGGTGCCAATGCAGATGCGCGTCGCCCATCCCCAGGAGCTCATAATTCATCTTCTCCGCCCGGAACGCCTTTGAAACCGCCTCGGCCACAAGGGTCATTTCTTCCAAAAACGCCGCCCGTTCCGCCTGTTCCAGGTGGAAAAGCTCCGTATAGCCATGCCGCTTGTACAAGAACAGGGTATATCTGTAAAAATGCTGATGATCCCCGATCACCACATAGCCGGTATCCAGCTCCTTAACAAAAATAGGGGTTCGTTCCATTCTGGATCCCGCGGATCCTGTCGCATATCAGACACATATCATTTTCCGCCTTTCGTTTTCGATCTGGATGGGCAGGGGAGGGGGTCAGTCCTCCTCCGGCAGCAGGTCCAGCTTGGACAGGGGATTGGCCTGGGCGGCGATTTTCAGCTCCGTGTTCTCAATATGGGTATAAATTTGAGTAGTGTTCAGATTTTCATGGCCCAAAACCTCCTGGACCGTCTTCACATCCACGCCGCCGGAGAGCATCATGGTGGCTGCGGTGTGACGCAGCTTGTGGGCGGAGAACTGGGAGGCGTCCAGGCCCGCCATCAGTAGGTATTTTTTCACCAGCCGGTGGACCGCCGTGACGCTGATCCGGTTGCCGTCCCGGGAGCCGAACAGGGCCCGATT
>CANQQI010000078.1 GCA_947625945.1 uncultured Oscillospiraceae bacterium
CGGCGTCAAGGGCAATTCAACGGATTGCTCTGCAGGAAGGGAAAACTGTCGAAGAGGTGCGGAAGGACATGAAACTTGCCATGCTCTGCGGGCTGTTAAACAACGAGCCACAGGTGCAAGCCATGTGGAAGAGCATCCCGTGCGAGGGGAAATACCCGGAGCCGGAAGAACTGATCGCTTGGGCGGCAAAAAAGACGCGACTAAACTGCTTTGAACCCCCTTTGTCGTTTTGAACCCCCTACGGCAGAAAAGTGAACCCCCTAAAAGAATTTGAACCCCCTAATCGAAAAGGGGGTTCGTTTGTATCAAAATTACGGTTATTTGCCAACAAAACCCCCACCGCAGGTGGGGGTTTTGTTGGCGATGAGAGAGAGATTTGAAGATCTTTATTTGGCCTGCCGGTGGCAGGCCAATGCCGCCAGTGCAAACACTGGCGGCAACATTGATTTAAAAATCTCTCTCACTTCGTCGTCGCAAGCTCCATATCGCTTGCGGCGACTTTTTATGCCTATGGCAAAAAAGTCACCGTGCGCTCATTTCGCTGCTCCTGCGCCGCGCTAAGAGCCGCCGCTTTCGCGGCGGTTGCGCTTTGCACGCCCGCCTGCGGGCGGGTGTCCTTTCCGAAACGGGGCACGCGCAAGTCGCCTGTTCGCTTGCAAGCGCGCTCACGACGGCTTTGTTGCGCTACCACCCCGTTTCGGTTCCCCGCCGCAAGGCGGGGGTTTTGTTGGCTAAAAAGGCATTTCCTATTTTTTCTTCTCCAGCTTCTTCTTGCTGCCGTCGGGGTAGAGGACATAGGTATTGTCCAGCTGCCCGGTGAGGCTGGCCTTGACCGCGTCGATGTAAATTCGGCGCAGCCGGTCCCGGGCGGCGGTCTCCTCCGGCGTCAGGGGCCGCTCCTTCGCCGTTTTTGCCAGAGCGTTGATTTGAGCGATCACTTCCCGCATTTCCATAAGCTGCTCCTTACAAATACCGATGAATGGTGACGCTGACGCGTCCTTTTTTTGTCTGCCCACCGACTGCGGCCAGCTGGATCTTCCCCAAGCCCCGGACGGAGACCTTGGCGCCCTCCGGCACCGGCCTGCCCCCGTTTTCCCGAGGAATCCCATCCACAGCCACTCGTCCTGCCGCGATGTAGGAAGCGGCCAGTGCCCGGCTCACCCGGAACCCGGCGGAAACCACGCAGTCCAGCCGGAGGGAAGCCAGCGTATCTTTTAAAACCGCCACCTTTTCCTCCGGTTTTTTTACCTCCGCCAGAGGGACGGCGGTCAGGGAGAGATGGGTCCGTCCGGCGCTGGTGAGATTTTGCAGCAGATAGGGGGCGATTTCCCCGGTGACGAAGAAATCACAGGATCCCTCCCCGGGATAGATGTCTCCCACAGTCTCCCGGGCTACCCCGGCCCCCATCAGAGCCCCCAAAAAATCCCGGTGGGTCAGCGCCTCCCCGGCATGGAACGCCGCCCGGAGGCAGACCACCGGGCTTTCCGCCCCCATCAGGGAATCCGGCTCCAGATAGTCCGGCAGATAGCACAGCATTTTCCGCTCTGCGTCCGTCCGGCCGCCGAAGAAGACCAGTCCCTCCGTATTTCCAAAAAGGAACTGGGCCATCTCCTGCTCCGCCGGGGAGAGGAAACAGGTGTTGGCGGGGATGTTCCGCCGGATCCCGGCGTCGATCTTGTCATAGAGCTTGGCAAGCAGCAGCCGGTCCTCCGGACGGCGGGCGATTTTTTCAATATTGGCCCGGTCCATGGAATCCCTCCTTTGCGGTACCTCTATTATACCAGAGGTTTTTCCTTTTGCAAGGAAATATTTCTTGTTTCCCCAGACCATGGGGTGTATAATGGGGAAGAGAGGAGGCGGCGGGATGAAAATTGTCATCATTGGCGGCGGGGCATCCGGCATGGCGGCGGCCCTTGCGGCGTCGGAAAATCCGAATACGGAGGTGCTGCTGCTGGAGCGGCAGGCCCGGCTTGGACGGAAGCTGTTGTCCACCGGCAACGGGCGGTGCAATCTGAGCAACCTCCACGCCGCCCAGGGCGGCTATCACGGGCAGGACGCCGGCTTTGTCCGGCCCGCGCTGGACGCCTTCGGACCGGAGCGGACCCTGGCATGGTTCCGGAGTCTGGGGCTTTTTACCGTGGCCGAGCCTTCGGGCCGGGTCTATCCCTATTCTGATCAGGCCAACTCGGTGCTGGACGTTCTCCGGTTCGCCTTGAACCGGCCCAATGTCCGGATTCTGACCGGGACGGAGGCGACCGCTCTGGAAAAGCGTGACGATTTCTTTTTGGTCCATACGCCCTCCGCGTCCTATTCCTGCCAGCGGCTGATCGTGGCCTGCGGCGGTGCGGCGGGGGAGAAGCTGGGGGGCTCACGGTCCGGCTATCGGCTGTTGGCCGCCCTTGGCCATGATATTTCTCCGGTGTTTCCCTCTCTGGTGCAGCTGAAATCCAGCTGGAGCGGCCTGACCGCGCTGAAGGGCGTCCGGGCCAACTGCGCCGCCGCGATCCTGCGGGACGGACAAACCGTGACGTCCGGGTCGGGAGAGCTGCAATTCACCCAGTACGGCCTGTCTGGGCCGGTCGTTTTTGACCTCTCCCGGGACGCCTGCCAGGGCCCGGGAACCTGGACATGCCGCCTGGACTTTCTGCCCCATATCTCTCGGGAGGCCCTGGCGGATGCCCTGGCCGCCCGAAAAAGTACCAACCTACCCTGTGAAGAACTGCTGACCGGCATTCTCCACAACCGGCTGGGCCGGGTGCTGGTGAAATCAGCCGGTCTGAGCGGAACCGCGCCCATTGCCGGGCTGGATAGCCGGGATTTGGCTCGGGTCGCCGGTCAGGTGAAGGCCCTCCGGGTGGACCTGACGGGGAAGCTGGGGATGGACGCCGCCCAAGTCACCGCCGGCGGCGCTTTGACGTCGGAATTTTCGCCGGAAACCATGGAAAGCCGCCGGATCCCCGGCCTGTTCGCCTGCGGCGAGGTGCTGGACGTGGACGGGGACTGCGGCGGCTACAATTTGCAGTGGGCCTGGAGCTCCGGTATTCTCGCCGGGACCTGGGCGGGAAGGAGCGGCAAATGATCCGTATTTCAGGCATTGCTTTGCCTCCCGGCCATGACCCCGAGGCGCCTCTTCACGAGGCTGCCCGGCTGCTCCGGCTGCCGCCGACACAGATTTTGGAGAGCCGGATCGTCAAAAGGTCCGTTGACGCCCGGAAAAAACCGGAGGTACGCCTGGTTTACACCCTGGATGTCCGGGTGGGGGAGCGGGAGGAGCAAATTCTCCGCCGCAGCGGCTGCCGCCGGGCCGCCATTGCCAGGGACCCGGAATATGTCCCGCCGGAGGCCCTGCCGCCGGGCGAGCGGCCGGTGGTAGTGGGCTTCGGCCCCGCCGGAATGTTTGCCGCCCTGATCCTGGCCATGGCCGGCCAGCGGCCCTTGGTGCTGGAGCGGGGCGAGGATGCTTTTACGCGGCGGGAGAAGGTGAGCAGGTTCTTTCAAACGGGTCTGCTGGACCCGGAGAGCAACATCCAGTTCGGGGAGGGCGGCGCCGGGACCTTTTCCGACGGGAAGCTGAATACCGGCGTCAACAATCCCCGGAGCCGCTGGATTTTGGAGCGGCTGGTGGAGGCGGGCGCCCAGGCGGACATCCTCATCGACGCCAAGCCCCACGTCGGTACCGACGTGTTGGTGGAGGTGGTTCAAAATCTCCGCCGAAAGATCGAGGGCTTGGGCGGTCAGGTCCGTTTTCGGGCCAAGGTGACGGGCCTTTCCGTAAAAAACGGCGCCCTGGCGGGCCTTCGTTTAGAGGGAGGCGAGGAGATTTCCTGCCGCCGGGCGATCTTCGCCATCGGCCACAGCGCCCGGGACACCTATACCATGCTCTGGAACCTGGGGCTCCCTATGGAGCCAAAACCCTTTTCCATGGGCGTCCGCATTGAGCAGCTTCAAAGGACCATCGACCTTGCCCAGTACGGCAGGTTGGATCCCCGGCTTCCTCCGGCGGACTACAAGCTGGCGCGCCATCTGCCGGACCGGACGGTTTACACCTTCTGTATGTGTCCCGGCGGCTATGTGGTGGCCGCCGCCTCGGAGCTGGGAGGCGTGGTTACCAACGGCATGAGCAACGCCGACCGGGCAGGGGAGAACGCCAACGCCGCCCTGCTGGTTTCGGTTTCCCCAAAAGACTTTCCCGGAACCGATCCCCTGGCGGGCATGCGGTGGCAGCGCTCCATCGAGGAGCGGGCCTTCGCCCTTTCCGGGGGCTATCGGGCGCCTGCCCAGCGGGTAGGGGACTTTCTGGCGGGGCGGCCATCCTCCGGCCCGGGGAAGGTACTGCCCACCTACCGGCCCGGAGTGGCTTGGGGAGATCTGCGCTTGGTTTTGCCGGAAATGATCTGGCAGGCTATGGCCCAGGCTCTGCCCCTGCTGGACGGCACGCTTTCCGGCTTTGCCGATCCCGACGGGGTACTCACCGGCCCGGAGACCCGAAGCTCCGCTCCCGTGCGGCTCCTGCGGGGAGCGGACCGGCAGTCCGGCCTGGCGGGGCTCTACCCTGCTGGAGAGGGCGCCGGCTACGCCGGAGGCATCGTCTCCGCCGCCATCGACGGGATCCTGTCCGCCGAGGCGGTCCTGGAGGCCATCAAGGAGGAACAGGCATAGAAAGAGGCAAGGTATGGAACCCGTACCTTGCCTTTTCATATCCCTTTAAACCCGCTGGCCGCCCAGCCTAGCAGGATAAGCTGGGCGATCAAAATTGCCGGAACGCCGATGGTAAACTTTTTGTGCAGGGTCTTGTGCCGGAACAGATACATCCCCACCAGGACCCCCACGCTGCCTCCGGCGGCCGCCACACCCATCAGGGTGGCCTCCGGGATCCGCCAGCGTTTTTTCTGGGCCCGGCGCTTGTCCGCCAGCATAAGTAGGCACCCGGCGGCATTGATTACAAGCAGATAGATTCCAAAAAGCTGTTCCATATTTCAATTCCTTTCTGGAGGGGTGTCTTGTGAAAAAAGTCCTTGTCCTATTGCTTCTGGCGGCGGCGCTTTGCGGCTGCCAAAACAAAGAGACCTTTGAAACCGTTGACGATGTGTATGAAATCCCCGCTCCGGCGCCCATGGGCAAGGTGATGCTGGTGCTGCCCGGAGACGCCGCGGCCATGACCATGGACGGCGACCAAACAGACCAGCTCTATTTCTGCGGGGATGCCGTAATCACGGTGCAAATCCTGGAGTCCGGGGATCTGAACAGAACGATCCGCGCCGTCACCGGTTTTGAGCGGGACGCTCTGACCGTGGTGCAGACCGAGGAAGAGGGCCTGACCCGCTACGACTTTGTATGGCACGCCGCCGGGGAGGGAGGCGATGAGCTGGGCAAGGCCGCCGTTCTGGACGACGGAAATTACCACTACGTCCTCTCCGTCATGGCTCCCGCCGCTCAGGCCGGTTCCCTGACGGAAAAGTGGGGCGAGATGTTCAGCACCTTCTACGTTGTCTGATATTGCGCCAGGGTCTGCCTGCACAGATCCTGGCATTTTTCCGCCACCTCCGGCGGATGGAGGATCTTTGCCTTGTCGCCGAAGCCGATGACCCAGCTCAGGAACATGGGAGACACCGCCACCCGTACGGTGAAGTGGAAATGCACGCCATCCTCCTGGGGGATCAGCATGGTATCCTTCCCAAACCGGTCCACCACCACGTTCAGCAGGTCCCGGTGGAAGGACATTTTAACGTTCACCGTTTCCCCGGCAAACATCTGGAACAGCCGGTTGGCGTGTTCATAGAGGGCCTGGCCGGTGAGCTCCGGGCAGGGCTTCCGCGGCTCCGGCAGGAGCCGGATCTGACTCATCCGGTCCACCCGGTAGGAGGTGATGCCATGGCGGTCCGACAGGGCCAGAAGATAGCAGTTCTCATTGTCCTGGCACAGACCGTAGGGGCTGGCGGTGTATTCCCGGTCCCGGTAACGGCGGACAGCGCCGTAATCCCAGTCGAAATAGCGGAAAGCGATCTGCTTTCCCTGGGCAATGGCCTCCTGGATGGCGTCCACGTTGTAGTAAATGGACTCGTTCATGCTCTTGACCCGGCCGGAAACCAGGACGTTGCGGCGCATCAGGCGGGCGTCGTGTTCGTTGCACAGGCTGCACAGCTTGGCGATCAGCTCCCGGGATTTTTTCTCTGTGAGAAAGCGGCTGGACTGTACCGCGTCGATGAGCAGCTTCAGCTCCGGCAGCTGGAAATTGCCGGAGGCGATGTAATAGCCTCCGTTTTTTCCGGGGACGGAGAGAATGTCAATGTCAAAATCCGTCAAGGCCGCCACGTCGGCGTACACCGTTTTGCGGTCGCAGGAGATCCCATGGTCCCGCTCCAGCATTTCCAGCAGCTCCGCCGCCCGCACCGGATGGCCGGCGTGGGAATTTTTCCGCAGATAGTCCAAAATATAGAGAATACGCAGCCTTGGGTTGTCCGCTCCCGGCATTCTGATCGCCTCCCGTATTAGTACCATAAAGCGCGGCGAAAGAGTACTTGCTTCGCTGCTGCTATTATAGCACATCCGGGGCAAAAGAAAAGGAAAATTTGCGTTTCTTGCGGAAATGTGGTACAATAACAAAAATCCTTTCCCGGGAGGAAATCCGCCATGTATTTGGGATGCCATCTGTCCGCCGCTAAGGGGATGTTGTCCATGGTTCAAACCGCCCGCTCCATCGGAGCGAACACCTTTGCCTATTTCACCCGGAATCCCCGGGGCAGCCGGGCCAAGCGGGAGGACCCGGCGGACGTGCAGGCCGCCGGAGAGGCCATGGCGGCGCTCTCCTTTGGCCCGCTGGTGGCCCACGGGTCCTACACAATGAACCTTTCGACGGCGGACCCGGAGGACCGGGCCTTCGCCGCGTCGGTACTGGCGGAGGATCTGGCCCGGGTGGCGGCGCTTCCGGGAAATTTCTACAATTTTCACCCCGGCAGCCATGTGGGCCAGGGCACTCAGACCGGCATCGAGCAGGTGGCGCGGGCCCTTCGGGCCGCCATGGCGCCAGGCTACCCCGTGACGGTGCTGCTGGAAACCATGGCGGGGAAGGGCAGCGAGCTGGGCGGCTGCTTCGAGGAGTTGCGGGCCATTCTGGACGCCGTGGGTAGGAAAGATTTGGGGATCTGCCTGGACACCTGCCACGTCTGGGACGCGGGCTATGACATTCAAAACCATTTGGACGGGGTTTTGGAGGCGTTTGACCGGATCATCGGTCTGGACAAACTCAAGGCCCTTCATCTTAACGACTCCAAAAACCCTCTGGGCAGCCGGAAGGACCGCCATGCCCGCATTGGGGAGGGGTATCTGGGCATCGAGACCTTCCGGGCGGTGGTGCGCCATCCCGCGCTCAAGGACCTGCCCATGATCCTGGAGACCCCCAACGAGCTTCCCGGATATCAGGCGGAGATCCAGCTGCTCCGGGAGTTGGACACAAAATCTTAAAGAAATCTTATAGAATCGTTTCTTGACAAATCCGGACCCAATGTGTATGTTTAGGAAAAAGGAGGTGGGAGCGTGGAAGCGCTGAGGGAATTTGTCCGGTCCCTGACCCAAATGCCGCAAAGTTATGTAAACGTATATATGGCCCTTCTCCGCTACGCCGCTCCCATGCTGGCCTTTGTCCTGCTGCTGCGGTGCGCCGTGCCGCTTCTGAGCTTCCGGCGGGAGCCGGAGATCTGGGCGTGGCTTTGCGTTCGGGGCGGGGAGAAGCTGCCCATCACCCACTGGGAAAACGTCATCGGCAGGAGCAAGCTCAGCGATATTGTGATCTCCTTATCCACCGTTTCCCGGAACCATGCAGTGCTGACCAGATACGATGACGGCAGTTGGACCATCTCGGATACCGCCTCCAGCGGCGGCGTGCGGGTCAACGGGCGGAAGGTGTCCATCTGCGCCCTGGAACCGGAGGATGTGATCTCCATTGGCGGCCTGGAAATGACTCTGGAGCCCATATCCCGGCAGCAGGAGCAGCGCCTCGCAAAGCTGCGCACCAAGGCCGCCTCGGTTTGGAGCAGCCTGGGAAACGTGCTGCTGCTGTCCATTTTCCAATTTTTAATTGCGGTGTCTTACGCAATGGCAGGTGTGGAGCATATCGGTACGGTCCTGATGGGCTTTGCCGGGATCTTCCTGTGCCAGTGGATGCTGCTGATCTTTTACTGCTGCATCCGCCGGACATCCTTTGAGGTGGAAACCGTAGCCTTTTTCCTGTGTACCATGGGCATGGCGGTAATCGCCGCCACGGTGCCGGAGGAGGCCGTCAAGCAGCTCATCGCCATGATCTTAGGCGTCGCGGTGTTCCTGGGCGCCGGATGGTCCCTGCGGGATCTGGAACGGGCCAAAAAGATCCGCTACCTTGCGGCCATCGCTGGGATCGGCTTTCTGCTGATCACCCTGGTCTTCGGCGTGACCTACAACGGCGCCCGGAACTGGCTGCGGATCGGTTCGCTATCCATTCAGCCCTCGGAGCTGACCAAGGTCTGCTTTGTCTTTGTGGGGGCCTCCACCATGGACCGGATCATGAACAAGCGGAACCTGATCCTGTTTATCGCCTATTCTGCCCTTCTCTGCGTGTGCCTGGCAATCATGAACGACTTCGGCACCGCTCTGATTTTCTTCTGTGCCTTTCTGATTGTGGCCTACCTCCGCTCCGGCAGCATCGGTACCATCGCCCTGGCGATTTCCTCCCTGGTTTTTGCCGGGGTAGTGGCGGTGCGGATCGCCCCCCACGCCCTCCGGCGCTTTGCTATCTGGCGGCACATTTGGGAGGACACCATGGACGCCGGCTACCAGCAGACCCAGGCTCTGATGTGTATGGCCTCCGGCGGCTTCTTTGGCCTGGGCCCCGGCAAGGGCTGGATGAAATACCTCTTTGCCTCGGAATCCGACATGGTTTTCGCCACCGTCACAGAGGAATGGGGTCTGGTGATGGCGGTGCTGACCATTTTGGCGGTGGTGGCCCTGGCGCTGTTTGCCCTTCGATCCGCGGCAGTGAGCCGCAGCGGATTTTACACCATCGGCGCCTGCACGGCGGCGGGTATTTTGCTGATCCAGGTGATCCTCAACGCCCTGGGCACCGTGGATATTGTGCCCCTCACCGGCGTGACCTTCCCGTTTCTGTCCAACGGCGGTTCCAGCATGATCTGCACCTGGGGCCTTCTGGCCTTTGTCAAGGCGGCGGACACCCGGCAGAACGCCAGCTTCGCCGTGCCGCTGCACCGGAA
>CANQQI010000079.1 GCA_947625945.1 uncultured Oscillospiraceae bacterium
CGGAATATCCCGCGTTCCTGGCAAGCCTGGAGCGGCCCAGGGCCGTTGCCCTGCGGCTCCATCCCCGAAAACGGCCCTCCAAGGCCCTACCCTTTCTGGGCAACCCGGTGCCCTGGGAGCCTCTGGGATTTTATTTTGATCCCCAGGCCCGTCCCGGACTGCACCCTTATCACGAGGCGGGCGTATATTATTTACAGGAAGCCAGCGCTATGGCCCCGGTGGCCCTGCTGGACCCCCAGCCCGGAGAGCGAGTGCTGGATCTCTGCGCCGCGCCAGGAGGAAAGGCCACCCAGATCGCCGGGCGGATGGAGGGCCGTGGTCTTCTGGTTGCCAACGAGATCCATCCGAAGCGGGCCGCTGTCCTGAGCCGGAACGTGGAACGGATGGGTGTCCCCAATGCCCTGGTGACCAGCGAATCTCCTCAGAAGCTGGCCGCCCGGCTACCCGGTTTTTTCCACCGGGTGCTGGTGGACGCTCCCTGCTCGGGAGAGGGGATGTTCCGCAAGGAGGCGGCGGCGGTAACGGACTGGAGCCCGGAGACCGTAGCCATGTGCGCCCGGCGGCAGCGGGAGATCCTGGACTGCGCCGCCGCCCTGGTAGCTCCCGGCGGGCGGCTGGTCTACTCCACCTGCACCTTTGCTCCAGAAGAGGATGAGCAAATCGCGGAATGGTTTCTGGAAACCCACCCCGCTTTTGCCCCGGAGGCTGTAGAGGCGCCCTGGTTTGCCGCCGGGTCTCCGGGAACCTACCGGCTCTGGCCCCACAAGCTGCTGGGAGAGGGGCATTTTGCCGCCGTCTTCACCCGGACAGATTCCGGGGAATCGGATGCTCCCGCCCTTTTACCCCAGGCAAAGCTGCCGAAGAGCTGCGCGGCCTTCTGCCGGGAGGTAGGCATCTCCCTTCCCGTGGGAACGCCGGTCCTCTTTGGAAACATCCTGTACCTGACGCCGCCGGAGACGCCGGCGCTCAGAGGGCTGACCGTTCCGCGTCCTGGCCTGGCTCTGGGAGAGCTCCGGGGAGACCGGTTCCTCCCGGCCCACGCCCTGGCTCTGTACCAGCCGGCGGGCGCGCCGGAGATAGACTTTTCCTGGGACAGCCCGGAGATCGGCGCCTATCTCCACGGGGAAGCCCTCCCCTCCCCCCACCGGGGCTGGGTGCTGGTCACCGTGGACAGGGTCTCCCTGGGCTGGGCCAAGGGGGATGGAACGTGGCTGAAAAACCACTATCCCAAGGGCCTCCGGCGGTAAAATATGGGCTTTACATAATCCAAAATCCGTGTTATAATCCATGATAGTCCTCCGTTTTGGCAGAAACGGCGAAGTTTTCCATTGCAAAACGTCATCAAGGAGAGGATCTTCCCTTGGCTAAATATGAAATTCAGGGCGGTACGCCCCTTTCCGGGACCGTCACCATCAGCGGCGCGAAAAACGCGGCGGTGGCGATCCTTCCGGCGGCGCTGCTGGTAAGCGGCAAGTGCCGAATTGAAAACGTGCCCGACATCTCCGACGTCCGGGTGCTGCTGGATATTCTGTCCGGCATGGGGGCGGAAATCGCCTGGGAACCGGGAAACGTGGTGCTCATCGACTGCACCGGCGTCACCTGCACCTGCCCGGATCCCGAGCTGGTGCGGCAAATGCGGGCCAGCTACTATCTCATGGGCGCTCTGCTGGGCCGCTTCGGCAGGGCCCATGTGGCTTTGCCCGGTGGCTGCAACTTTGCCTCCCGGCCCATTGACCAGCACATCAAAGGCTTCCTGGCCCTGGGCGCCGAAGTAGAGGAGACCGACGACTATGTGGACCTGGAGCCCGGCCCCGACGGTCTGAAGGGCGAACGGGTGAGTCTGGACGTGGTGAGCGTGGGCGCCACCGTTAATATCATGCTGGCCGCCGTACTGTTGCCCGGCCAGACCGTGATCGAGAACGCCGCCAAGGAGCCCCACATTGTGGACCTGGCCAACTTCCTTAACACCATGGGCGCCAACGTCTCCGGCGCCGGGACGGACACCGTAAAAATCCGGGGCGTCCAGTCTCTGCGGGGCGGCTCCTATGCCATCATCCCCGATCAGATCGAGGCGGGCACCTATTTGGCCGCCGCCACCGCCACCGGCGGAAATGTGCTGGTGCGCAACGTGATCCCCAAGCACCTGGAGTGCATCACCACCAAGCTCCGGGAAATGGGCGTCCGAATCATCAATTACGACGACGCGGTGCGGGTCCAGTCCACGGGACGTCTGCGCTGCACCACGGTGAAGACCCGGCCCTACCCCGGCTTCCCCACGGATATGCAGGCCCAGATCTGCGTGTGCATGTCCCTGGCGGCGGGGATCAGCCGCCTGACAGAGAGCGTCTATGAGACCCGGTTCTTCGGCTACTGCGCAGAGCTGGAGAGCATGGGCGCGGATATCCTCATCAGCGGAAAAACCGCCACCGTCACCGGCCGGGAGAAGCTCCACGGAGCCACGGTCCATGCCCACGATCTGCGGGCCGGGGCCGCCTTGGTCATCGCCGGGCTGGCCGCCGAGGGCGTGACCACCGTGGAGGACGTCCACTACATCGAGCGGGGCTATGAGAACATCATCGATAAGCTCACCAGCCTTGGCGCGAAAATCCGGCGAATCGAAGAGCCGTAATCACCGGGGCGCGGAGGAGCCCCGTACAAATGGAGAGAACGAAACACATGGACTTTGCGGAACAACCCACCTGCCACTCTTATTTCATGATCTGCAGCGAAGGACAACTTGAAGACGGGATCGGCTTCGTCGCCGCCGAGGGCGGCGGCTTTGATCCCGACGAGATCACCGACCGCCTGGGCATCCAGCCGGTCCACACCAAAAAGCTGGGCGAGCCCCTTTCCCCGGGCCACGGATTAAGTGCCTTTTCCGAATGGGCCGCCTGCGAACAGATCGCCCCGGCCATGGACGCCGGCAGCCAATGCGCCAACATCGTCCAGGCCCTCGCCCCCCACATCTCCACCCTGCGGGAGATCAAAAACGAGTACAATGTGCGCTATTACCTGATGGTCGTGCCCCATGTTTACAGCGAGGTCGCGCCGGCGCTGGACTTTGACAGAGACGTGATCCGCTTCTGCCATGAAACGGAAACGGAAATCAGCGTAGACCTGTATGTGTACGAACACGGGCAAGAGGAAGCGGACTGGCCGGTTTAGCCGGCGCAGTCAGATAAGCGCTATAATATGTTTCGAGGCCGCCGGACACCCGGCGGCCTCGTTTTGTATGGGATTGTCACAAAACCGTCACACCGCCCGGGTCCACTCCGTGACCAGGAATCCGGGAATCATCCAAACCAGCTCGTAGAGCAGCATATTCACCGGGGTGAGAAGCTGGGATGCCCCCAGCACCGCCAGAACCGCCATCATCAACAGGCCCACGATGCCGCCCAGCATGTGGATCACCACGCCCACGGTGTAGGCGGTGCGCAGGGATTTGGCCCCGGTGACCGCGAAAGCGGCAGGCGCCAAGCCCTCCTGGGTGGTGAGGGCGGCGGCGACGCAGTCCGGGTCCGGCCTTCTATTCGCCAGTTCCGTCCGCTCTTCCCGCTGGGGGAAGGCAATCCGCCGCGGATTGATGCCGAACCGGCCCCGGAGAAAGCTGGCGCTGAGGAGGAAATCATTGGTCACCAGCACCGGGGTCAGGCTCCGGTAGGCGCAGAGGGTGGTCAGGCCGGCGGCCGCGTCAGAGACCTTGTCGCAGCTGATGGCAAACAGGCCGCACAGCTCTCCGTCCACCGCCACATACACCGCCTGGCTCACCCGGGTGCCGTCGGGGATCTCCACCCCCATGTCCCGCATAAAGGGCAGGGTGCCCACCAGCACCGGCTCGCCGTTGACCTCGCCGCCCACGCCGCCTTCATAGGTATTCAGGTTCAGCGTGTCATAGTGCCGCCCGTTCCGGCTGTCCAGCAGCTTGTTGAACAAGGACGCCAGCCCGCCGCCGTCGGCCTCGATCACCGAAGCGGCATAGGCCACCACCTGATCCGGGTCCCGGCTGCCGTAAAATTTCACGCCGTTCATTTTCGTTGCCCGACCGGGGAACAGGTCGCTGTAAAACAGGGGGAAGGCCGCCTTGCCGGACAGCGCCTTCACGCCCTCCCAGCCGCACAGCACCGTACCCAGCCGGTGGAACCGCCGCTCCAGAATGGACATGGGCCGGGTCAAGGCAATAAACGCGGAGGCGGGCACCGCCGCCAGCAGGGATACCGACAGCACCTGCACCCCCATGGAAAAGCCGTGGAGAAGTCCCGCGGTCACCGCCACCGCCAGGGCGGCCAGCAGCGCCGCCAGCGCGTACCAGTTCATCACCTTTTCCGGTGTGGAGGGCGCGGTATAGTGATCCATGAAATCCTCCACCTGGCCCTCGCCTCGGAGCAGGCCGGTCTTTCCCTCATAGTAGTCCGGCTGGCACACCACGCTGTCCAGGCGGATGGCCTTGCGCATGGTGTCCATCTGGCCCATTTCCGTGTTCTTCCGGTGGTACTCCGCCCAGAGGGACATGGTCACCTGCAAACCGAAGGCGGCGCAGCAGGGCACCCGCAGCTCCTGTAGGCCCAGAATGGCGTCCACGCAGCAGGCGGCAAAGGTGCAGGCCAGCATGGTATTCAGGGTAAACTTCCCCCGAAACAGATCGACCACGCCGTCGATCATCTGAAAGCTGCCCAGCAGCGCGGAAAGAAGCAGCGCCAGAAACTGGCCGTAGACCATCAGCTTCATCCGGTTCTCCGGAATCATGTCCATGGCGTACATGGCCGTGGTCGCGATGGATACTGCCAGCACCACCACACTGAGGAAGATAACCAGCTGCAATCTTCCCAGGCCCATTTCCGTCAGCTCATAGTACCGCTTTTCCGGCCCCGCGATGAGCTTGCGCTTCAATTCTCCCAGGCGGGACTTGGTGCGGAAGGTGATGGGCTGGGGCGGAACGTAGGTGCCCATGGGCTCCTCGTACTCCGGTTCCCAGTTTTGGGAGAAGGGCTCCACCTTGGGTTCGGGCGGGGGCGGCATCTCCCGGTAGGTGTCCTCCACAGGCGGCATGGCCTCCCGCACCTGGGACAGCTCGTCCAGGCGGACGGTGTCCTGGCTCATCTCCGGGGGGAGCTCGTCCTCCCAGGCCGCTTCCTCCGGCTCCTCCAGGGGCGCCGACTCGTCAGGTTCCGATTCATGGGGCTCCAATTCATCAGGCGCCGGTTCGTCGGGTTCCTCCGCGTCCGGCTCGTATGATTCAGGGAGATCTTCCTCGGATGGTTCCTCCTCCGGAAGCGCCGGCTCCTCCAGCACAGAGGGTTCCTCCGGTTCCGGCGGCGGAGCGTCCTGGCCGCCAAATTCCCGCAGGATGTCCTCCAAATCAAAATCCTGATTCTGCTGATCTTTCTCTACCATGGAATAAACCTCCTATTCTCCCATCCGTTGGCGCAGCGCCTCGTAAAGCAGCACCGAAGCGGCGGCGGAAGCGTTCAGGGAGCTGATCCGCCCCCGCAGAGGGATGTGTACCGTCACATCGCAGCTTTGCCGTACCAGGCGGCTCATCCCGTCCCCCTCGGAGCCGATGACGATGGCCGCCGGGCCCTTCAGATCCGCGTGGTACATGGGGACCGACCCCTCCGCAGCGGTGCCGAAGATCCACACCCCGTTTTCCTTTAAACTTTCAATGGCGGCGGTCAGGTTGGTCACCCGGGCCACCTTCATATACTCCACCGCACCGGCAGAGGTCTTCGCCACCGTGGCGGTGAGGCCTACGCTCCGGCGCTTGGGAATGATCACCCCGTGGGCCCCGGCGCACTCGGCGCTCCGGAGAATGGCCCCCAAATTGTGGGGGTCCGAAAGCCCGTCGCAGATCACGATCAGCGGCGCCTCCCCCCGGTCCCGGGCGGTTTGCAGAATATCCTCAATGGAAGCGTAGGCCCGGGCGGCGGCCTGGGCGATGACGCCCTGGTGGGCATGGGTCAGGCTCATGGCGTCCAACTTCCGCCGGTCCACCGTCACCACCACCGCCCCGGCCTCTCTTGCCTGCGCCGCCAGATGCTGCAAGGCGGCGTCGGTCTCCCCGGAGGCCAGGAACACCTTGTCAATGGGCCGGCCGCTTCTCAGCGCCTCGGTAACGGCATTGCGTCCCTCCAAAATGCCCTCGTCTTCCTCCCGGGGCGTTTCCCGGGGGAAAGCCCGGCGTGGATTTTTCATGGTCTCATCTCCCGTATGCGATCCTCTTTTCTATTATATCAGATTTTTCTCCCCGGGACAACTTCTTTTTTTCGCTGGAAGGACATTTCCGCCCGGGCAGCCCGCAATTTAACAGAAAATTCACCCGCATTTTGGAAATCCTTCATTGCGCTGGGTGCAGGATTGTGTTATAATACCCTTGATCCGGCAATCCTATGGAAGAATCAGAATTTCTCCGGCCCCGCTGGGCCGGTGATCCCAGATACGGATTCCCGCTGCCAAGGAGGCGTTACAAATGGACCCCAATCGAAATCAACCGCCCCAGGACAACAAGCCCGAGGACAAGCGTCCCAAGGGTAATCTCTGGGTGGCCCTGATCGTCACCGTGGTGCTGGTGCTGCTCATCAGCTCCGTGGTTAACGCGGTCATCAACAGTCAATACACCAAAACCACCTACTCCGAATTTCTGGCCGCCATGGAAAACAACGAACTGGCCGAGGTGGAGATCCGGGCGGACCGGATCGTCTATCTGACCAAGGAGGAGGCCGCCAAGCCCGCCGCCGAGCAGCGGGCCTGCTTCACCGGCCTGCACAGCAGCGGCGGCACCCTGGCCCTGGCCAACGAGCTGGACGAAATGGGCGTCAAGGTGGACTACCAGATCGTGGAGGACAACTCCGGCATCGTGCTGATCCTCTACTATGTGCTGATGATCGCCCTGATCTTCGGCATGATGCGGATGCTCACCCGCCGCCTCAGCGGCGACGGGCTCATGGGCGGCTTCGGCTCCTCCAAGGCCAAGGTCTATATGGAGAAGCGCACCGGCGTCACCTTCCGGGACGTGGCCGGCCAGGACGAGGCCAAGGAGTCTCTTCTGGAGATCATTGATTTCCTCCACAATCCCCAGAAATACACCGACATCGGCGCCAAGCTGCCCAAGGGCGTGCTGCTGGTGGGCTCCCCCGGCACCGGCAAGACCCTGCTTGCCAAGGCGGTGGCCGGGGAGGCCAACGTGCCCTTCTTCTCCATCTCCGGCTCCGATTTTGTGGAGATGTTTGTGGGCGTGGGCGCCAGCCGGGTGCGGGATCTGTTCGAGCAGGCCGCCAAGGTGGCTCCCTGTATCATTTTCATTGACGAGATCGACGCTGTGGGCCGCTCTCGAGACGCACGGTTCGGCGGCAACACCGAGCAGGAGCAGACCCTGAACCAGCTGCTGGGGGAGATCGACGGCTTCGACTCCTCCAAGGGCGTGGTGTGCCTGGCCGCCACCAACCGGCCGGAAATTTTGGACAAGGCCCTGCTCCGCCCCGGCCGCTTTGACCGGCGGATCATCGTGGACCGGCCCAATCTCCAGGGCCGTCTGGACACCCTGAAGGTCCACACCCGGAAGATCCGCCTGGCGGAGGACGTGGACCTGCGGAAGATCGCCCAGGCCACCGCCGGTGCCGTGGGCGCGGATCTGGCCAACCTGGTCAACGAAGCCGCCCTGCGGGCGGTGCGGAAGGGTCGCCAGACTGTGAATCAGGAGGATCTGATGGTCTCCTTCGAGACGGTCATCGCCGGCACCGAGAAGAAAAACTCCGTCCTCACCGATACGGAAAAGCGGCTGGTGGCCTATCACGAGGTGGGCCACGCCCTGGTGGCCGCCCTGCAAAAGCACGCCCAGCCCGTGTCCAAGATCACCATCGTGCCCCACACCACCGGCTCTTTGGGCTACACCATGCAGATGCCCGAGGAGGAAAAGTACCTGCAGACCAGCGAGGAGCTGATGATCGAGCTGCGGACTCTGGTGGCCGGCCGGGCGGCGGAGCAGGTGGTCTTCGGCGTCAAAACCACCGGCGCCGCCAACGACATCCAGCGGGCCACAGCCCTGGCCCGGAACATGATCGCCCAGTACGGCATGAACGACAAGCTGGGCCTCATGGCCCCCGCCAGCGTCTCCAACCCCTACCTGGAAAGCCAGAGTTATATGGACTGCTCCCAGGAGACCGCCGCCCTGGTGGACCGGGAGTCCCAGGCCCTGCTTCAGAGCTGCTACGAGGAGGCCAAGGAGCTGCTGCTGTCTCACCGCCCGCTGCTGGACGAGATCGCCAACTTCCTGCTGGTCAAGGAGACCATCACCGGCGACGAGTTCATGGCCTACGTCAACGCCGAGGCCAAGCAGCTTCCGGAGGGAACGGAGGAAAGCGATGGCCAGCAAGTGGAGGGATAAAGGATGCCCATTGCTATTTGCCTTTGGATCGTCAGCGTTCTTTTCGGCGGTCTGTCGGCGGTTGCGGCGATTAGTCAGATAAAAACGGAGAAGGAGCCCTTCCCCGCCGTTTGGATGCTCGCTGGTTCCGCCCTCCTGATTGCCGCAGTCCTCTGTGGCATTGGGAAGCAATCCTATGATGTCCTTCTGGCGCTGCTGGGATGCGCAGGCATCTGCGCCGCAGCAATCATGAACGGCCAAAAAAGCGGCAGTTTTCACATCCAGCACCATATTATACGAATTGCCCTGTCCCTCCTGCTGATCATTGGCTTCTTCCTTTTCTAAGGGGGCAGGCATAACAGGCAAAGATCAGGCGCGGCCATGAGCCGCGCCTTTCCTTTTGAAAAATCACGTTTTCCGCCGCTTTGCCAGGCCCACGATCCAGTAGATTAGCCAGGCCAGGGCCGCGCCCAGGGACAAGATGGCGAAAAACACCAGCACAATCAGCCCTGCCAGCGCGTTTCCCGAAATATCCCCGAAGGAATAGGTGCCAAAAAGACCCACATAGGTCCCGGCGCCGTACAAAAACCCCAAGGCAAGCAGGTACAGCGGAATACATTTGGCGGCGGCCCGCTTGGCCTTCCAGCAGAAGAACAGTTGGATGCCAAACACCAGCGCTACCCCGACGATCACATAACCGGCCTCCATTTTCTATTCCTCCCCCAAAAGCCGTTTTTTTCATTATACACGAAGCGGGAGGAAAAGTCCAGCCGAAAATGAGCGCCCCTCTCCCCTGCCGCCATAGAAATGCCGCCCGCCCAAAAAATGGGCGGGCGGCTCGGCAATCCCAACATTTCCCGGACGAGGGGGGCGCCCGGGAA
>CANQQI010000080.1 GCA_947625945.1 uncultured Oscillospiraceae bacterium
GGCCATGAGCACTGGTACGAGCTGGGCTTTGACGCCTCCGAGGGCTTCCATGAGTACGGCTTCCGCTGGACCGAGCAGGCCATCACCTGGTATGTGGACGGCCAGCCCGTCTACACCGTGGAGGCTTCCGCCGACACTCCGCTGCCTGCCGCTCCCGGCCGGATCCTGATGAACTACTGGTGCGGCACTCCTGACGCCGAGGGCTGGATGGGCAAGTATACCCTGTCCGACGCCACCGCCGACTATCAGTACGTCAAGACCTCCGCCCAGGGCGCCCCCCTGGTTCCCGAGGAAGGCCAGGGCGGGGAGGAGATCCCCACCCAGGGCTTGGATGTGAACTTTGCCGACGGCGCCCCCGCCAATGGCAGCGTGTTCGCTTCTGACGGCTGGTCCAACGGCAGCGTGTTCAACACCTTCTGGAAGGGCGACCAGGTTACCTTCACCGACGGCCAGCTCCATCTGCACATAGCCGACGCCAACGGCGAGGTGGAGCAGGGCTACTATGCCGGCGAGGCCCGCACCGCTCTGCACTACGGCTACGGCGAGTACACCGTCAGCATGAAGCCGGCCAAGGTGGAGGGCACCGCCAGCACCTTCTTCACCTGCACCGGCAACTACGACATCGGCCTGGACGGGAACCCCAACCCCTGGGATGAGATCGACATTGAGTTCCTGGGCAAGGATACCACCGGCGTTCAGTTCAACTACTTTGTGGATGGCCAGGGCGGCCATGAGCACTGGTACGAGCTGGGCTTCGACGCTTCTGAAGAATTCCACACCTACGGCTTCATCTGGTCCGAGGATTCCATCACCTGGACCGTGGACGGCGAGCCCGTGTACACCGTGGAGGCTTCCGCGGATACACCGCTGCCCTCCACCCCCGGCCGGATCCTGATGAACTACTGGTGCGGCACCCCCGACGCCGAGGGCTGGATGGGTAAGTACACCCTGTCCAACGCCACTGCGGATTATCAGTGGGTCAAGACCACCGCCGAGGGCGTCAATCTGGGCGGCTGATTTGAAGAAAAACAGTTATAGGGGCGGCTTGCCGCCCCTATGGTAGAAAGAATGGACTGTCATGGGTTATCTGGGCATTGTCATCATCGTTTTCGCTGTCCTCTGGTGCGTTTTTTTCCTGATGCTTTTTCACTATCAGGTGTTTGCCGTCATGGGGATGTTTACCCGGAAGGTCTACCCCCCGGCGAAGAAGCTGGGGAGATTTGGCATTGTCATCTCCGCCCGGAATGAAGAACCGGTGATTGGCGCGCTGCTGGACAGCATTCGGGAAAACGACTATCCCCAGGAGAACCTGCGGGTCTTTGTGGTGGCCCATAACTGCACGGACCGTACCGCTGCCATCGCCCGGGCCCATGGCGCCACCGTCTACGAATACAACAATCCCAAGGAGCGGACCCTGGGCTTTGCCTACCGCTACCTGTTCCGGCAGCTCCGGCTCTCCCACCTGGACGAAGGGCTGGACGGCTTTCTGGTCATCAACGCCGACAATGTCCTCACCCCCAGCTACATCCGCCGGATGAACGACGCCTTCCAGGCCAACGGCTGCCGGGAGGTGATCACTTCCTGCCGCAACTCCGGCAATTTCGGCAGCAACTACCTGTCCTGCCTGTACGGGATCTTTTTCCTGGCCGCCTGCCGGTACGAGGCCCGGGGCCGCACCTTCTGCGGGTGCAGCACCCGCATTTCCGGCACAGGCTATCTGTTTCCGGCGGAGCTGGTGACGGAGGGCTGGGAGTACGTGACCCTCACGGAGGACTGGGAGTTCTCCGCCGACCAGATCGCCCGGGGCCGGAAGATCCTCTACTGCGACGAGGCGGAGCTGTTCGACGAGCAGCCTACCACCATCCCCATCATGCTCCGCCAGCGGCTCCGCTGGGCCTGCGGGCATATGACGGTCTTCTTCACCCGCTTCCGGGCCCTGGTGAAGAGCCTCTTTTCCCCGGGCCACACGGCCTCCCAGCGGTTTTCCGTGTTCGATTTCACCGCCTCCATCCTCCCCCTGGGGGTGATGGGCGTGGGGCTGCTGCTGATCCAGCTTCTCTGTATCGCCCTGAGCCCGCTGTTCGGCTATGACGCCGGACGGGTCTGGGCGGCCTACGGCTGGCTCAGCCTGGCGTTTTTCCTCGTCTCCTATGTGCTCACCGCCGTCTTCGCGGCGCTCCTGGTGATTCTGGAGCGGCGGCGGATCGGGCCCCTTGGGCCGGGAACGCTCACCGCGGCGATTTTGCTCTGGCCCTTTTTCATGTCGCTCAACATTTATCTGGATGTGGCCGCCCTGTTTCTGCCCAATTTGGAGTGGAAGGCCATCCCTCATGTGGGCTCCCAGCGCGGCGCGCCTCCCAAAACTGATCTGGAGGGAAATCTGTAATGGCAAAGAAAAACGGCAAAAAAATGAGCGCGAAGGTATTTACCGCCATTGTCGCCCCTCTGTTGGTGATTCTGCTGGTATTTTCCATCGTCTTGAATGTTGTCACTACCAGTATGTTCGACCTGGTGCTGCGGGATATCTTCGGGGAAACCCAGTTCGCCTCCAAAAATGTCGATGGCGTGGACACCGCCTATTATAAGCGGGACATCACCGATTCCCAGGAGCTCCAGCAGGCGGAGCAGGCCTACACCCGGCAGGCCGGCGCCGAGGGCTTCGTGCTGCTGTATAACCGGGCGGAAAACGGCAAGGGCCTGCCCGTGGCGGCTGGCTCTAAGCTGAGCCTGTTCTCCTCCTCCTCCATCGATATCCTGGCGGGCGGCACCGGCTCCGGCGTCAGCACCATCTCCAGCGATATGCGCACTGCCCTGACCGAGCAGGGCTTCTCCATCAACGAATCCCTTTGGAAATTCTACACCGATAACAAGGCCACCTACACCCGGGGCGCCGGCTCCATTATGTACGGCGGCGCCGAGGACTGGACCATCCGGGAGGCCCCCGTCTCCGCCATCCCCCAGGAGGCCAAGGACGAGGCCCAGGGCACGACTCCCATTTTCTTCTTCTCCCGTACCGGCGGCGAGGGCCGGGATCTGGGCCGCTATATGGGCGCCTGGACCGACGTGGCCGAGGACAAGGACAAGCACTACCTGGAGCCCAATTCCGTGGAGCTGGAGGTTGTGCAGTACCTGAACGACAATTTTGACAACGTGATCATCGTGGTGAACACCAACAACGCCTTTGAGCTGGGCTGGATCGCGGACTATCCCAATATTTCCGCCGTCCTGTGGGCTCCCGGCGCCGGCGGCGACGCCTGCCGCTCCATCGCGGACGTCCTCAGCGGCAAGGTCAACCCCTCGGGCCATTTGGTGGACACCTTCGCCTATGACGCCTTCTCCTCTCCCGCCATGCAGAACATGGGCGACATGATGATGGTGAGCGGCGGCCAGGATGTGGAGGCCTGCGTCTTTTACGACGAGGGCATCTACGTGGGCTACAAGTACTATGAGACTCGTTATTTCGACAAGGTTCTGAACCAGGGCAATGCCGGCGACTATGACTATGCTTCCACCGTCCAGTACCCCTTCGGCTTTGGCCTGTCCTATACCACCTTCCAGTGGTCCGATTTTGCCATGAGCCCCATGGACGAAAACGGCAACATCCAGATCACCGTCAAGGTGACCAACACCGGCGCGGTGGCGGGCCGGGAAGTGGTCCAGGTCTACCTGAACGCCCCCTACACTGATTACGACAAGGCTAATTTCGTGGAGAAGGCCGCGGCGTCCCTGGTGGGCTTTGAGAAGACCGGCCTGATCCAGCCCGGCGAGTCTGAGACGGTCACCGTCACCGTCAACCGGAAGGACTTTATCTCCTATGACGATGTTTCCGCCAAGACCTACATTCTGGAGGCCGGGGACTATCTGCTCACCGCCGCCCCCAACGCCCACGCCGCTGTGGACAACTTCCTGGTCTATGGCGGCGCCCAGGTGGAACCCCTCTTCGGCGGGGCCGACGCCTCCTTTGTGGGCAAGTGGACCTATGACTACGCCGACAACGGCGGCGTGGACAATGTGACCTACGCCACCTCTCTGGTGGGCGCGGCGGTGACCAACCAGTTTGACCATGCCCACTACGACGAGCTGACCGCCCGGGATCAGTTCCTCACCCGGCAGAATTGGGCGGGCACCTTCCCCAAGACCCACGGCAACCAGGATTCCCAGCGGGTGAGCCCCTTTAGCGAGAAAAACGGCTACACCTGGGAGGTGGAGGTCTCCGACGAGATCAAGGCCAATATCCAGGCCCGGGGCGTAGGCGCCTCCATGAACCCCATGTCCGAGGAGGACGCCGCCGCCATGGCCGGGAAGTACAACCAGTCCGGCAATCTGGAGTTGATCGACTACCGTGGCCGGGACTTTGACGAGGTGGAGGCCGAGGGCGGCTGGGACGCCCTGATCGACCAGATGGACCCCCAGGAGCTCCACGACATCATCCGCAACGGCGGCTATCAGACCCTGAGCTCCGCCTCCGCCAGCAAGCCCCGGGCCATCGACTACGACGGCCCCTCCGGCCTGAACGAGGGCGGCATCACCCATGAGCCCTACTCCATCACCTATCCCTGCGCCACCAACCAGGCGGCCAGCTGGGACCGGCAGAACGCTTATTACCATGGCTACTATGTGGGCGAGGATGCCCTGGCCGCCGACGGCAACTGGGGCAACCACCAGTATATCGGCATCATCTCCGGCTGGTACGCTCCGGCCATGAACATCCACCGCACGCCTTTTGCCGGTCGGAACTTCGAGTACTACTCCGAGGACGGCTTCATGTCCGGTCAGATGGCCCTCCAGGCCTCTACGGCCTGCGCCGAAAAGGGCGTTTACGCCTACATCAAGCACTTCGCGCTGAACGATCAGGAGGATCACCGGAGCCATGTGGCCACCTTTGCCAACGAGCAGGCCATCCGGGAGATCTACCTGAAGCCCTTCCAGATCTGCATCGAGGGCCGGGGCGCCCAGACCGTCACCGTTCAGGAATACCAGGACGGCGCCTACACCGAAAAGCAGGTCCAGATCCCCACGGTGATGGCGGTGATGTCCGCCTTCAACCGGATCGGCTGCACCTGGGCCGGCGGCAACTACAATCTGATCACCGGCGTGCTCCGCAACGAGTGGGGCTTCCGGGGCACCGTGATCACCGACTATGACGGCGGCGGCGTCATGGACACCGAGCAGTGCATCCGGGCCGGCGGCGACCTGAAGCTCACCGGCTACTACACCGACGCGGAGCTGGACATCAGCAATCCCGCCTCCCAGTACTATGCCCGCCAGGCGGTGAAGCACATCCTGTACACCACCGTCAACTCCAACGCCATGAACGGCATCGTCCACGGCGTGGCCGCTGGGCAGCTGCCCTTCCCGAACTACTACTTCATCCTCATTGCCGAGGGCGTCGTGGCCGCCGGGCTGATTGCCTGGGGCACGGTCGCCATCGTCAGGCGCTGGATGCGGGAAAAGAAAACCAAGCAGGCAAAGTAAATCCCATTTTTGATTCCTCCTCTCTTCTCTCAAAGCGGAACCGGCCACGCAAGTGGCCGGTTTTGCCGCCGCTAAAGAGCGCCTTCCTAAAACCGCGGGATTTCTCTTGACAATTTTCTATACTGGTGATAAAATAATAATAAGTTCATAAAGAAAACCGTTGAAGCGGAGATAACGGCAACGATGCCTTTACAGAGAGCCTGTGGTGCTGAGAGTCAGGTAAGAAACAAGTTGTCAAATGGACCGCTGAGGGCGCAGTCAAATGAGAGCTTCTCAAAGTATTCTGCGACGCTGTAGGCAAGCGTATAAATGCCGGGGGTATGCTGGTACCCTGCTAAGGGCATAGGGTCGTTCCTATGAATCAAGGTGGCACCGCGGATAAGTCTTTTATTCGTCCTTGACAGAGCGTATCGTTCTGTCAAGGGCGTTTTTGCATTTTAACTTCTTTGACAGCCAAGCGTCAAAGGAGTTTTTCTGTTTCGCAGGAGGTTAGAATATGCTGCTGAAAAGGCGATGGTGGCGCCCCGCGCGCCTGATAAGAGATTTGAATGACAGAAAGCAAACGCTAAAAAATTAAATAATAAGGAGAGATCGTCATGATCAGAGCGGCAATTGAAAAAATATCCAATAAAGCGGACCTGACCTATAATGAAGCATACAACGTCATGAACGAAATCATGAGCGGGGAGACGACGCCGACGCAGAACGCCGCCTTTCTGGCAGCGCTGGCGACCAAGAGCACCCGGGCGGAAACCACCGAGGAAATCGCGGGCTGTGCCGCCGCCATGAGAGACCACGCGACGAAAGTGGAAACCGACATGGATCTTCTTGAGATCGTCGGTACCGGCGGCGACGGCGCCCACAGCTTCAATATTTCCACCACCTCCGCCCTCGTCGCGGCCGCCGGCGGGATAAAGGTGGCGAAACACGGCAACCGGGCCGCCTCTTCCCAATGCGGAACAGCGGATTGTCTGGAAGCGCTGGGCGTCAACATTCAGCAAAGTCCGGAAAGATGCAAGGAGCTTCTAAGGGAAGTCGGTATGTGCTTCTTCTTCGCGCAGAAATATCACACCTCTATGAAATATGTGGGGGCGATCCGCAAGGAGCTTGGTTTCCGTACCGTATTCAATATTTTAGGACCCCTCACCAATCCCGGCAGTCCGACCATGCAGCTTTTGGGGGTATACGATGAATATTTGGTGACGCCGTTAGCGCAGGTGCTCATGAACCTGGGCGTAAAGCGCGGGATGGTAGTATACGGGCAGGATAAGCTGGATGAGATCTCCATGAGCGCGCCGACGACGGTATGCGAAATCCGGGACGGTTGGTTCAAATCCTATGTCATCACCCCGGAAGAGTTTGGCTTTGATCGCTGCGCCAAGGAGGACCTGAAGGGCGGCACGCCCGAGGAAAACGCCAAGATCACCCTTGCCATCTTAAACGGGGAAAAGGGACCGAAACGGAATACGGTTCTGATGAACGCGGGGGCGGCCCTTTATATTGGCGGCAAGGCAGAGAGCATGGCAGCCGGTATTGCCCTTGCCGCGCAAATCCTTGATTCCGGCAAGGCCCTGGAGACCCTCCACAAGCTGATCGAAGTCAGCAACCGCCCAGAGGCGCCGGTATGACGATCCTGGATCAGCTCGCGGAACACGCCCGCTTGCGTGTGGCGGAGGCAAAAAAGAAGGTACCGCTTCCAGAGCTCAAGCGGCAAGCGCTGTCCATGCCCCAGGGGAATTTCGCCTTTGAAAAGGCGCTGAAAAAACCGGGGGTCTCCTTTATCTGCGAGTGTAAAAAAGCGTCTCCCTCCAAAGGACTTATCGCGCCGGATTTTCCCTATCTGGAAATCGCCAAGGAGTACGAAGCGGCGGGGGCAGACGGCGTTTCCGTCCTGACCGAACCGAAATGGTTTTTAGGCAGTAACGAATATCTCAAAGAGATCGCAAGGGCCGTCAGCATCCCCTGCCTGCGGAAGGACTTTACGGTGGATGAGTATATGATCTACGAGGCAAAGGTGCTGGGCGCGTCGGCGGTACTGCTGATCTGCTCCATGCTGACCGAAGAGGACCTGGGGGAATACCTTGCGCTCTGCGATGAGCTGGGGCTGTCCGCTTTCGTCGAAGCACATGATGAAGCTGAAGTCCGTGGGGCGGTAAAAGCGGGGGCCCGGGTTATCGGGGTCAACAACCGCAATCTCAAGGATTTTTCCGTGGATACCGATAACAGCCGCAGGCTTCGTAGACTTATTCCGAAGGACGTGTTATTCGTCTCCGAAAGCGGTGTACGTACCGCCGAAGATGTGGCAAAGCTCCTTGAGATCGGCGCGGATGGGGTGCTCATCGGGGAAACGCTGATGCGGGCAGCCGACAAAAAGGCCAAGCTGGCGGAACTGCGAGGTGAAGTATGACAAAGATCAAGCTATGCGGTCTTTCCCGGCCTTGTGATATCGAGGCCGCGAATAAGCTAAAACCCGACTATATTGGATTTGTTTTCGCTCCGAAAAGCAAGCGGTATGTCGCACCTGAACAAGCGATGGCGTTAAAGCAAATGCTTCTGCCGGAAATTCAGGCGGTGGGGGTGTTTGTAAATGAAGATCCCAAAAATATCGCGAAGCTCTTGCGGGACCATATCATCGACATGGCGCAGCTTCACGGCGGCGAAGACGAGGCGTATATCGCCCGGCTGCGGCAGCTCACGGATCAGCCGATCATCCAGGCGTTTCGTGTAGGGCCCTCGACGGATCTTAAAAAGATCGAACAAAGCACCGCCGATTATGTGCTGCTGGATTCCGGCGCGGGCACGGGAACGGTATTTGATTGGGCTCTCATCCAAAAGTCGCCAGACCGTATTTCCTTGCCGGAGGCCTTGACCCTTATCATGTGGCGGACGCGGTCAAAACACGCCGCCCCTATGGGGTGGACGTCAGCTCCGGCATTGAAACGGGCGGACGAAAAGACAAAGACAAAATGGCGGCGTTCGTTGCCGCCGTGAGAAAGGAGGAGGGATTATGACCAATCCAAGGGGACGCTTCGGCATTCACGGCGGTCAGTATATCCCTGAAACGCTGATGAACGCGGTCCTTGAACTGGAAGAGGCGTATAATCACTATAAAAAGGACCCAGAGTTTAACAGGGAGCTTACCGAACTTCTCAATGAATACGCAGGTAGACCTTCCCGGCTTTATTATGCGGAGAAAATGACGAAGGACCTGGGGGGCGGGAAGATCTACCTCAAGCGGGAAGACCTGAATCACACAGGAGCCCATAAGATCAACAACGTGCTCGGCCAGGCGCTTCTGGCTAAAAAGATGGGCAAGACCAGGCTGATCGCCGAGACGGGCGCCGGTCAGCACGGCGTGGCCACCGCCACCGCCGCCGCGCTGATGGGCATGGAATGCGTGGTATTTATGGGCGAGGAGGATACCGTTCGTCAAGCGCTGAATGTGTACCGTATGCGGCTCCTTGGCGCGGAGGTCATTCCCGTCAAGACCGGCACCGCCACCCTCAAGGACGCGGTTTCCGAGGCAATGCGAGCGTGGACCTCCCGTATTGCCGATACCCACTACTGCCTCGGCTCGGTGATGGGGCCCCATCCGTTCCCGACCATCGTCCGTGATTTTCAGGCGGTGATCTCCAAGGAGATCAAGGAGCAGCTCCTGCAAAAGGAAGGCCGGCTGCCCGACGCCGTGATCGCCTGCGTGGGCGGCGGCTCCAACGCCATCGGCAGCTTCTATCATTT
>CANQQI010000081.1 GCA_947625945.1 uncultured Oscillospiraceae bacterium
CTTTGGCGCGATTGACAGGGGCAAAGGGTTTTGATATAATACCAAAAACGCCCCTTTGGAGGAATGGTTATGAGAATGCGGAAAAAGCCCAATCTGGAGCCCCGGATGGCCGCCTGCGCCGCCTGGCAGGTGGCGGACCCCGCCGGCAAGCGGGGGGCCTGGCGGTCCTTGCTGCCCGGCTGCGCCGGGCTGTGGGTGGAGCTGGGCTGCGGGAAGGGCAAATTCACCGTGGAGCTGGCGGCGGCCCATCCGGAGGCGCTGGTGATCGCCGTGGAGCGGTGCCGGGAGGCCATGGTCATGGCCATGGAGAAAGCCCGGGACGCCGGGCTGAAAAACGTCTTTTTCGTGGATATGGACGTGGCAAACCTTTCCGCGTGCTTTGCCCCCGGGGAGATGGACAGGATCTACCTCAATTTTCCCGACCCCTGGCCCCGGAAGAAAAACGCCAAGCGCCGCCTGACCCATCGGAGCTTTCTCCGGCTCTACGCCCAGGCCCTGACCCCCGGCGGGGAGGTTCTCTTCAAAACCGACAACGCCCCCCTGTTTGCCTTCACCCTGGAGGAGTGCGCCGCATTGGGCTTGGAGGTAAAAAACGTCACCGACGATCTTCACGCCCACGGCCCGGTGGGTATTCTGACCGGGTACGAGGAAAAATTCTTGGCCCAGGGCGTCCCCATCCACCGCTGCCAGATCGTGGCCCGGCCCCTGGAGGCGGAGGCATGACCTATTTCGCCGGGGAATACGACGTGGCGGTGGTGGGGGCCGGCCACGCCGGCATCGAGGCCGCCCTGGCCGCCGCCCGGCTGGGCTGCCGTACCGTGATTTTCACCGTTAACCTGGACGCCGTGGGGAATATGCCCTGCAACCCCGCCATCGGCGGCTCCGGCAAGGGCCATCTGGTCCGGGAGCTGGACGCCCTGGGGGGCGAGATGGGCCTGGCCGCCGACGCGTGCTGCATCCAGTACCGGATGCTGAACCTGGGGAAGGGCCCCGCCGTCCATTCCCTCCGGGCCCAGGCGGACCGGCGGAAATATCAGCAGTATATGAAGCACGTCCTGGAGCTCCAGGAGAATCTGGACCTGAAGCAGGCCATGGTCACGGCGCTTCTGACGGAAAACGGCCGGATCCGCGGCCTCCGGACCCGCCTGGGGGCGGAGTACCGGGCCCGGGCGGTGGTGCTGGCCACCGGGACGTATCTAGACAGCACGGTGATTACCGGCGACACGGTCTACCCCTCCGGCCCCGACGGGATGCACCCGGCCACGGGCCTAGCAGACAGCCTCCGGGCTCTGGGGCTGGGGCTCCGGCGGTTCAAGACCGGCACGCCCCCCCGGGTGAACCGGCGGAGCGTGGACTTTTCCAAAATGGAGCCCCAGCCGGGGGACGATCAGTGCCCCGGCTTCTCCTTCCGGACGGCGCGGCCTCCGGAAAACCGAGCAAAGTGCTACCTGACCTACACCAACGAGGAGACCCACGCCGTCATTCGGGCCAATCTCCACCGCTCCCCCCTTTTCGACGGCACCATCCAGGGAGTGGGGCCCCGGTACTGCCCCAGCATCGAGACGAAGCTGGTCCGCTTCCCGGACAAGACCCGCCACCAGCTCTTTGTGGAGCCCTGCGGGCTGGACACGGAGGAGCTGTATATCCAGGGCCTGTCCAGCAGCCTGCCGGAGGACGTGCAGCTGCGGATGCTCCACACCATCCCCGGTCTGGAACGGGCGGAGATGATGCGCCCGGCCTACGCCATTGAATACGAATGCCTGGACCCCACCCAGCTGACCGCCGCCCTGGAGTGTAAGACCGTGCCGGGACTCTACGGCGCGGGGCAGTTCAACGGCACCTCCGGCTATGAGGAGGCCGCCGTTCAAGGGCTGCTGGCGGGGGTGAACGCCGCAAGAAGCGTCCAGGGGAAGGAGCCGGTCATCATCACCCGGGACATGGGCTATATCGGCATCCTTATCGACGATCTGGTGACCAAGGGCACCGAGGAGCCCTACCGGATCATGACCAGCCGCTCGGAATACCGCCTGCTCCACCGGCAGGACAACGCCGACCGGCGGCTCACCGACCTGGGGGCCCAGATCGGCCTGGTGGATGAGGTTCGCCGTCAGGCGGTGGCGGAAAAATACCGGGCGGTGGAGCGGGAAGTCCGCCGCCTGGAGAGGACCGGCGTGGCGGAGAGCAATGCGCTCAACGAAATGCTCCGGCAGCGGGGTTCCGCCCCGGTGACCGGCTCCGCCCGGCTGGCGGAGCTGCTCCGGCGGCCCCAGGTGGACTATGACGACCTGGCCCCCTTCGACCCGGACCGGCCGGACCTGGCCCCGGAAATTCGGGAGGCGGTGCAGATCGAGACGAAATACGCCGGGTATCTGGCCCGGCAGGAAAAGCAGGTGGAGCAGTTCCGCCGGGAGGAGGCCCGGGCCCTGCCCCCGGATCTGGACTATTCCGCCATCCGGGGCCTGCGGCTGGAGGCCCGGGAAAAGCTGGCCCGGATTCGGCCGCTGTCCCTGGGCCAGGCCGGGCGGATCTCCGGCGTCAGCCCGGCGGATATCGCCGTGCTGATGATCTACCTGGACAGCCGGGGAAGCGGGGTCGGCGAATAGGGCGTCGCCTGTGAATATTCCATTAAATTTTCCGGACAGGGTAGCCTCTGCCCGGAAAATATGCTATAATAAGTCAAATATCCATTGGAGAGACTTGCTATGCTGGAACTTTTGGCGCCGGCTGGGTCCATGGAGGCCCTCCGGGCGGCGGTGCAGAACGGCGCGGACGCCGTGTATCTGGGCTACGAGACCCTGAACGCCCGCCAGGGCGCGAAAAATTTTACCCCCCAGACCGTCACCGAGGCGGTGCGCTACTGCCACATCCGGGGGGTGGCCGTCCACCTGGCGCTGAACATCCTGACCTCCGACCGGGAGCTGGACCAGGCGGCGGAGCTGATCCGTCAGGCCGCCCTCAGCGGGGTGGACGCCTTTATCGTCCAGGATTTGGGGGTGGCGGAGTTCTGCCGCCGGATCGCCCCGGACATTCCCATCCATGGCTCTACCCAGATGACCATCCATTCCCTGCCGGGGGTGCAGATGTGCGCCGCCTGGGGCATGAAGCGGGTGGTCCTCAGCCGGGAGCTGAGCCGGGAGGAGATCAGCTATATCTGCCAAAATTCGCCCATCGAGATCGAGGTTTTCGCCCACGGGGCGCTGTGCATGTGCTATTCCGGCCAGTGCTATCTGTCCGCCGTCATCGGGGGCCGGTCCGGCAACCGGGGCCGGTGCGCCCAGCCCTGCCGCCAGAGCTACGGCTACGGCCGCTGGGAAGGGAAATACCCCCTGAGCCTGAAGGACAACTGCCTGGTCACCTACTTAGGGGAGCTGGCGGCCTTCGGCGTGACCTCCATTAAATTGGAGGGCCGGATGAAGCGGCCCGAGTATGTGGCGGCGGTGACCCAGGTGTACCGCCAGGCCCTGGACGGCAAGGCCGTCACGAGGGAAATGATGGACAAACTCCTGGCCGCCTTCAACCGCCAGGGCTTTACCGACGGCTACTATACCGGCAGGATTGGGCCGGAGATGTTCGGCACCCGCCAGGAGCCGGGCGGGGAGGCTCCCTGGATGAGGGAAGCCCGCCAGAGCTACGAGGCCGGAGAAACGCCCCGGGTGGGAGTGCGGATGGCGGCCTCGGTGACCAGCCTGGGCAGCCACCTGACCGTGGCGGATCCGGAGGGACGGGTCTGCCGGGTGGACGGGCCCAGAGGGGAGCCCGCCCGGAACGTGTTGCTGACCCCGGAGGCCCTGGCTGCCCGGCTGTCCAAAACCGGGGGCACCCCCTATCAATGTCTGGACGTTCAGGCGGAGGTGGAGCCGGGCTTCACCCTCTCCGCCGCCGCCATCAACGCCCTACGGCGGGACGCCCTGAATCAGCTCACCGCCCTCCGGGCCCGGCGGGAGCCCCCCCGGCTGGGAAAGACTCCCCAGATCCGCCATGCGGCCGGCCCCAAGGGCCATCCGGCGGTGAACGTCCAGATCACCACCCGGGAGCAGGCCACAGACCGGCTGCTCCGCACACCGCTGTCGGTGCTGTATGTGCCCATCCACCTGCTGCGGCAGGATCCCGCTTGGTGCCGGAATTTGCTGGCCCGGGCCCGGGTATGCGCCGTGCTGCCCCGGATCGCCCACGATCCCGAGCTGCCCAAGCTCCGCCAGGCCATGCTGGACCTGCGGACCCTGGGGGTGCGGGAGGTGCTGGCGGGGAATCCCGGCCTGCTGCTCCCGGCCCGGGAGTGCGGCATGGCGGTGCGGGGGGATTTCGGGCTGAATCTGTACAATTCCGCCGCTGTCAATCAAATGGCCCGGCTGGAGCTGCGCTCCGCCACCTTGAGCTTTGAAATGACCCTGCCCCAGATCCGGGACGTGAGCAAGGCGGTGGACTGCGAGATCCTGGCCTATGGGCGGCTGCCCCTGATGGTGACGGAGAACTGCCTGATCCGGGGCCGCACCGGGGCGTGTACCTGCGATCTGGCCCCCACCAAGCTGATGGACAAGACCGGGGCGGAATTTCCCGTCCTACGGGATGGGGACACCTGCCGCTCGGTGCTGTATAATGGCCGAAAGCTCAACCTGTTGGACCGGCAGGAGGATCTGAACCGCCTGGGCCTGTGGGCTGTCCGGCTGCTATTCACCACGGAAAACAGCCGGGAAGTGGATCAGGTGCTCCAGGCCCTGGAGAGTCCCGCCGCCTTCGACCCCGGCGGAAGTACCCGGGGACTGTATCTGCGGGGCGTGGATTAAAGCCCGCCCCGGAAGGGGGATACGATATGACACAACTGATTTTGGCCTCCGCCTCGCCCCGGCGGCGGCAGCTGCTGCACCTGCTGGGGATGGACTTCTGCGTTCGCCCGGCGGATATCGATGAAAAAATGGACCAGAACCTGCCGCCGGAGGCGGCGGTGGCCCGGCTCAGCGCCAGGAAGGCCGCCGCCTCCCTCCGGGCCCCGGGAGAGGTGATCCTGGCGGCGGACACGGTGGTGGTGCTGGACCGGAAAGTGCTGGGAAAGCCCCAAAGCCGGAATGAGGCCCGGGAAATGCTCCGAGCCCTGTCCGGCGGGGAGCATCTGGTGATGACCGGCGTCACCGTGTCCTCCGACCGGGGGACCGAAACCGGCACGGAAATCACCGCCGTTCAGTTCCGAGAGCTGGAGGACTGGGAGATCGAAAATTATCTGGCCACCGGCGAGCCCATGGACAAGGCCGGGGCCTATGGCATCCAGGGCGGCGGGGCGGTGTTCGTCACCGGCATCGCCGGAGATTTCTATAACGTGATGGGACTTCCGGTGTGCCGGGTCTACGGGATGCTCCGCAGGCTGGCCCCGGAGCTTTGGGAGGACCGAGCATGAGACACTTTTTCACCGGGCGGATCCGGCTGATCCTGGCTTTGGCGGTGATCCTGGCGGTGGTGCTGGGGGTGGTTTCCAATCTGACAGGGCGGGACTATCCCGGCATCCTGGTGCAGAGCATCCTGTCGCCCATTCGGACGGGCGCGGACAGCCTGGTGCGTCAGGCGGAGAAATTTTACAGCTATATGTTCCGCTATGAGGCGCTGGAAGCGGAGAACGCGGCCCTGCGCCAGCAGATTGCCCAGATGCGGGAGGACGCCCGGAACGCGGACACCGTCTCCCGGGAAAATGACCGGCTCCGGGCCCTGCTGGACATGCAGAGCCTCCACGAGGACTACACGTTGCTGGACTGCTATATCATCAGCCGGGACTCGGTGGACTGGGCCGGGGGCTTTACCCTGAACCGGGGCGCCTCCTCCGGCGTGGAGGAGGGGATGTGTGTCATCACCGCCAACTCCGAGGTGGTGGGCATCATCGAGGAGGTGGGGCCCAACTATTCCCGGGTGCGCACGGTGCTGGACTCCACCCTGGAGATCTCCGCCACCATCGCCTCCTCCGGCTACAACGGCATGGTCCGGGGGGACTACACCGGCGGCTACGCCGACATGATGCGGATGGACTATCTGCCCACCTCCGCCGTGATCCGCAACCAGGATCAGGTGGTCACCTCCGGCTCCTCCATGTACCCCAAAAACCTGATACTGGGCTATGTGGTGGACGCGGGCTTTTCCGACACCGGCGTGGCCAAGTACGCGATACTGACCCCGGCGGTGGTTTTCGGCCAGCTGGAGCAGGTGTTCATCCTCACCAGCTTTGAATCGGAGTGAGCCATGGCGCGACGGAGAAAGTACGAGTTTCGGCCGGATAAGACCGGCCCTGGGCTGCTCAGCCGGCTGTATCTGACCAAGCTGCAGCGGCTGGCCCTGCTGAAATGGGTGCTTTACGGCCTGCTGGTGCTCTTCGCGGCCCTGCTTCAGGACGTGATCTTCAGCCGCCTGCGGCTGTTCGGCGCCGCCACCGACCTGGTGCCCTGCGTGATCCTGACGGTGTGCGTGTTGGAATGCTCCGAGGGGGGCTGTGTCTTCACCCTGGTGGCGTCCTGCGTCTATCAGTTTTCCGGCTCCGCCCCGGGGTATCATGTGATCGTGCTGCTGACCTTCCTGGGGGTGGGCGCCACGGTGTTTCGCCAGGCGTTCCTGCGGAAGGGCTTCAGCGCCACCCTGGTCTGCGTGGTGCCCTCTCTGTTGGCCTATGAGATCCTGGTGTTTGCCGTGGGTCTTTACGGCGGGCGGACCATCTGGTCCCGAATCGGGGGCTTTTTGGTCACCTGGCTGCTCACCTGCCTGGCTGCCCCGGCGGTATATCCCGCCGCCAAGGCCATCAGCCGAATTGGAGGAGAAACATGGAAAGAATGACCCGTGTGCGGGTGAATGTGCTGATCACCCTGTTCAGTTTGGTGCTGGTGCTCTTCATGGCCCGGCTGTTTGACATTCAGTTTATCGAGACCCAGGGAAACACCAACAACGCCGACACCTTCATCACCGAGACCCGTGTGAAGGCCGCCCGGGGGGAGATCCTGGACCGGAACGGCAACGTGCTGGTGGGCAACCGGGCCAGCTATGACCTGGTGATCAACTACTTCGTGTTCATCGACTCGGACAATCCCAACCAGTACCTGTACCAGATGGTAAAGCTGTGCCAGGAGCGGGGCATCGACTATGCGGAAAACTTCCCCGTGACCAAGACTCGGCCCTTTGAGTACACACTGGATGAACAAAACACCACTTGGCGGGGCTATTTCCAGGAATACCTCCATGACCTGGGCTACGATTCTGACATTACGGCCCCCCTGCTGATTCAGAAACTCCGGGCTATCTATGACCTTCCTGACGAGTGGACCGACGAGGAGGCCCGGGCGGTGATCGGGCTGCGCTACGAGCTGCGTCTGCGAGTGCTGGTGCCCATCGCCAACTACCTGTTCGTCTCCGACGTGGACAACGACACCCTTTCGGAGGTGCTGGAGATGAACATCCCCGGCCTGAACGTGGAGGCCGCCACGGTGCGGGAGTATCATACCGACTGCGCGGCCCATATTTTGGGCTATGTGGGCGCTATGGACGATGCCGAGTGGGCGTACTATGGGGCGCTGGGCTACCCCATGGACGCCGACGTGGGCAAGGACGGACTGGAAAAGGCCTTCGAGGAACAGCTCCACGGCACCGACGGCATCCGCTGGGACGAGGTGACCTCCGACGGCACGGTAATCAACACCTATTACGACCCGGTGCCCCAGGCGGGAAACAACGTGGAGATCTCCATTGATCTGAGCCTTCAGATGGTGGCGGAGGAGCGGCTGGCGGCGGTTCTGGAGAACCTTCGGACCGACGAGAACACCACCGACGGCAAGGATGCCGAGGGCGGCGGAGTGGTGGCCATCGATACCCGCAACGGGCAGGTCCTGGTCTGCGCCAGCTATCCCACCTACGACTTAAGCACCTTCTTTGAAAAATACAATGAGACGCTCCAGGCCCCCTTTGATCCCCTGTTCAACCGAGCGCTGATGGCCACCTATCCCCCGGGCTCCACCTTTAAGCCCTGTGTTTCCATCGCCGCCATCGACTCCGGAATGATCAATATCAACACGGAGATCGAGGACCGGGGCCGTTATGACCGGTACATCGACTCGGGCTTCTATGCCGACTGCTTACAGTATTCCTCATACGGAACGGTCCACGAGAACGTGAACGTGGTGCACGCCCTGGAGGTCTCCTGTAACTATTTCTACTATTGGATCGGCGACCACATCAGCGACTGGAGCATTATCGACGCCACCGCCAAGGCCATGGGCCTGGGGGAGGCGACCGGCGTGGAGCTGTACGAGGAGATCGGCTACCGGGCCAATTCCGAGACGAAACGGCTGCTCCACGGCAGCAATCCGGACGACGCCGGCTGGTATCAGGCCGACGCCATCATGGCGGCCATCGGTCAGTCGGACAACAAGTTTACCCCCCTGCAAATGTGTGTCTACGCCACTGTTCTGGCCAATCGGGGCCAGCGGTACAAGGCCACCTTCCTGAGCCGGGTGGTGTCCCCGGACTACCGGGAGATGATCATGGAGAGCCGGCCTACCCTACTGAGTACCTTTGAAATTTCCGACCAGGCGTATCAGGCCTATACCCAGGGCATGTACCAGGTGACCCAGGAGCCCAACGGCACGGCGCGGGACGCCTTTGCCGGCTTCAATGAACGGATCCGGGTGGCGGGCAAGACCGGCACCGCCGAGAATGGCCTGGGCGTCGGCTCGGACCACGCGGCCTTTATCTGCTTCGCGCCGATCGACAACCCCACCATCGCCATCGCGGTCTACGGGGAAAAGGCCGGTCACGGCAACGCCGTGGCCAGCGTGGCCCGGGCGATTTTGGACGCCTACTTTGCCGGCGGCGTGGAGGGCGAGATCGTGACCTCCGAAAATATGCCAGGTTAAAACACGTCGCCCCGCCGGAACCCCGGCGGGGCGACCCACTTGGGACGAACTGCCCTCCGGACCGGCTGTTTCTCCCCGGCAGGAGGGCGCCCCGATGCCGTGAAGCTCCAAATTCGCCTTCAAAAAAACCGAAAAAGAGGTTGCAAAATGGACACCGCCATGCTATAATAGGTCCCGTGTCCGATGCCGGATTCCACACTGGGATGTCGCCAAGCGGTAAGGCACCAGACTTTGACTCTGGCATCCGT
>CANQQI010000082.1 GCA_947625945.1 uncultured Oscillospiraceae bacterium
GCGCTGCTGCCCCTGCTGTGGCGGCGGCTGCGGAAATGGTATCTGGTCTTTGGGATCGGCCTGGGGTTCTGCCTGGCGCTGGAGACCGTCCAGTTTTTTACCGGCCGGGGGCTGGCGGATGTGGACGACGTGTTCACCAACTGCCTGGGGACCATGCTGGGCTACTGGTGCGTCATGATCTTCCTGGCCCCGGGGAAGGGACGGCTGTGGTATCTGCTGGGGCCGGGGGCCTTTATCCTAGCCATGGCGGTCCTGTTCGGCGGCTATGCGGTGCAGGATTACGGAAATTTGCCAGGGGCGCCGGTGTACCGCTTCTCTACAAAGGGCTTTACCTGGGACCTGCAGTGCGATCTGACCGGGCCGGAGACCGCCCAGGTCTACTATTTCACCCCGCCGGACCACGCCGCCTGCGACGCCATGGCCCAGGGTTTTGAGGAACAGCTGGGGATCGACCGGGAAAAGACCGAGCATTTTGACTGGGAATACTATGACGACGGGGCCTGGTACTCCGACCACCGGGGCTATGATCTTTATATCTACTACATCGACGGCAGCTACGATCTGCGCTGCCGGCCGCCAGATCTGGATGCGTCGGAAACGGGCACCCAGGAGACCAGGGAGGACCTGCTGGCCCAGCTGGCGAAGCTGGGCATCGACCTGCCGGAGACGGCGGAAATGACCTACGAAGGGGACGGGCGGCACAGCTTCACCGTTCCGCCCACCGTGACCGGGACGGAGGCCGTCACCGGCGCCTTGGAATGTACCGTCCAGGCCGGGATCGTGACCCGGGTGGAGAGCAGCTTGGTTCGCCTGACCCCCTACCGGGAGGCCGCCATTCTATCCCCCCAGGAGGCCTACGAGAAGCTGACCCGGGGGGACTTCGGGGGCAATTACTGGCTCAGTGGGGACAGGACTTCCGCCGCCGTCACCGCCTGGGAGCTGGGCTACCGGCCGGACACCAAGGGCTACTACCAGCCGGTGTATCTGTTCCACCTGGTCTTAGAAGGCGGGGCGGAGACGGAGGCCATGGTCCCGGCGCTGAAATAATCACGATCATCGTATAATTTTCCCCTCCACGGTCAAGAATGTACTTACATTTTTTACCATGGAGGGGATTTTATGGAATCCATCTGGTCCAAAACCTGCGATTTGGCACCCAGGGAGCCCCTTTCCGGGGACCTGGAAACGGAGATCGCGGTGATTGGCGGGGGCATGGCAGGGGTGCTGACCGCCTACTATCTCCAAAAAGCGGGCCATCAGGTGGTAATTCTGGAGGCCAACCGCCTGGGAAGCGGGCAGACAAAAAACACCACCGCCAAGATCACCGCCCAGCATGGGCTGAAATATGAGAAGCTGGTCAAGGTGGTGGGCATGGCCCAGGCCCGGCAGTACGCCCAGGCCAACTTGGCCGCGGTGGGGCAGTTTGCCCAGCTCATTGCCCGGGAAGGCATCGACTGCGACTTTGAGACCGTGGATTCCTACGTCTACGGCCAGGAGGAGAAGACCCTCCGAGCCGAAGCGGAGACCGCCGTCCGGCTGGGCCTGCCCGCCAGCTTTGAAACGGGGGATTTTTTGCCCTTTCCCGTGGCCGGGACGGTGAAATTCACCGGCCAGGCCCAGTTTCATCCCCTGAAATTTCTAAAGGCGCTGGCATCCGATCTGCAAGTATACGAGCAGACGCCGGTACAAAAGGCGGAGGGTGACTGCCTGACCACCCCCCACGGAACCGTGCGGGCGGGGAAGGTGGTCTTCGCCTGCCACTTTCCCTTCCTGAATTTTCCCGGGATGTATTTTGCCCGGATGCACCAGGAGCGCTCCTATGTCCTGGCCCTGGAAAACGCCCCCAAATTCCCGGGCATGGCGGTGGGGCAGGGGAAGGACGCCTTTTCCTTCCGAAATTACGGAGATCTGCTGCTCCTGGGCGGCGGCGGCCACCGGACGGGCCAAAACGAGGGAGGCCGCTATCAAATGCTGCGGGACCGGGCGGCCCAGTGGTTCCCGGAGAGCCGGGAGGCAGCCTGCTGGTCGGCCCAGGACTGCGTGACGCTGGACGAGGTCCCTTATATCGGCTGCTTTTCACGAAAAACGCCCAATTATTTGGTGGCTACCGGCTTCGGCAAATGGGGAATGACCCACTCCATGGTGGCAGCCCAGCTGCTGCTGGACCAGGTGGAGGGTCGGAGCAATTCCAACGCCCAGGTTTTTGCCCCCCAGCGCTTAGAGCCGGAGACCATCCCTGTGGCCGCTGCCGAGGGCGGACGGACCGCCAGAAGTCTGCTGCGGCAGCTGTTCCACATCCCGGAGGAGCAGGCGGAGGCCCTGGCTCCCGGCCAGGGCGGTGTGGTGATCCTGGACGGGGAAAAGGTAGGCGTGTACAAGGATCCAAACGGGCAGCTCCATCCCGTGAGCATCCGCTGCCCCCACCTGGGCTGTGAGCTCAGCTGGAACCCGGATGAAAACGCCTGGGAGTGCCCCTGCCACGGCTCCCGGTTCGACGCCTATGGCAATCTGGTCTCCGGCCCGGCCCAGGAGCCCATCAATTAAAAAACACAGCCACCGGCGAAGCCAGTGGCACAGCTTGTCAAGATCGCCATTCCGTGTTTGCCGTCCGCAGACGGCAAACCAAGTTCAATCATTTTTTGCCGGGGCGTGTACCTGGCAAAAAATACCTCTCAGGCGGCAGTAGTGCGAGCCGGGCGAAAGACCGGCGAGTGCGCGGGTCAGCCTGCGATCCCTACCAAACGGAAGCCCAGCGCAGCGGGTTCCGTTTGGAAGGCTGTCAAAAACCTTCGTTTTTGACAGCCGTAGGCCGGCGTTATTCCGCCGGCGTCTCCTCCCAGGGAAAGGGCTTTCCCTTGAGGACGCTGTTTTTCAGATATTGGAAGGTGTCCTTTTCCCCCCGGTCCCGGAGCATGGTCAGGATGTACTCCAGCTCCCGCTGGGTCTGGGGGTGCATCTCGATCCGGTCCTTGCTGCGCAGGAAGTATTCCAGGGCCGAGGCGTCGGTGTAGTTTTTCCCCTGGTAGATCAGGCAGGCGGCCCGCCGGTCCATCACCATCTCCACCAGGTAGCGCCGGGGCATGGGCACCGGGGCATAGCGCTTGGTGGTCAGGTCCAGATCGGTCCAGTATTCAAAGTGGTGGCGGTTGCGGCCCTTGTGGTGCATCCACGCCAGAGAGTAGCCCCGATCCTCCCGCTCGGCGGTGTTGGGGCTGCGGGTGCCCTGGAAATACTTGGCTCCGTTCCAAAATTCTACGGGGCTGTACTTGGACAGGTCGTGGGTCAGTCCCTGATAGTACAATCCCACCCGAAAGCACCCGGCCAGCACCGCGTGGCGGTGCCGGGTGATGGTCCAAAAATGCTGCCAGGCCTTCATGGGCGGCGCCTCCTTTGTGTACTGCCGCTATTATACCGCCGGCGGAATCAAATTGCAAGCGGGCAAATGGGTTTTATGTAAATTAGACTAAACTGTAAAATTTTTATGAAATTTTTGTAAATTTACCATTGACGAAGAGGGCCTTCCATGCTATAATGATACTATCCACAAGTATTACAGAGAGAAAAACAAGAAGGAGGGATTACCGTGAAGCTGGCGAGGAACTTAGGGGTATTGATCCTGTGCGCCCTGTTGGTGGCGGCTATGTGGCTGGGAACAGTCCCGGCAAAGGCGGAGCACTATGACGGACAAGAGGCAACCCAGCTCCGGACCGCCCTCCCCCAGGAGGACGGACTGGAGAGCCGGTAAACATCCATAGCGAAGGAGGGCCCGACCAGGCCCTCCCTTTTTTTGGCCCGGGGACGTCCCGGGCCGAATTTTACAATTTTGGCAGCAGATTGGTTTTCCGCAGGGCCGGACGGATGGCCAGGTACAGCAGGTACGCGCAGACCATAGCCAGCAGGGCGTTGACCCCGGTGGTGACGGCGCCCATTTTGGCCCAAATATCCGCCGCCTCCTGGGGGACCCCCAGAACATACATCTTGTAAAAATAGCCCACCAGAGGGTCCGCCACAATGTTGAAGCCCATCCCGGCAACGCAGGCCAGCCCCGCCCCCAGGTTCACCCGGGTCTCCTCCTCCCGGCTGATGTGGAACAGCCGGTGGGCCACAAACCCGGTCACCGCGCCGATGCAGAGCTTGAGCAGGAAGGTCTTGGGTGCGGAGGTGAGGTAGCCGGAGGTGAAATCCGCCAGGGTCAGGCCGATGGCCCCGGACATCCCGCCCCAGAAGCTTCCCAAAAACAGGGCCGCCAAGACGCAGAACACGTTGCCCAGGTGAAAGGCGGTCTTCTCCGTGCCCACGGGAATGTCGATCCGCAGATAGGCAAAGCCGATGTAGCACAGGGCCGCGAACAGCGCCGCCATGGTGACGGTGCCCACATCCGCCTTTTTCCGCTGGGGATGGAAGGCGGTCAGCGCGGCGGCCAGGCCCGCCAGGGCCAGGATCAGTCCCAGGGCGAACAGCACAGTCCAGAGATTGACGTCTCCGGCCAGCGCCGCGTCCCGGGTAAAGGCCGCCAGCAGCCCGCCGGCAATGGCGGTACCCAGGCCGCAGAGGATCAGAATCTTCTTATTCATGGTAACGCCTCCAAAAATCGCTGCACTCATTGTAGCACAAGCTGGTAATAAAAACAGTACCAATTTAGTCCTATTTTTTATGATCAGAAAAGACGTGCCGAATATTACCGAGTTTTTGCATAAAATGCTGAACTTTTTCGATGGTACTGTACAAATTAGGCGAAATAATGTATACTTACAGCGCAAAAACAATTCTTTTGGAGGGATTGCAATGCGCATCATCCGCGGAAAAGATTACCAGGAGGTCAGCCGGATCACGGCCCGCCTTCTCGCCGCTCAAGTGTTGCTGAAGCCTCAGAGCGTCCTGGGCCTGGCCACGGGCGGCAGCCCGCTGGGGACCTACGACAATTTGGTGGATGCCTACCGGCGGGGGGAGCTGGATTTTTCCCGGGTCCGCACGGTGAATCTGGACGAGTACGTCGGGCTGGGACCGGAGCATCCCCAGAGCTATGCTTCCTATATGCGCAGGAATCTGTTTGACCATGTGAATCTGGATCCTCGCAATACCTTCCTGCCTGATGGGCTGGCCCGGGACGCTGGGGCGGAGTGCGCCCGGTACGACCGGCTGCTGGAAAGCTTGGGCGGCCAGGACCTTCAGCTGTTGGGCCTGGGAGGCAACGGCCACATCGGCTTCAACGAGCCGGGGGAGGCGTTCCTGCTGCCCACCCACCGGGTGGCTCTGGCGGAATCCACGATCAGCGCCAACGCCCGGTTCTTTGAAAGCCGGGAGGAGGTGCCTCGCTGGGCCTATACCATGGGCATTCGAAGCATCCTGACGGCCAGGAAAATCGTCATGGTGGCCACGGGGATTGCCAAGGCCCAGGCGGTGCATGACGTGTTTTTCGGGCCGGTGACGCCCATGGTGCCGGGCTCTATTTTGCAGCTCCACCCGGACGTGACCCTGGTGGGGGACCCGGAGGCCCTGTCCCTGACGCCCGCGGGAGACCGTTAAACGGCGCGGCCGACGGCGTCCGCCACTGACGGACGCCGTCTTTTATCTTGCAATTTATAGGAAGACATGGTACAATACCTGACAAGTTGACCGAAAAAAGGATGTGTCTGACTTGAAGGTGCTGATGCTCTCCTGCAACACCGGGGAGGGTCACAATTCCACGGCCCGGGCGGTGATGGAGGCCCTGGAGGAAAGAGGAGTCTCCTGCCGGCTTGAGGATGCTTTAGCCTGCCTGTCCCCCCGGTTTTCCAAATTTGTCTGCAACTGGCATGTGCGGCTCTATAAGTACGGCCCCATGCTCATCGACGCCAGCTACCGCGCCATGGAGCACAACCCCGCGGAGCCGGAGGAGGCCACCCCGGTCTATGAGCTGCTGGCCATGGGGGCGGAGCGGCTGCATGACCTGCTGCGGGAAGGCGGCTACGGGGCGGTGCTGTGTACCCATGTGTTTGCCGGGCTGATGATGACCGAGGTGCGGCGGGTTTGGGGAGCGGAAATGCCCTGCTATTTTGCCGCCACGGACTATACCTGCTCGCCCACCGTGGAGAGCTGCCAGCTGGACGGCTACTTTCTCCCGGCGGAGGATCTGATCCCGGAATTTGCCGCTGTCGGGCTCCCGAAGGAGAAGCTGCTGCCCACCGGGATCCCCACCTGCCGGGCCTTTCGGAGCAGGGGGGACCAGGCGCAGGCCCGCCGGGCCCTTCGCCTGCCGATGGAGGGAACGCTGACGCTGCTGCTGGGCGGCAGCATGGGGGCGGGGCCCATTCGGAAAATCGCCCTGGGCCTGCTGGAGAAGTCCAGCGCCACGGTGGTGGCGGTCTGCGGGAACAACGAAGACCTCTGCCGGAGCTTGGAGGAGCTGTCCGATCCCCGGCTGCGGGTGGTGGGCTTTACCAGCCGGATCGCCGAGTACATGGACGCGGCGGATCTGATCGTCACCAAGCCCGGGGGCCTCAGCGTCACCGAGGCGGCCTGCAAGCACGTTCCCATGGTGCTGATCAACGCGGTGGGTGGCTGTGAGCGGCGGAATTTTGAATACTTTCTGTCCCGGGGCTGCGCTATGGGCAGCGAGGATCCGAAGGAGGCGGCGGAGATGGCGGCCTTCCTGGTCCAGGATCCCGCCCGGCGGCAGACCATGGCGGACAATCTGGCGGCCCGGTTCCCGGGCACGGCGGCGGAGCGGATCGCCCAGATCCTTCTTGCCGGAACAGGGACGGACGGCGTATAGTTTTCCCGGCCCATGGGCATACTGCCTTTTATAAAGGAGGCATTGCCATGGATGCAAGCAATCGCGAAACCCTTGAAAATTTGGCCCGGTCCTTTGCCGGGGAGGCCCAGGCCCGCACCCGGTACACCGTCTATGCCCAGGTGGCCCGGAAGGAGGGCCAGGAGTGGATCGCCCGGGTCTTTGAGGAGACCGCCGCCAACGAGGCGGTCCACGCCGAGGAATTTTTGGAGCAGCTGCAAAAAATGGGCGGCTGCGCCGACAATATCGATATCTCCGGCGGCTATCCCTTCCAGCTGGGCGACACGGCGGAGAATCTGGCCTACGCCGCCGCCGGAGAAGCCCATGAGCATGATCAGGTCTATCCGGCTTTCGCGGAGGCGGCCCGCCGGGAGGGCTGCGATGAGGCGGCCCGGCTTTGGCTGCAAATCGCCCGGATCGAGGGCGTCCACCACAACGCGTTCCAGAGTCTGTACGACCAGTACACCTCCGGGACCCTGCATGAGAAGGAGCAGCCCATCACCTGGCGCTGTCTGAACTGCGGCTACACCTACGAAAGCGTTCGTGCCTGCGATCCCTGCCCTGTGTGCGACAAGCCCAAGGGCTATCAGGCAGGGGAACTGAATGAGCGACAGCTCATGGGGAAGTAGGATGAACGCCGGAAACGGTGATATTTTTTGCAACTTCTTGTTTACAGAAGGCGCTTTGGTGTGATATAATACCCAACAGCACAATAAAAACAGAGGTTGCGAAATGGACTATATCGTTTTGGATATGGAATGGAATCAGCCCTGGCCCGGCTCTCCGTCCTCCAAGAAGGTGCTTCCTGTGCAGATTCGGGGGGAGATCATCCAGATGGGGGCGGTGCGCTTGACAGACCGGGCGCTGAACGGCGAGTTTCAGATCATGGTCCGCCCGAAGTATTATCGCCGTCTCAACCGCCGGGTGAGCAAGCTCACAGGGATCAAGGAATCCCGGCTACTGGCGGAGGGGGTCGGCTTTGCCGAGGCGGTAGACCGGTTCCGGCAGTGGTGCGGGGAGAATGTGATCTTCCTGACCTGGGGCTTTGACGACATCACCATTCTTCGGGAGAATCTCCAGCTCTACGGATTGGACACCGATTGGACCGAACGCTGGTACAATGCCCAGATGATCTTCAACGCCCAGACGGACGGCTCTACTTCCCAGAAGGCGCTGAAAACTGCCATGGCCTATTTCGAGATCGAGGCCACCCGCCCGGCCCACGACGCTCTGGGAGACGCCTACCACACCGCTTTAATATGCGCCCGGCTGGAGTTGGAGCAGGGCATGAAGGAATATGACAAGGCCCTGGAAAATCACGACAACGGGTTCCACGGGGCGGAGGTGCCGGGATGCATCAGCCGCCATGTTTACTACGGCTACCCGGATCGAAAGTCCGCCATGGAGGCCATGGCGGGGGAGGAGAACCGGTGCCCGGTGTGCGGTAAGCCCATGGAGAGCCAGCGCTGGTTTTCCCAGCGGGGCCACCGGTATATGGACCTGGCGGAGTGCGCCGACCATGGGAAGTTTTTCATCCGGGTGCGGCTGTCGGACCAGAGCGACGGCACGGTTCGGGCCAGCCGCCTGGTCTACGAGAGTAGCGCCCAGACCGCCCAGACCTATTCCCGCCGGGCGGACACGGCGGAGCCGGAGGGAACCCGCAAGCCCCGCCGCCGCCGCAGAAAGAGCGCCAGGCGGAACCCCGAGGAGAAGAAAACCACCGCGGAGACATAAAAACGGCATGTGTAAAAGATGGTAGACACGAAAGTGCCTACCATCTTTTTACCACATCACCCCGGTGGGTACGCCAGAAGGGATTCGTCTCGCGGAGGAGCGCTCAGTTTCCGAACTGAGCGGCGACCTGCCACCGGCAGGTCGCATTTGACTGTTCGAATCCCCCGGCACATCAAAAGCCGCACCCTCAGGGGTGCGGCTTTTGGTACGCCAGAAGGGATTCGTCTTGTAGCGGAGTGCCCAGTTGGAAGCTGGGCGGCGACCTGCCACCGGCAGGTCGCATTTGATTATTCGAATCCCTCCCGGCATATCAAAAGCCGCACCCTCAGGGGTGCGGCTTTTGGTACGCCAGAAGGGATTCGTCTTGTAGCGGAGCGCCCAGTTGGAAGCTGGGCGGCGACCTGCCACCGGCAGGTCGCATTTGATTATTCGAATCCCTCCCGGCATATCAAAAGCCGCACCCTCGCGGGCGCGGCTTTTGGTACGCCAGAAGGGATTCGAACCCCCAACCCTCGGAACCGGAATCCGATGCTCTATCCGTTGAGCCACTGGCG
>CANQQI010000083.1 GCA_947625945.1 uncultured Oscillospiraceae bacterium
CGGACCAGGCTGGCGTCCTTGGAGTAGCGGGAGCCGCCGCAGTCCGGGCAGGGAATGTCCACATCCGGCAAAAACTGTACGTCCAGGCTGATGGTGCCGGTGCCGTCGCAGGTGGGGCAGCGCAGCCGGCCGGTATTGTAGGAGAAGTCCCCCTCCCTATATTTCCGCGCCCGGGCGTCGGGGGTCCGGGCATAGGCCTTCCGCAGCTCGTCATGCACGTCGGCGTAGGTCGCCACCGTGGAGCGGACGTTGATGCCGATGGGAGCCGAGTCGATCAGCTTGACCTGGCCGATGCCCTCGGCGGCGATGGCCTTTACATGCCCGGGCAGGGGCGTACCCTTGATTCTCGCCTCCAGGGCCGGGACCAGGCTCTCCAGGACCATGGTGGTCTTGCCGGAGCCGGACACCCCGGTAACCACGGTGAGCCGCCCCTTGGGAAAATCCGCCTCCAAGGGCTGCACTGTATGGATCGTGGAAGTAGAAAGGTGAATCCTGCCCAGGGCGAACAGTTCCTCAGGCGGAAGGGCCCCGGACAGCGCCACCGCCGCCTCCCCAGTGAGAAAGGGCCCAATTCGGGAGGCGGGGTCCCGCTGGACCTCCTCCACCGGGCCCTGGGCGATCACCGTTCCGCCCCCCGCTCCGGCCTCGGGGCCCATCTCGATGAGCCAGTCCGCCTGGGCCAGGACGTTGGTATCGTGGTCCACCAGCACCACCGTGTTGCCGTCGGCGATCAGGTCCCGCATGACCCCGGTAAGGCCCGCCATGTTGGCGGGGTGCAGACCGATGGAGGGCTCGTCCAGGACATACAGCACCCCCGTGGTGCGGTTCCGCACCGCCCGGGCCAGCTGCATCCGCTGCCGCTCCCCCGTGGAGAGGGTGGAGGCCGCCCGGTCCAGGGTCAGATAGTCCAGCCCCAGGTCCATCAGCCGCCGGGCCGCCCCTTGGAACGCCTCGCAAATGCTCTTGGCCATGGGCGCCATGGGCGCGGGCAGGGATTCCGGCACCCCGTCCACCCACTTCACCAGGTCCGCCAGGGTCATTTGGCAGACCTGGGCCAGAGAAAGGCCCCGGAGCCGGGGCGCCCGGGCGGCATCGCTCAGCCGGGTGCCGCCGCAGTCCGGGCACACGTCCTGGCGGAGGAATTTCTCCACCCGCTTCATGCCCTTCTCGTCCTTGACCTTCGCCAGGGCGTTCTCCACCGTGTAGGTGGCGTTGAAATAGGTGAAGTCCATGTCCCCCGCCGCGCCGCTGGTCTTATTTTGATAGATGATGTTTTTCTTCACCGCCGGGCCGTGGAAGACGATGTCCCGCTCCTTTTCCGTCAGGTCCCGGAAGGGCACGTCTGTTCGCACCCCCATGGCCCGGGCAATGTCCTTCATCAGCGACCACATGAGGGTCTGCCAGGGGGCCACCGCTCCCTGGTCGATGGACAGCGACTCGTCCGGCACCAGGGTGGACTCGTCCACCATCCGAACAATGCCCGTGCCGTCGCAGCGCTTGCAGGCGCCCTGGCTGTTGAAGGCCAGCTCCTCCGCCCCCGGGGCGAAGAACTGCGCTCCGCACACCGGGCAGGTCAGCGGAAGGCCCGCCGCCACGTTGAGGGAGGGCTCCAAATAGTGGCCGTTGGGGCAGCGGTGGGACGCCAGCCGGGAAAACATCAGCCGGAGGCTGTTGAGCAGCTCCGTGCCGGTGCCGAAGGTGCTGCGGATTCCCGGGACCCCGGGGCGCTGCCGGAGGGCCAGGGCGGCGGGGACGTAGCGCACCTCGTCCACCTGGGCCTTCTCCGCCTGGGTCATCCGCCGCCGGGTATAGGTGGACAGGGATTCTAAGTACCGCCGGGACCCCTCCGCGTACAAAATGCCCAGGGCCAGGGAGGACTTCCCCGAGCCGGACACCCCGGCGATCCCCACGATCTTGTGCAGGGGCACATCCACGTCGATATTCTTGAGATTATGGACTCTGCCGCCCCGGATCTCAATCCACTCGGGGGGCGCCTGCCGTTCGCTCATTTTTCGTCCCGTCCTTAAATAGGTAATTTTTTCCCATTCATTATGCCAATTTCCCAGATATTTGTCAAGCGTCCGCCCGGAACACCATGGCGTTCCGGGCGGTTGAATATTTTTCTGCTGTCAGATTGGCTGGTCCGTCTGGGCCTGCCGCTTGATCAGGCGGAACACCACAATGTACATCACAATGACGAACACCGTGAAGATCACGGTGGACAGAGTGGTGCCGGTCATGCAGCAGGAATCGTAGATTCCGTGGAGCAGCACGGCGGCCAGGTAGCCCAAAATCAGATTGCACCGGCTGCCAAAGGGGTCCCCCTGGCTTTCCAGGAGTTTGGCCCGGCCGTAGAACACCCCCATGAACACGGCGAAGCCCATGTGTCCGGGAATGGCCAGCACGGCCCTGGGCAGGGCCACGGACAGGCCGTAACTAAACACATATTTCACGTTTTCAAAGGCGGCGAAGCCCAATGACACAAAGACGGCGTAGACAATGCCATCAAACCGGTAATTGAAATTGGGATCCCGCCAGGTGCGGCGATAGAGGAAGAAAAATTTGGTCCCCTCCTCCACAACGGCCACGGTCAGAAACGCCAGGTAGTAGATATAGTTGGGATCGTCGGCGGCAACGTTGTAATCCAAAATCATCTGCCCGATCTGCTCCAGAACGATGGCCGCCAGGGCCGCCAGAATGCCGTTTACCACCAGGCTCAGCAGCAGCCTGGGCGGCTCCTTCTCCATCAGGTCCTGGTGGTAGACATAACGCATCAGAAAATACGCCGGCAGCACCGAGGCCAGAAAATAAATGGCGGTCTGGTAGAACATCGGCAGGGCAAAGTACGGGAAAAAGAAAAACACGGCGCTCCCTCCCTTTTCATTCTGGGTCCATCATACCACAGACCGGGGAGAAATACAAGAGCGAATCTTTTCCCGGTACATTCCGGCCCTCTATTTTCGCAAATAGCGGGGCTGCCAGCGGGGGCGCCTGCCGAAAAGGCGGCCTGGGGCTTTTGCCCCGCTGCCGGCGGATTGGAACAGCAGATAGCCGCTTCCCGTCCCCAGGGCCGCCACCGCCCAGCCCCAGAGAAGCGCCGAGGAGATGGCGCCGTTTTCCGGGAGCAGCAGCGGCACGGCCTCCACCGGCAGAATCAGAGCCAGGGGGCGGAACAGCCCGACCCCCAAATAGGCGTACAGGAGCGACGGCAGCAGCAGCCCCACGGTGGCGGCCAGGTACGCCCGTTCCATACGTCCGGCCAGCTTGGAAAACAGAAGCGTGATCACCCCGGCGCAGAACAGGAGGAACCACCGGTAGGCGTTCAGCAGCGCCAGCCAGCCGGCGACGGAGCAGTTGAGGGGAAATTCCGGCAGCATGGACAGGTTCCGCGCCGGGGCGGCCCAGGCGGAGGCGGAAAAACGGGTCGCCAGGGCGTACAGCTCCCGGCCATAGACCACTCCGACGGTAAACCCCGAGGCCATCGCCGCCAGCAGCAGCTTCCGGCGGAGCAGCGCGCCCCTGCCCCGGGCCGTGGAATGGAGCAGGGCGGTCATGCCGGACTGGCCCTCGTAGGCCATGCTTCCCGCCAGAAGCAATGTCAGCGCCAGCAGCGCCGCCGTCGCCGCCCGGTGCTGGTTGTTTTGGGCCCCGGGGCCGTACACGCTTTCAAAGGGGATCTCGTCCAAAAGCCAGGGGGTAAAGCCCTTCTCGGACCCAAGGGTGGTCAGTTCTTGGGCCCGAGTCCGCACCAGCTCCAGTCCCTCCAGGCTGGTCTTTGCCGTGGAGGAGTCCTGGACGTATTCGGCGAATTGGGCGTAGTCCATCTCTCCGGCCTCATAGGCGGCTTTGGCAGACTCATAAGCCGCCAGCTTTTCCTCCAGCTCCGCCTGGGCCGCGTCCATCCGGGAAAAGGTGTCCGGGGTGATCTCCCCGGCGAACAGGGCGGTATACTGCCGGGCCACCCGCTCGGCCGCGGTGGCGATGGGAACGCTGACGGTATATTGAAGCGTCCCGGTCACATAGATCAGAAGCGCCGCAATTACGATCCCCTTCTGGATCCACAACGACTTGTGCAGCTCCATCCCCAGAAGCCCCAGACGGGTCAAGCCCTTGTCCGTAATCCGGTTGATCCCCATGGCCAGCCGGCCCAGCAGGTCCCGCCCGGCGGCGGGCTTTTTCCGGCACTGAACAGCCACGCACCCCGCCGCCGCCCCCAGGCACAGAGGCAGCAGCGCCAGCTGGGAGATGCCCCGAATCCCTAGGGGGAAGCCGAAAACATCGATATTCAGGTAGTTGGTGTACAGGTCGGACAGGCTGATATAGGTGAAGAGGTTAAAGTATTTCAGCAGATTCCAGACGCTTTGCACCGGCAAAAGGGTGTAAAATCCGTACTCCGCCGCCAGCGCCCCCGCCGCCACCACGATGGCGTATTTGGCGTTGCTCACCGCCGAGAGCAGCAGCCACAGCAGCAGCCCCGTAAAATAGGCGGCGGCAATCCGCAGCAGCAGGAAGCGAATCAGGAAGCCCCCCACCGTCCAGAGGGCCGGGAGCCTGCCCAGGGCCTCCACCGACTGGACCGCCCGGCCCAGGTCCCCCAGTCCCCCATAGAGGGAAAAACCCAGAACCAGGTCGGCGCCGTAGAACAGCGTCACGGCCCAGGCCGCCGACAGCAGCAAAATCCCCGCCCGGTTGATTGCCAGCCGCAGCCGCCCCCAGGCAGTGGCGTGGATCACGCTCCACAGCCCCGTCTTCCGCTCCTCCAAAAAGGCCAGGCAGATCAGGAGCAGCGCCGTCAGGAGCAGGTAATCGGTGAGCCGGAAGGAGAGCAGCGCCTCCACCGCCCCGTCGGCCCCCAGGGTCAGCTTTACCCCCTCCAGCTTTTCAAATTCCTCCGCTGTTTTTAAAATGTTGCGGCCGCTGAAGCTCCCCGCGTCGTTGAACAGGGAAAAGCTCAGCATTTTCTCCTTGTTTTCCTGGATGAGCGCCAGGTACGCCCCATAGCCCTGTAAATACCCGATCCGAGGCAGCAGATTGTTCACCGCCACATAGTCCAGGCGTTCCTCCTCGGCGGCATCATCGCTGCTGACCCGGTTGGAAAGTGCCTCCTTCCGCTCCTCTAACTCCGCGGCGGCCTCCTCCAAAGGCAAGTCCTTCACCCGGTCCAGCCACTCCAGGTACCGCCCGTAAGCCGCATTTCCATCCACCGTCTCCTCCGGCAGGGAGAAGGTGCCGTCAAACACCACCACCCCGCCGCTGGGAAGGGTCAAATCCAGCCCATAGTCCTTTTCCCCCTGCTCCCGGAGAAACAAAAACCCGTTTGCCGCCAGGAGCAGCGCCAAAAATAGAAGCAGCCGGCGGTTGGAGAAAATCCGGAACAGTTCTCCCATGTCACTCCCCCAAATAGTACAGGTACACGTCCTCCAGCGTCAGGTGATCCGGCACAAACTCGCCGATGGGCGGGAGCTTGTCCCCCACCACCCGGATCCAGGTCTCCCCGTACCGCTGGAATACGTTGCCCACCTTGTACCGCTCCTGCATCCACTCCAATTCGTAAGGCTCGCAGGGCAGCTCCTTGACCTTGCTTGCCACGCTTTCCAGCAGGCCCGCCGGCGTGTCCAGCCCCACAACTTTTCCCCGCTTCATCATCAAGATTTCGTCGGAAATGGATTCAATATCGCTGACGATGTGGGTGGCCAGCAGAATGATCCGCCGGCGGGACATGGAGGAGATAAAATTCCGGATGCGGATCCGCTCCTTGGGATCCAGGCCGGCGGTGGGCTCGTCCAGGATCACCACCTTGGGGTTGCCCAGCAGGGCCTGGGCCAGCAGCACCCGCTGCTTCATGCCCCCGGAGAAGCCCCCCAGCTTCTTGTGCCGCACGTCGGTCAGGTTGGTGACCGTCAGGAGCCGCTCGATTTCCCGGCTGGCCCGGCGCTTGGGGATGGCCTTTAGATCGGCCATGTAGGACAGGAAGGTTTGGGCGGTCATGTGGTCGTAGCAGCCCTGCTGCTGGGGCATATAGCCCAGGACCCGGCGGAAGCGGGGGCCCAGCCGCAGAATGTCCACCCCATTGAACAGGATCTGCCCCCCGGTGCGGGCAATGTTGTCAGTCAGCAGATTCATCATGGTGCTTTTTCCCGCCCCGTTGGCCCCCAAGATGCCGTAAACGCCCTCGGTGAAGGTGATGCTGACCCGATCCAGAGCGGTGAAATTCCCGTATTTTTTGGTCAGGTTCCGCAGCTCCAGCTTCATCTGGCCGCCTCAGTGGTCAAATTCCATGATCTGGGTGATTGACCCCGTCTCCAGGTCCAGGCAGCACAGGAGGTTGTGTTCCTCCTTCTGCTCGCCGCTGACGGTGAAGTTTCCCTGGGTGATGGGGCCGTTGTCCGTGACGATCCCCGCGTCCGCCAGGAAGTAGAGCTGGCTCCCGGACTGGAACAGGAGAAAATACCCCAGGGCCTCCCGGTCCTCCAGCAGGCCCGTCAGGGGCAGGGTCTTGAGAAGCTTCCCCGTCAGATCGTAGACAAAAATGGTGTCCCCGCCGGCGCGCTGGGGGGAACCCACCGCCAGCTCCTTGGTAAAGTAGTCCAGGGCCGGGCCGTCGTTGAGCAGGCACATATAGTCGTCGGAGAAGATGGCGGTGCCGTAGTCGGCCTGAGCGGTGGTATCCGCCAGCTTTTCATATTCCCCGGTTTCCAGGCTGCACCGCCACATGCCATTCTGGGAGAGGAAGAAGTAGATGTACCCATCCAGGACGTACCACTGGTCCACATCCTCCGAAGAGCTCAGGGTGAAGGAGGTGACGTTCGACGCCTCCTTCCCGAACTCCCAGGGGCCCACCACGTCGGTGGTGGGGGTGACCCAGACCTGCTGGACCTCCTTGGTGTTCACATCGTAGGAAAACAGGGTGTCTCGCTGGGCCCCGTCCTCCTGCTCGGTGTTCACCATGAAGTACACAAAGTCCCCGTCGGCCCAGAGGGTGTAGCTGGGCTCCTTGCCCGTCATGGTGATGACGTGGCCCGTGAAGCCTCCGAAGTTTTCCAGGCCCTCCGGCGTCTCCTGGGGCTTGGCCTCCTCCCCCCAGATGGCCTCCGCCTTTTGGATATCCTCCCCCAGGGGCACCCGATAGAGTACGTCGCTGTACACAAAGTACACCGAGCCCCGGTGGCAAATGGGCGTGGTGGTATGAACCGAGTTGTCGCCGTCCACCTCAAAATCCAGCTCCTGAACCTTGTTCCGGCCGGTGCAGTCCTGATTCACGGAGAAGACCCGCCTGCCATAGTCCTCCCGGACGCCGTTCACGATGGCGTAGTCGTCGGTGGTGTAGAAAAGCTTGTCCCCGGAGGGCCAGAGGGCGTCGGCGTTGATGGCGGCATTGCAGGTGTTGTCATTGTGCTGACAGTCCGGCTTGGCGCAGACCACGGTGGCGGTCATGGTGGCCTTCTCCAAGTAGTACAGCGGGCCGTACTCAAAGTAGAACCCGTCCTCCGTCTCGCAGAAGGTGGTCAGCCAGAGGCCGAAGCCCTGGGCCTGGTGCATATTTTTCTGAAATTCCTCGCCGCCGCCTGTCTGGGCGGCCGGGCTGCCGCCGCAGGCCGCCAGAGTCAGGGCCAGCAGTGCCGCCAGCAGGGCGGCGAAAATCCTCTTTTTCATGTGATTACCTCCAAAAAATGATCGTGTTGGTGATATTTCACCAGCACGATCATTTTATAGGGGGAATCTAACTTTTTTCTAACAATTCCCCCGGTTCACAGGAAAAATTCGCGGTGACTTCCGCCCCGCCGCCGGGGCCGTTGCGCAAAAGCAGGCTGCCCCCGTGCTTTTCGCAGAGGGTGCGGCAGATGTGGAGCCCCAGGCCGAAGTGGTAGCTCCCCGACTCCTGCTCCCCGCAGTAATAGGGCTTGGTGGCGGAGAGCAGCTCCTTGGGGGAGAAGCCCTTGCCGTCGTCGGCCACCCGGAGGGTCAGCAGCGGCCCCTCCAGGGTCAGTTCCAAGGTGATTTTGGACTTGGCAAAGCGCAGGGCGTTACCCAGCAGATTTTCAAACACCTGATTCACGGCGGCGGGGTCGATGGTCAGGGTGTCGGCGGAAATGGGGGCGCTGAACGTGCATTCCAGACCCTTCCCGCCGCTCAGGAGCTTCGCCGTCTCCTCCATGCCGGAGACCACGTCCTTCGTGGGGACCTGCTCCCGCCGGATGGTCAGGTCCGCGATCCCCTGGGCCGTGTTCATGCTGCCCACAAACTGCTCCAGCCGGGCGACCTGGGCGGACATGGTCCGGACGGTCTCCAGCACCTCCTGATCCGACAGCTTCCCGGCGGGCAGGTATTTTTCCAGCAGCTCCGTGTACCCCTTCAGCACGGCAATGGGGGTCCGCAGGTCGTGGGTGTAGGCGTCGTTGAGCTGCCGCCGCTCGTCCAGCAGGTGGAGCAGCTGCCGGTTGTTCCCGTCCAGGGCGGAGCGCATTTTCTCAAAGGCGGCGCAGAGCCGGGCCATTTCGTCCTGGCCTTCATAGTCCAGGGAGAAGTCCAGTTCACTGTTGGCGATCTTGTCCGAGGCGGCCTCCAGCATGGTCAGGGGCTTTTTCACCTTGGAGCGGTAGAACACCATCACCGCCAACAGCAGCAGCGCCGAATAAATGGCCACCGGCCCGAACCGGGCCAGCAGCGACCAGGACCGGTAGAGCCGGTAGGCGCCGGTGGTGAGCTTGGTCTGCTCCCCCCAGCCCTGCCAAATCACCACATCCACAGTATCCAGGGACTCACTGGCCACCATATCTCCGAAGTCCAAAGGCTCAATATTGTCATACCGGAGCTGGATCTGGGCCATCTCCCCGTAGGTGAAGCTAGTCACATGGTTGGCCAAATAGGACGCCCCCAGCAGTCCCGCCGCCGCGAAGAGCAGGAAGGCCAGCCAGATGGGGATGCTGCGGTACCACCGCCGAATTTTGCTTACGATTTTACCCATTTGTATCCGCTCCCCCAGACCGTCTGAATATAGGGCTTGCAGCCCGCCTGGGCCAGCTTGGCCCGGATGCGGCTGATGTGCTCCATGATCAC
>CANQQI010000084.1 GCA_947625945.1 uncultured Oscillospiraceae bacterium
CCTTTTTGCCGTCTTGCGATCCACCTTCCCATCTTCTCTTTTTTTATTTTCCCTCTTGACATCTAATAGTTAGTCTTCCTGTTCTTTACTTGTCTACTATTCTATCATACTTGTCCACTTTTTTAGTATACATCCATAAGGGCAGTGCTTTTTCCGATCCGTTAAAGCGTAGGACAATTACATCTGCGATTGAACATCACGCTATTCTTCATGCTTGTGCAGACATTGAAAGATTAGGTTATCCTGTAACCTATCTTCCTGTAAATCCTCATGGTGAAGTTTTGCCTCAAACGCTGCATGAATGGCTCACTGATCAAACTCGGCTTGTTTCAATTATGCTTGCAAACAATGAAATTGGAACGATTCAAGACATAAAGACTTTATGTGATATTGCTCATTCGAAGGGCGCAATATTCCATACCGATGCCGTACAAGCTGTTGGCCATATGCACATTGATGTAAAATCGCTTGGAATCGACATGCTGTCGGCATCTGCACATAAATTTAATGGGCCAAAGGGAATCGGCTTTTTATATATAAAAAATGAAACTGCAATCACTTCTTTTATCAGTGGTGGCAAGCAAGAATCCGGCTTGAGAGCAGGAACAGAGAATATTGCATCCATTGTAGGTATGGCAGTTGCGCTTAAGAATAATCTAAGTCACTTGGATGAGAATGTTGCCCACATTAAAAAGCTCGAACAAAAACTAATTGATGGCCTGCATGAAAAAGAAATCCAATTTGTCCGCAATGGTAGCAGTATGCATGTTCCCGGTAACATCAGTTTGTCTTTTGATAATTGCGAGGGCGAGGCACTTTTGCATCGACTTGACTTGATGGGCATTTCTGTTTCGACTGGTTCTGCTTGCAACAGTGAAGACACACAAGTTTCCCATGTTCTTCAGGAAATAGGACTTAGCGACCGATTGGCAAGGGGAACGATTAGAATATCTCTCGGGAAAACCAATACGGAAGAAGATATAGAGATAATCCTATCGGCCCTTTCTAAAATTATCAAGTAAAGTAGGTGTTTACATTGGCAAAGAAGAGACGGTATAAGAAATCATCAAAATGTCCAGATCCTATAAATACCTTTCTTGATATTGCCGGTGCAGCCACACTTGGAATGTATGTTAAACATAAGGTGAAAAAGGATTTTGAGAGCGGATGTGGTGAAGAGTCGGCAAAGGCTGCTGCGGCAGTCTTTGGCGTTGGTTCCATGAAGTATGGAAGCCAAGGATTGATTAATCTTGGTGGATTGGTTGGGCTAAATAGTGCTTTGAAAGATATTGATAAACAGGCTGTTTCTACCTCTGAACAAGAGTACCCACCGTATGTTAGTCCAATCGAAAAGGAACCGGCTATTGCAAATCCAGTAAAAGCTGGAATCTGGCGTGAACGGTGCGAGGACGGATCAGCATATGGACTATATCCTGAAAACTTTGATTCTGCAGATGATTATGAAGATGCACTTGCTGAAGCTAAGCGCAAGACAATGGACGAGCATTCTGTTGGACAAGCACCTGCAGCAGCGACAACAGAGAATCACAAACAGCCAGGCAACCAATACCGATGGCGACACCATTGTGAAGATGGCTCCAAGTACGGAATATCTCCATATGATTATGAAACTGCTGATGATTATGCGGAAGCACTCAATGAAGCTAAACGCGGAGAAGCCGAGTGAACCTTCGACATATGCAACTTGAATATACAACAAGATAGGGCCTCAGCCGGCACCCACAACGGGCATCGGGATAAGGTAAAATAAGCCGCTCAAATTGAAAACTGGAAAGAAATAGACATGGCTTACAGTATCTGGCAGAATGAAGTTACCATACAAACATTCGAGAGGGGACAGCAGACCATGCCCAACAAAATTGTAAACTTACACTGCGCTGCCCTAGACCCCTCGCGCCCCCGTATCGGCCCCTCATGACCGATCAAAATCTGTGCTGCAGAAAACAAAGAAATAGAAAAAACGCCTCCGGAACAGCTGTCCCGGAGGCGTTGGTCCGAGTGGCGCGATTCGAACGCGCGGCTTCTTGCTCCCAAGGCAAGCGCCCTACCCCTGGGCTACACCCGGATTTTTTAAAATTTTATACCAAAAACTGCAACTGTGGGATTTCATGTGGTCGTCCGCCGGTTTCCGGCGTTTTTAAGGTTTTCCGGATATTCGAAAAGTCGCCGTGTGTCAGGCGTTTTCGGGAGGACGCCGGAATGTCATGGGCCCACGGTGTCATGCTCCCAAATGTCGCGCTCTACCAACTGGGCTACACCCGGGTATTTTGTATTATACACGATGAAGGCGGAAATTGCAATCCCGAAATTGAAAAAGCTGCCGGTTTTCGTAAATCTCTTGACTCTTTTCCCTTTCTTTTGTATAATGTTTTTGTCCCATGATGGATAGTAACATACTTATCAGGAGGCTGCTGCTATGCGTGGAATCCCTTCTTTGATCACCAATATTCGGAAAAACGTCTTTACCGAGGTGGCCAGAATGGCCTATGCCGGCGGAGGATATGAAAAGGCGGAGGATCTGCCCTACATCATTGTTCCCGGGGACCGGCCGCTGCACCGGGAGTCTGTTTTTCTGGAGCGGGCCATCGCCGGCGAGCGGGTGCGGCTGGCCATGGGCCTTTCTATTCGGCCTATCCAGACCCGGAGTCTGATGACCGAGGGCATGGACCACGCCGCCATCGCGGAGCAGTATTATGAGCCGCCGCTGGTCAATATCATTCCCTATGCCTGCCATGCCTGCCCCACCAATCAGTACCGGGTGACGGAGAGCTGCCAGAACTGCCTGGCCGCGTCCTGCCAGCAAGTATGCCCCAAGGGGGCCGTGTCCTTCGTCAACGGCAAGAGCGAGATCGATCAGGAAAAGTGTATCAAGTGCGGCAAATGCTCGAAGGCATGCCCCTACCACGCCATCATCCACCTGGAGCGGCCCTGCCAGGCTGCCTGCGGTATGGATGCCATCGTCTCCGATCAGTATGGCCGGGCCACCATCAACCAGGACAAGTGCGTGGCCTGCGGCCAGTGTCTGGTGAGCTGCCCCTTCGGCGCCATCGTGGACAAGGGCCAGATTTTCCAGGTCATCCGCTCCATCATGCAGGGGGACCAGGTCATCGCCATCGTGGCCCCCGCCTTTGTGGGCCAGTTCGGCAAGGCGTCCACCCCCGAAAAATTCACCACCGCCATGAAGCTGCTGGGCTTTGACCGGGTGGTGGAGGTGGCCGTGGGCGCGGATATGTGTACCATCGAGGAGGCCAAGGACTTTTTGGAAAAGGTGCCCGCCCAGCAGGACTTCATGGCCACCTCCTGCTGCCCGGCCTGGCACGCCATGGTCCACAAGCTGTTCCCCGCCCAGTCCAAGAACATCTCCATGACCCTGACCCCCATGGTCTACACCGCCCGGCTGATGAAGAAGGAATTCCCCGGCTGTAAGGTCGTCTTTGTGGGCCCCTGTGCCGCCAAGAAGCTGGAGGCCATCCGGGAGGATATCCGCTCCGACGTGGACTTTGTGCTGACCTTCGAGGAGCTTCAGGGCATGTTCGAGGCGAAGAATGTGGACATGGCTTCCCTGCCGGACGGGGACTCCATGCAGGAGGGCACCGCCGCCGGCCGGGGCTTTGCCGTGTCCGGAGGCGTGGCGCAGGCGGTGATGGATCTGGTCCATGAGACCAATCCAGATCTGGAGATCAAGACCGCCCGGGCCGAGGGTCTCCGGGAGTGCCGGAAGATGATGACCCTGGCCAAGGCCGGAAAGTACAAGGGCTATCTGCTGGAGGGCATGGGCTGTCCCGGCGGCTGCGTGGCCGGCGCGGGGACCCTGCTGCCGGTGGAGTTGGCTGCCACCGTGGTGGGCCGGTATCAGCAGGAGGCAGACAAAAAGAGCCCCCTGGAGAGCGAATACCGGGACCGGGGCGAGACTCTGGACTGACCATGGAGCTGAACGACATTTACGACGCCGAGCGACGCCTCACCGGTCGCCTTCATCAGCGCGGCACCCCCTGGAAACCGGGAGAATACGGCTTGGTGGCGTGTGTCTGGGTCTACGACGGTCGGGGCAATCTGCTTCTGACCCGCCGGGCCCGGGAAAAGAGCTACCCCGGCACCTGGGAGAATTCCGGCGGCGCCGCCAAGGCGGGGGAGACCAGCCGGGCAGCCGTAGCCCGGGAACTCTTTGAGGAAACAGGGATCCGTGCGCCGGAGGAGGACTTTGAGCTCATCGACACCGCCCGAGGAAGGGACACCTTTTTTGATTTCTACTGCCTGGAACGGCGGGTGGCCCTGGGGGATATTGTATTGCTTCCCGGGGAGACGGACGACGTGATGTGGGCGTCCTTCGACCGGGTCCACGCCATGATCCGCCGGGGTCAGATCAGCTCCGTCATTGCCGCCCAGTTTATCCGCCAGGAGGCGGCGCTGAAGGCTCGGCAGAATATACAAAAGTGATTTCCATTTTTTGGCAGTGTCTGCCCTTGCAATGGAATGTCAAAATCGGTTATAATGAAAAAAAGCGTTTTTGGAATCCGGCGAAAACGCTTACGCCGGAGCCGGGGCGCTTTTTTACTTGAGAACAGGAGGAGAAAACCATGCTTGAAATCACCAGTTTGCCCGTGAGCCGGGGGAACGTGCCCCTTCGGGTGGCCCGGGGCCACTTTGCCACCAACCACAGCCATATCAATTACTACATCGACATCACCTATCAGAAGACCCGTCTGAACGAAGCAAAGGCCGTGGCGAAGCAGCTGGTGACCCATTTCAAGGGCAACACCATGGTGGACACGATTCTGTGCCTGGACGGCACGGCGGTCATCGGCACCTGCCTGGCCGAGGAGCTGGTCAGCGGCGGTCTGCGGAGCCTGAATAACAGCCAAACCATCAACGTTCTGGAGCCGGAGTACAACGCCAACAGCCAGATTATCTTTCGGGACAACATCCTGCCCATGATCCGCAACAAGCGGGTGCTGATCCTCATGGCCAGCGTCACCACCGGCTTCACCGCCAACCGCAGTGTGGAGGCGGTGGGCTACTACGGCGGCGAGGCCGTGGGCATCGCCGCGCTGTACAGCGCGGTGGAGGAGGCCGGCGGCCATCCCGTCCGTTCGGTGTACAACCTCAGCGACCTGCCGGACTATGAGAGCTACGACTATCGGGACTGCCCCTTCTGCAAAAAGGGCCGTCGGCTGGACGCGCTGGTGAACAGCTTCGGCTACTCTGCCCTCTAAAAAACAGGTATTCCAAAAAACACCCTCTGCCTTTGAGCCAGGGGGTGTTTTTTCCGTGCCGGACGAAAGACAACAGCCTGGAAGGACCCAAATCCTTCCAGGCTGCGCTGGTTTTTAGGGTTCCCCGGCGGGCCGCCGTTAACGCCGGATGTCGAAGCTCATGTTCATCAGGTCCCTGATGCTCTGGGCGTCGTCGGTGATGTTGGCGTCGCCGTGGATGGTGTGCTTGATCACCGAGCTGGCTACGGCAAAATTCACCATGTCCATGGGCCGGTAGTGGTGCATCATGGCGTAGATCAGGCCGCTGGCGAAGGCGTCGCCGCCGCCCACCCGGTCCAGGATGTTGAAGGTGAAGAGCTTGCTTTCAAAGGTATGGCCCTGATACCACATGAAGGCCTTCAGACTGTTCTCCGAGCCGGAGTGAGCATAGCGCACATGCCGGGCGATGCACTTTAGATTCGGATAGCGCTCCAGGAAGTGGCCGAAAATCTCATCCTGCTGCTCATAGCTGGGCTGCATGGGGACTCCGTCCTTCCAGTCGCCCTTGCTGTGATCGGCCTCGTCCTTCCAAAGATGGTAGGGCTCGATCCCCAGCAGCACGTCCACATAGGGCAGGCACTCGGTACAGTAGTCCCGAGCCTCCTCCCAGGTCCACATCCGGCTGCGGAAGTTGCCGTCAAAGCTCACCGTCAGGCCCTTTTCCTTGGCGGCCTTCAGGCAGCGGAGGATAAAGTCCCGGCACGATGGACCGATGGCCGGGGTGATGCCGGACAGATGGAGCCAGTCGTAGCCGTCGAACAGCTTGTCCAGGTCCACCTTCGATAGATCATACTCAGAAATGGCGCTGTGTTTCCGGTCATAGGTGACCTTGCTGGGACGGATCCCGTAGCCGGTCTCCAGATAGTATGTACCCAGCCGGTGAGTGGGGGTCTCCTCGGGGGTACTGAGAATGACGGGGGTGCAGTGTACGTCGTTGCTGCGGAGCATCCGGATGGCGCTCTTGCCGATGGAGTTGTTGGGCACTACGGAAAAGAAGGTGCTGTCAATGCCCAGATTCGCCAGTGCCAGGGCAATGTTGGCCTCGCTGCCGCCGTAGCTGGCCTCAAAGCTGGTGGCCATGCGGATTTTTTCATAGTTGGGCGGGGTCAGGCGGAGCATGATCTCACCGATGGTAATAAATTTCTGCGGACTGCCGCTTTTCAAAAGGGGATTGGAGTGTTCCATGTTGCCGATACCTCCTCAGGATTCTTCTGTTTCATTATACCAAAAAATTAGTGGATTTCAATAGGGATTTTCCAAATACCCCCAAAAATTTGTACAATATGTCATTCACTCCCGGAATAGAACCCATTCGACAGTTCTTTCATAGGCTGGCATCGGGAGGTTATGCCTATGAAACAGTATTTGATCACCTTTCGCTCCATCACCTTCGCGCAGAAGGGAGAGTGGGCCATGAAGCGGGCGGGGATCCCCTGCGCCCTGGGCCGCACCCCCCGGGATATGGAGGCCCGGGGCTGCGGCTATTGTCTAAAGGTACGGGCGGAGGCGGCCCCGCAGGCGCTGAACGCCCTGAAAACCGCCGGCGCGCCCTACCGAAAGCTCTATTTTTCCCGGGAGGACGGCGGATGGGAGGAGGCGGTCCTGTGATCTACCTGGACAACGGGGCCACCTCTTTTCCAAAGCCGCCGGAGGTAGCTAGGGCCATGGCGGGGGCGCTGAGCCACTGCGCCAACCCGGGCCGGGGCGGCTACCCCGCCGCCATGGAGGCGGCCCGGCAGGTCTACCGGTGCCGGTGCCTCGCGGGGGAACTGTTCGACTGCCCGCCGGAGGCGGTGGTTTTCACGGGAAGCTGCACCCAGGGCCTGAATATGGCCATTCGCACCCTGGTAAGGCCCGGGGCCCGGGTGGCGGTGTCCGGCTTTGAACACAACGCCGTCACCCGGCCCCTCCATGCCCTGGGGGCGGAACTGATCGTGGCGGGTCGGCGGCTTTTTGACTGGGCGGACACCCTTACCCGCTTCCGGGACGCTCTGAGGTCCGGCGTGGACGCGGCGGTGTTCACGCATGTGTCCAATGTCTTCGGCTACATCCTGCCGGTGGAGGAGATGGCGGACATGTGCCGGGAATTTAAAGTGCCCTTTGTGGTGGACGCCGCCCAGTCCGCCGGGACCCTTCCGGTTCGCCTGGGCCGCTGGGGAGCGGACTTCATCGCCATGCCGGGGCACAAGGGCCTGCTGGGCCCCCAGGGGACCGGCCTGCTGCTCTGCGGGCGGCTTCCGGAGCCCCTGTTCCAGGGGGGTACGGGCAGCGAATCCAAGCGTCCGAATATGCCGGACTTCCTGCCGGACCGAGGAGAGGCGGGGACGCTGAATGTGCCTGGGATCTGCGGCCTGGCGGAGGGGCTGCGTACCGTGTCCCGGCTGGGGCTGGACACCATCCACCGCCGGGAGGCGGAACAGGCGGCGCTGTGCGCCCGGGGACTGGAAAAGCTGGGCCTTCGTCCCTTCTTTGGCCCCCATCAGGGGGGCACCGTGTCCTTTCTGCCGGATGGGGACTGCGAGGCGGCGGCAGAGACCCTGGCCAAGTACGGTATCGCCGTCCGGGCGGGGCTCCACTGCGCTCCGCTGGCCCATGAGAGCGCCGGGACGCTGGAAACCGGCACGGTCCGGGTGAGCTTCGGCTACAAGGCGGCACCCTGGCAGACTCAGGCTATGCTCCAGGCCGCGGAGGCGCTGAAAGGCGGGAATGTAAATATTTTATGAAAACCTATTGCCATCCAGGCCCCAATCCGCTATAATAGAAAGGATAATAGGGTTGGTATGCGCAGTGGGATCTGCCGCTGCGGAAGGGGATAGAGACTATGGACGAGTTTATGACGAATGCCGAGGCCATCCTCCAGCAGATCAGTCAGATGAAGTGGACGGACTATCTGGATATTCTGTTGGTGGCCTTTTTGGTTTACCGTATTTTACCAATTCTCCGCTCCACCGGCACCATGCGGGTGGCAAGGGTGGTACTGGTGGGCGTGGTCCTGGCCTGGGTGACGGCACAGCTGAAGCTGTACACCCTGAGCTGGCTGCTGAATCAGATCCTGGCCATCGGCCTGATCGCCGTGGTGGTGCTGTTCCAGCCGGAGCTGCGGCGGATGCTGGATCACCTGGGGGGATTGCGCCTGCAAAACATTTTGGGGGTGGAGCGTCCCACCCAGGCCATGGATCCGGTGATCGATCAGACGGTGATGGCCTGCGAGGTGATGAGCCGGGAAAAGGTGGGCGCGTTGATCGTCTTTGCCCGGGAGAATCAGCTGGATGAGTATTTCAAAACCGGCACGGTTATCGATGGTCAGGTGTCGGAGCAGCTGCTGCGAAACATCTTTTTTCCCAAGGCGTCGCTGCATGACGGCGCGCTGATCATCCGGGACGGCCGGGTGGCCGCCGCCGGCTGCGTCCTGCCCCTTTCGGAGAGCGACCGGCTCAGCGCCGACCTGGGAACCCGGCACCGGGCGGGTGTGGGCATGAGCGAGGTATCCGACGCGGTGGTGGTGATCGTCTCAGAGGAGACGGGGGCCATTTCCGTGGCGGTGGGCGGGATGCTCAAGCGCCACCTGGCTCCTCAGACGCTGAACCGACTGCTCCACAATGAACTCTGCCCCAACGAGGAGCAGAAGACCGGCCTGGTGGTGCGCCTCCGCCAGAAGCTGATGAAGAAGGATAAGGAGGGGCA
>CANQQI010000085.1 GCA_947625945.1 uncultured Oscillospiraceae bacterium
GGCGGTGGGCGCCGGCGTCACCAGCGTTCTGTTCTTCGTGACGCTGAAAAAGATCCACGCCATCCGGAAGGAGGACCAGGATGAGTAAGCGAAAAAGCCCCCAGGAGCTGGGCCGCTACCTGAAATTCAAGCGCTGGCTGGCCGGAGACCTGGACCTATTAGCGGATGTGACGGAGGACACTGTTCCGGCGGCCGCCACGGAAAACGCCGCTAGTCCCCCGGCCCGGGACAGCGCCCTGGAGTCCCGCCGCCGGGCCTCCGAGGAGGTCTACGGCCCCGAGGTATGGCCCCAGACCCACACCCCGGGCTACGCCCAGGCATGGCGGGACCGGATTGCCCTGCAAAAAGGGGCCGGGGACGGTCAGGCGGTACTCCAGGCCCAGGAGAAGTCCCTGCGATTCTTTCGGGCCGCGTATAAGATCATGGCTGTTCTGCTGTGTGGGGCGATCATTCTGGTGTTCCTCTGGACCACTGTCCACCTGCCGCCCTTCGGAAGTCCCGATAACCCCGCCAATAACGAGGTGCCCGCCCGCTACATCCGCCACGGCGTGGAGGAGACCGGCGCCACCAATTTCGTCACGGGCATGATCCTGGACTACCGGGCCTTCGACACCTTTGGGGAGTCCTGCGTACTGTTCATCGCCTCCTGCTGCGTCCAAGTGCTGCTTCGGGTGGACGCCTGCGACGGCAAAAGCGCCGCCCGGACCCGGATCCAGCAGGAGAACGACCGGCTGTTTGAGCCGAAAAACGACGGGATCCTCCAGCAGACCGCCCGGCTTCTGGTGCCGCTGATCCTGATTTTCGGGGTCTACATTATTTTGAACGGCCACCTGTCCCCCGGCGGCGGATTTTCCGGTGGCGCGGTGCTGGGCTCCGGGCTGATCCTCTACCTGAACACCTTTGGCTTTGCCAAGACCGAGCGGTTTTTCAACCAGCGAATCTATCGCCGGATGACCCTGTGCGCCTTGACCTTTTACTGCCTGGCGAAGAGCTATTCCTTTTTCACCGGCGCAAACCATCTGGAGAGCGGCATCCCCCTGGGGACCCCCGGCGCGATATTGAGCAGCGGTCTGATTTTGCCCCTCAACATCTGCGTGGGCCTGGTGGTGATGGGAACTATGTATTCCTTTTACACGCTGTTCCGCAAGGGAGGAATGTGAGCCATGCTTGGAGAACTGAATCTAAATCTGGAGGAAGAGGCCGCCATGGTCCTCTTCGGCATCGGCTTTACCATGCTCCTGCTCCACCGGAACCTGATTAAGAAAATCCTGGGCATGAACATCATGGACACGGCCATCTACCTGTTCCTGGCCGCCAAGGGCTACATCGCGGGGCGGCAGGTGCCCATCCTCACGGGCGGGGTGACGGACCCCGCCGCCTACATCAACCCCATTCCCAGCGGCCTGGTGCTGACGGGGATCGTGGTCAGCGTCAGCACCACGGCGCTGATGCTGGCCCTGACCATCCGGCTCTATGAGCGCTACCACTCCTTAGACCTGGACCGGATCCTGATCTCCATGAAGCAGGAGGAGGAAGAGCAGCTTTGAGCTTCGTCCAAAATTTCCCGTTTTTTTCCATTATTCTGGCCATGTTTTCCGGGATTGTCTCCTCGGTGCTGAAGGGAAAGAAGGCCCGAGTGCTGAGTATCTGCGCCATCGGGGTGACCATGGTCCTGTCCGCCGCCGTTTTGGCCCACTGTGTCGTCACCGGGGAGAGCTACGTCTATTGGATGGGCCACTTCCCCGCCCCCTGGGGCAACGAAATTCGGGCGGGGGTGCTGGAGGGGCTGACGGCGCTGCTGTTCAGCGCCATTATGCTCCTTTCGGTGATCGGCGGGGTGAAATATACCCAGACCGACGTGGAGCCCGGCAAGCAGAACCTGTTTTACATCCTGATCGATCTGATGCTCAGTTCTCTGCTGGCGCTGGTGTACACCAACGACCTGTTTACAGCCTACGTCTTCGTGGAGATCAACACAATCGCCGGCTGTGGCCTGATCATGATCACCCAGACCGGGCGGAGCCTGACCGCCGCCATTCGGTACATGGTCATGAGCTCCCTGGGCTCCGGACTGTTTCTCATTGGGCTGAGCCTTCTTTACGACGTGACCGGGCAGCTGCTGATGAGTCCGGCCCAGGAGGCGGTGGGGAAAATCGTCGAAAGCGGGCAGTATGAGATCCCGCTGCTGGTGATCGTGGCGGTGGGCAGCGTAGGTCTGGCCATTAAAAGCGGGCTGTTCCCCTTCCACTACTGGATCCCGGACACCTACGGCTACGCCACCCCCACGGCCAGCGCCATCCTCTCCGGCTTGGTCTCCAAGGGATACATTTTTCTGCTGATCAAATTTTACTACCGGGTCCTGTCCCCGGAGAGCGTGGTCCGCAGCCACATCGGAAACGTATTGTTCCTCTTTGGCGTGGCGGGGATGATGCTGGGCTCCCTGCGGGCCATCATGCAGACCGACACCCGGAAGATGATCGCCTACTCCTCCGTGGCCCAGATCGGCTATATCTACATGGGCATCGGCCTGGGGACGCCGGAGGGCATGATCGCCGCGGTGTTCCACATCTTCTCCCACGGGGCCACCAAGGCGCTGCTGTTTCTCAGCGCACGGGGGCTCTACCGGGTCTCCGGGGACCGGACGGATTTTCTGGCCCTCCGGGGCTCCGGGTATCGGAACCGGCTGGCGGGGGTGGGCTTTTTGGTGGGCTCGCTGTCTATGGTGGGCTTCCCCATGCTCTCGGGCTTTATTTCAAAGCTCCTGTTCGCCACTTCCGCCATGGCCAGCCCTGGCAAAATGCTGACCACCCTGATCGCCCTGGCGGTGAGTACGGTGCTGAACGCGGTGTATTTCCTGCGGCTGCTGACGGGCCTGTACCGTCCCGCCAGGAGCGGCGCATACGCCGCCGGCGCGGGTCCGGACGGGGCCGCCGGAGGAAGGGGCAACGCCCCAGGCTTTCGGATAGCCGTACTGTGTCTGATCGCCTTTAACCTGATTCTGGGGCTGTTCTCCCAGCCCATTGTCCGGGCCATTACCGAGGGCCTGGCCATGTTCAGCTGAAGAACGCGGAAAGGAGAAATGAGATGTTCCTACTATTACCGGTATTCTTTCCCCTGGCCGCCGGGGCGGCGATACTGCTGGCGGGCCGCCGGATGGAGAAGGTTGGAAAAAGCAGGGCGCTGCTGGATGGGATCTTCCTGGCAGCCCAGGCCCTGGAGACAGGCTTTATCCTCCTGGCGGCGGCGCTGGGCGGGAATGTAACCCTGCTCAGCCTGACCGGGAATCTGACCATGGGCCTCCGGGCAGACGGGGTCGGGCGCTTCTTCGGGGTGCTGACCGCCGTAATGTGGTTTTTGACCGCCGTCTACGCGGTTTCGTACTTAAAAGAGGACGGCCACGCCGCCAGGTTCTACGGGTTTTATCTCATGGTCCCCGGAGCGCTGATGGGTCTGGATTTCGCGGAGGATCTGCTGACGTTCTATGTGTTTTTTGAACTGATGACCCTGACCTCCCTGCCGCTGGTGCTCCACGAACGGACCAAGGAGGCGGTGCGGGCGGGCCTGAAGTACCTGTTCTACTCCGTTGGCGGCGCGTTTCTGGCCCTGTTTGGGATCTTTTACCTGGCCCAGGCCGCTGGAAGTTTGACGTTCCTGCCGGGAGGCTATTTTACGGCGGCGTCCGCCGCCTCCGCGCCGCTGCTGCTGCCGGCGGCGCTGTGCATGATCGTGGGCTTCGGCGCCAAGGCCGGCATGTTTCCCCTCCACGGGTGGCTGCCGGTGGCCCATCCCGCCGCCCCGGCCCCGGCCAGCGCCGTGCTCTCCGGAGTCATCACCAAGACCGGTGTTCTGGCGATTTTGCGGAGCACCTATGACCTGATCGGGCCCGAGGCCCTCCGGGGGACCTGGGTGCAGAGCGCCTGGCTGATTCTGTCCCTTCTGACAGTGTTCCTGGGCTCTATGCTGGCCTACCGGGAGCCGGTTTTCAAAAAGCGGCTGGCCTATTCCACCGTCAGCCAGGTGTCCTATGTCCTGTTTGGCCTGGGACTGATGGACCCCCTGGGCTTTACCGGGGCGCTGGCCCATGTGGCCTTCCACTCCGTGATCAAGACGGGGCTGTTCCTGTTCGCCGGGGCGGTGATCCACTGCACCGGTCGGACTCGGGCGGAGGAACTCCGGGGCCTGGGGCGGATCATGCCCGTGTCCCTGGGGGCCTATACGGCGGCCTCCCTGGCGCTGATCGGCATTCCCCCCGCCAGCGGATTTATCAGCAAATGGTATCTGGCCCAGGGGGCGCTGGCCTCGGACACCGGGGTGTTCCGGTATCTGGGCCCGGCGGTGCTGCTCCTCAGCGCCCTGCTCACAGCCGGCTATCTGCTGCCCCCGGTGATCGCGGGGTATTTCCCCGGCCGGGAGCCGGAGGAACCCGCCCTCATTTCTGGGGAAAAGCCGCCGGCGATGATGGCCCTCCCCATTCTTCTGCTGGGAGCGGCGGCGGTGCTGCTGGGCTGCTTCCCCGGCCCGCTTCTGGGCTGGATCAGCCGTCTGGCGGAAGCCGGGATCGTGGGGTGAGCGAGCATGGGCGGTATTCTTCTGGCAGGGCCGGTGTTTCTCCCCATTTTCACAGGTTTGCTGCTGTTTTTGCTCCAGCCCTGGATCACCACGCCCAGGCGGCGGTCCCTGGTCCGGGGGGCGCTGCTCCTGCTGGTACTGGGAAACAGCCTCTGGATGGGGGCGCTGATCGCGATATGCGGCGGGGAAAGTCCGCCCCAGGTCCTGTTTCGCCTGTACGGGGAGCTGACGGTGATGTTCCGCCTGGACCGGATGGGCAGCGTGTTTGCCGGGCTGGTGTCCTTTCTGTGGCCCCTGGCGACCCTGTACGCCTTTTCCTACATGGAAAAGGAGGAGCGGCGGCCCACCTTCTTCGGATTTTACACCATCTCCTTTGGGGTGACCCTGGGGGTGGCCCTGGCAGGCAATTTGGTGACCATGTACCTGTTTTATGAGATGCTGACCTTCGCCACCTTTCCCCTGGTCATGCACCCCATGACCTCCGAGGCGGCCCGGGCCACCAGGCGCTACCTCTATTATTCCATCGGCGGGGCGGCCTTCGCCTTTCTGGGGCTGATCTACGTCCTGACCTACTCCGCCACGGGCACTACCGCCTTTGTTCCCGGCGGGATGCTGAACGCGGCGGCCGGGGGGAAGGATCTGACCCTTCTACTGTATGTGCTGGCCTTCTTCGGCTTTGGGGTGAAGGCGGCGCTGTTTCCCTTCCACGGGTGGCTGCCCCGGGCGACGGTGGCCCCCACCCCGGTGACCGCCCTGCTCCACGCCGTGGCGGTGGTGAAATCCGGGGCCTTTGCCGTTCTGCGGCTGACCTATTTCAGCTTCGGGGCCGCCCTTCTGCGGGGCACCTGGGCCCAGTGGGTGGTGATGGGAGCGGCGCTTGTTACCATCGTGTACGCCTCCACCATGGCCGTCCGGGAGGTCCACTGGAAGCGGCGGCTGGCCTACTCCACCATCAGCAACCTGTCCTATATTCTCTTTGGCGCGTCGCTGATGACCCCGGCGGGGCTGGCGGCGGCCCTGGCCCATCTGATTGTCCATGCCATCATGAAGATCTGCGCCTTTTTCTGCGCCGGGGCGGTCCAGACCCAGACCGGCAAAATCTACGTCACCGAGCTGGACGGCCTGGGCAGGCGGATGCCGGCGACCTTCGGGTGCTTCACCGTGGCGGCGCTGTCCCTGATGGGGATCCCGCCCTTTGCCGGGTTTTTGAGCAAATGGAGCCTGTGCACGGCGGCCCTCTCCGCTGCCTCGGATGCCGGAGGGGCGGCGCAGCCGGTCGTGGGGGTGGCGGTGATTTTGTACTCCGCGCTGATGACGGGGATCTATATGCTCTCGGTGTCGGTGCGGGCCTTCTTCCCCTGGCGGGCGGCGGCCCTGCCGGACCGGCGGGACCCGGACTGGCGGATGCTTCTGCCGCTGCTGCTCTTTGCCGGGCTCCTGCTGGCACTGGGGCTCTGCGGGCAGCCTCTCCTGGCGGCTCTGGCCGAAATTGGAAAGGAGGCGGGATGATGGATCTGTTCATTCCGAACTTCTGCGGGATGGGCCTTCACCTCCGGCTGGATGGTTTCCGCATGGTCTATTGCCTCATCGCCGTTTTTATGTGGGCGGTAAGCGGCACGTTCTCCCGGGAATACATGGCCCATTATGAAAACCGGGGGCGGTACTATTTCTTCCTCTGGGCCACCTTCTTCGCCACGGTGGGCGTGTTTTTGTCGGCGGACCTGTATACCACCTTCCTCTTTTTTGAGATCATGTCCTTTACCTCCTATGTCTGGGTCGCCTTTGACCAGCGGCGGGCCAGCCTGCGGGCGGCGGAGACGTACCTGGCCGTGGCGGTCATCGGGGGGCTGGTGCTGCTAATGGGTCTGTTCCTCCTTTACGATCAGTTCGGCACCCTGGAGATGGACGTTCTGGCCCGGCTGGCCGGGCCGGTCTTGGCAGGCCCCCTGGAAGGGCGGATCCGGCTGTGCGCCGCGGGAGGGATGCTACTCTTTGGCTTCGGCGCCAAGGCCGGCTGCTTCCCGCTGCACATCTGGCTCCCCAAGGCCCATCCCGAGGCGCCCGCGCCGGCCAGCGCCCTGCTTTCCGGCATCCTGACCAAGGCAGGGGTGTTTGGGATCATTTTCACCGCCTGCGGCCTCTTCGGGGCGGACCAAGCCGCGGGGGCGCTGCTGACGCTGCTGGGGCTTGTGACCATGCTTCTGGGGGCGGTGCTGGCCCTCTTCTCCGTGAATCTCAAACGGACCCTGGCCTGCTCCTCTGTCTCCCAGATCGGATTCATCCTGACTGGCATCGGCATGGCCTGCCTGCTGCGGAGCGCCGGGGCGGAGAATTTGACGGCGGTGCGGGGGGCCTTCCTGCACATGGTCAACCACTCTTCTTTCAAACTGGTGCTGTTCCTCTGCGCCGGGGTGGTGTTCATGAATCTGCACCGGCTGGACTTAAATGAGATCCGGGGCTTTGGCCGGGGAAAACCGGCCCTTCTGGCGGCGTTTCTCTCCGGGGCCCTGGGGATCGGGGGCTTTCCCCTGTTTTCCGGGTACATCAGCAAGACTCTGCTCCATGAATGCATTGTTAAGTATCAGGGCCTTGCCCAAAATCCAGGGCTCTTTTACCTGGCGGAATGGGTCTTCCTGCTCACCGGCGGCATGACCGTGGCCTATATGCTCAAGCTGTTCGTGGCGCTGTTCATTGAAAGAAACGAGGATCCCCGGCGGCAGCGGGCTTTTGACGAGATGGGCCCCGGGATGGGGTCTCTGACAAAGGGCGTGCTGCTCCTGGCGGCAGCCGTGCCGCCGATCTTGGGGCTGCTGCCTCACTGGACCATGGACCCCATCGCTGATCTGGGCCAGAGCTTCTTCTATGCCGCCGGGACGGCGGAGCGGGTCGCCTACTTTGCCCCGGAGAACCTGCGTGGCGCGGCCATCAGCATTGGCCTTGGCGCGGGGATCTACGTTTTCCTCGTTCGGGGGCTATTGATGAAGAAGGATGGAACAGTTCGACGTTATATGAACTGTTGGCCCCAGGCCCTGGACCTGGAGGAGCTGGTCTACCGGCCCCTGCTTTTGAAGGTCCTTCCGGCGATTTTCGGCGGGCTCTGCCAAGCGCTGGACCGCTATTTGGTGGATACCGTGGTAAAGGGCTTCCTGGCTGTCGGGACCTTCCTCTCCCGGGTCCTGGACAGTCTGGTGGACGGCCTCATTTGCCTTCTGCGGCGGACCACCCACCGTCCGCTTCCCCCGCCCAGGGAGACCTTGGATTCCGATCCCGTCGCCCATTTGCTCGGCGGCATCCTGGACCGGGCCGCCGGATTCTTCCGCAAAACGCCCAAGGCCGGCTCCATCACCGACCGGCTGGTGGAGGACGAGGAGCGGGCCAAGGGCACCCTCCGGCTGATCCAGGAGAGCTTTTCCTACGGCCTGCTGCTGGCCTGCATCGGCCTGTGCCTGACGCTGGGGTACCTGCTTCTGAGCTTCTGGGGAAGATGAGGAGGGCGGAAACGCGATCTCCAATCTTCCTGATTAAGAAAAAAGGACTGCTTAGTATTTCTAATAGAAATACATCTTTCAGCTGGTGGATTTCATTCGAGCTTCCCAGCGGGTATACTTACTAGCAGATAGACTACTATCTGTTAGGAGGATGCTTGTGGACGCTCAAAAAGTTGGCAGACGGATTCAAGAGGTGCGAAAGTCCCGCGGGCTTACACAAGCGGAACTTGCGCAAATGGTTGATTTGTCTACCAAATACATCAGCAATGTGGAATGCGGCTTCAAGACGCCGAAGTTAAACACCTTTGTTGCTATCGCCAACGCGCTCCAATGTGACGCGAACCTGCTTCTCGCGGATGTCCTGGACGTCACCACGGGACGGGAAAGCGGCCTTGTCTCCAAGAAGCTGCTGGCTCTTCCCCCAGAGGAGCAACGGCGGATCCTTCGGGTTCTTGAAGTGATGATCGATGAGTCCGGCACGAAATGATATACCCCGCCCGGGAGCCGCGCAAACGGTTCCCGGGCGGTTTTATATTTTGGGCCGGCAAAAGGACGCGTGGCGGGGACGATTGACACCGGGTAGCGGGAATGGTATAATTAATTATAATATGTTTTATTTTCGTTCTTTTTCGTCTGTCCCGCGGGCGAAAAAGGACTATTCAGAATCCGGGGGCACGGTTCGCGCGGCGGCGGGCCCCCTGGGATGTTTTGTGCCGCCCACGCTTGCGGAGGGAAAAATGGACCTGCATTACAACGCTTTTATCTCCTACCGGCACGCGCCGCTGGACATTCGGATCG
>CANQQI010000086.1 GCA_947625945.1 uncultured Oscillospiraceae bacterium
CCCCTAAGCCGACTTCTTTGCCCACTTTCTTGCTCGGCGGCAAGAAAGTGGGTCCCCCGGAAGGGGTCGGGGGAGCATTAGAGGTGCGGAATGCACCAAAATAAGAAGGTAGGGAGTTGGATTCCGGTCCCCACCCGCCCACTAGGGTAATTTCTGCCCGCCCGCCCCGCAGAGGTGGCTCTCCGCGCCCCCTTGGTCGGCTTCTTGTTTCCTTTCTTGCCGAAACAAGAAAGTAAGGCCCCCGCAGGGGTCGGGGGAGCATCCACAGCGTGGGATGCACCAAAATAAAAAGGTAGGCAGGAGGGGTCCTCCTGCCTTTAGGTTTAATTATGCTTTGCGGTCGAATTTTTCGCCGCACTTGGTGCAGGTGATGGTCACCTTCCCCGACCCTCGGGGCACCCGCATGATCTGCCGGCACTTGGGGCACTTGAAATGCCGGTTCTTCCGGTCCTTCAGCCGGTCCAAAAGCTGGCAGAACCACTGGTTTTCCCGATACCGCCGGTAGGTGTCCCGGGACAATGTACGGTAAACCGCCAGAACCATCAGCGCGTAGGAAATCAGCGTCAGCACCGCGTTCCAGGTGGGGCTCCAGGCACCAAACAGCTGCACCAGCACCCCCACCAGGCTCAACGCCGCGCCAACGCACAATATCGCCAGCGTCAGCCGGTCCGTTCCGTGCCGCCCCTCCATGAACCGCCGGAGGCCGTCCCGCAGCCGGGCGGCGATCCTCCGGAACCAGCCGCCTTGCCCGTCCATGCAATACCACCTTACCCATTGGAATACCTCCATTATATTGCAAATCCTCGGAAATTCAACACAAACCGCCAAAGATTCACATATTGTTCACAGGCCCAGCCCCCGGGATCCCAAGAAATTCCCGAATTTTCGGAAAAAAGCGGTTGCGTTTTCGGGGGATTATGGTATGATGTACCGGGAGTGGGGGCAGCTCCCTCCCAAGACTGAAAGTATGAGGTAATTTCCATGGATTACGCGAAAGAGTCCCTAAAGCTCCACTACGCCCTCCGGGGCAAGCTGGAAGTCACCCCCCGGGCGGCGGTGGATTCCAAGGAGGCCCTGAGCCTGGCCTACACCCCCGGCGTGGCCGCGCCCTGCCTGGAAATTCAGAAGGACCCCAGTCTCAGCTTTGCCCTGACCCGGCGGTGGAACACCGTGGCCGTGGTCACCGACGGCACCGCCGTCCTGGGCCTGGGGGATATCGGCCCTGAGGCCGGCATGCCGGTGATGGAGGGCAAGTGCGTCCTTTTTAAAGCCTTCGGAGACGTGGACGCCATCCCCCTTTGCGTCCGGTCCAAGGACGTGGACGAAATCGTGAACACCGTCGCGCTGCTTGCCGGCAGCTTCGGCGGGGTGAATCTGGAGGACATCTCCGCCCCCCGGTGCTTTGAGATCGAACGGAAGCTGAAACAGCGCTGCGACATTCCCATTTTTCACGACGACCAGCACGGCACCGCCGTCATCACCCTGGCGGGGCTGATGAACGCCCTGAAGCTGGTGGGCAAGCGCCTGGAGGAGGTCAAGATCGTCACCTCCGGGGCTGGGGCGGCGGGGATCGCCATTATCCGGCTGCTGCTGTCCCTGGGGCTGAAAAACGTGGTGATGACGGACCGGCAGGGGGCCATTTACGCCGGCCGCCCGGGCCTGAACCCGGTAAAGGCGGAAATGGCGACGCTGACCAACCGGGCCCAGGAGCGGGGCACGCTGGCGGAGGTGATCCGGGGGGCGGATGTGTTCATCGGCGTCTCCGCGCCGGGGACCCTCACCGGGGAGATGGTGCGTACCATGGCCAAGGACCCCATCGTCTTCGCCTGCGCCAACCCCACTCCGGAGATCTTCCCGGAGGAGGCCAAGGCCGCCGGGGCGGCGGTGGTGTCCACCGGCCGGTCGGACTATCCCAACCAGGTCAATAACGTGCTGTGCTTCCCCGGTATTTTCCGGGGGGCCCTGGATGTCCGGGCCTCGGACATCAACGACGAGATGAAGCTGGCCGCCGCCCGGGCCATCGCCGGGATCGTTTCCGACCAGGAGCTCTCTCCGGACTATATCCTCCCGGCGGCTTTCGACCCGAGAGTGAAGGACGCCGTGGCCGCCGCCGTCCGGCAGGCCGCCGTCGACTCCGGGGTGGCCCGGGTGTAATTGGGGGTTGACCTGTGGGGTTTTTTCGGTTATAATAGTTTAGTATGGCTCTTTCCTCAGGGCCTTTTTGGGAAATTGCTGCGGCCTTTTGGCTGTTGAGCATATTGTACTTTATATTTAAGGAGGTGTATACATGAAGCGTACCTATCAGCCCAGCCAGCGTCATCGTTCCAAGGTCCACGGCTTCCGGAAGAGAATGGCCACTTCCAACGGGCGCAAGGTGCTGGCCCGCCGCCGCGCCAAGGGCCGCCAGGTTCTGACCGCCTAAACGACCTGAGCTGTCCGATATCGCGCAAGCGCGAAATGGGAGTCCATGCGGGGCGAACGGCATTTTCGCCCCGCTCCCTTTTTCTAACGGGAGGCGCTGCCATGCAATTTTCCGCGTCCTTGAAGCAAAACCACATTTTCCGGCGGCTCTACGCCACCTCCGGCAAGGCCAACGGCCTGCTGGTGCTCTATGCCCGGCGCAACCATACCGACCGAAACCGGGTGGGTCTGACCGTCAGCAAAAAGCTGGGTCACGCCGTGGTGCGCAACCGAGTCCGCCGCCGCCTGCGGGAGATCTACCGGCTGAATGAGAGTCGGTTCCGCCGGGGCTTCGATATCGTGGTGGTGGCCCGGAGCCGGGCCGTGGAGGCGGATTTTTCTCAGCTGACGGCGGCTTACCTCTCCCTGGCGAAAAAGGCCGGCATTCTCCTGGAGGATTCCCAATGAAACAGCTGCTTCTCTGGCTCATCCGGTTTTACCGCCGGCATATTTCCCCCGGAACGCCGCCGGCCTGCCGGTTCGTGCCCACCTGCTCCCAGTATGCCTATCTGGCCATTGAAAAATACGGCGCCTGGAAGGGCGGCCGCATGGCCCTGGCCCGGCTGCTGCGGTGCAACCCCTTCTACCGGGGCGATCTGTACGACCCTGTACCATGACCTCCTCGCGAAAGAGGAGAAGGAGGAATGTCCATGATTCTCGCCTTCCATATCGGGGATATCATCACCGTTCCCTTCGGCTATCTGCTGGACTGGATGTACCGGCTCTCCGGCAACTACGGCATGGCCATGCTGCTGTTCGCCATTCTGGTGAAGATCATCCTCATCCCCATCACCGCCAAGAGCAAGAAGACCTCCATGAAGCTCTCTCGGCTCAGCCCCCGGATCAAGGAGATCCAAGACAAATATACCGATCAACAGAAGCAGGGCGAGGCCCTGCAGGCCCTCTATAAGGAAGAGGGCGTCAGCATGGGCGGCGGCTGCCTTTGGAGCCTGGTCCCCCTGCTGATCCTGTTCCCCCTGCTGGCCGTAGTGCGCCAGCCCCTGGTGTACATGCTCCACGAGACCGCGGAGACGGCGGCGCAGATTGTCTCCGTCATGACGGAGCAGGCGCCCCAGTATTTTACCGGCAACACCTACTACGCCCAGGTCGCCGCCGCCCGGCACATCCATGAGTACGCCCAGGTCATCCGGGATGCCATCCCCAGCGTCAGCGAGGCCACTCTGGCCGGCATGAATTTTGACTTTTTGGGCATCGACGTGGGCGCCATCCCCGAATTTAACGTCTTCGCCTGGAGCGCCTATGACTGGGCCCACATTGGGGCCTTCCTGATCCCGGTGTTCTCCGCCGGCAGCCAGGTGCTGAGTATGTTTATCATGACCAAGATGAACAACTCCGTCATCACCGACAAAAACGGCGTGAAGGACAAGGAGACCGCCGAAAATTCCCAGGCAAACCAGACCAACAAGACCATGATGTTCATCTCGCCCCTGCTGTCGCTGTGGGTGGGCTTCACGGTGCCCGGGGCGTTGAGCCTGTACTGGTTCGTTCAGGGCGTAGTGTCCATTGCCATTGACGTAATTCTGACCCAGCACTACCGGAAGATTTACGACGCCGAGGACGCCATCCGGCTCCAGCAGGCCATGGAGCGGGACCGGATCGAGGCAGAAAAGGAACGGCAGCGGGCCGAGCGCCGGGCCGCCAATCCCGAGGGCATCACCGAGAATACCAGCAAAAAGAAATTGCAGCAGAAGCAGCAGCGGGAACAGCAGGCTGCCAAGGCCGCCGCGGCCAAGGAGTACGCCGCCCGAAAGGGCACGGTGGAGGACGGCGAGGAAGAGGACGCCTCCGGCGCGCTCTCCGGGATCCCCAGCCGGCCCTACTGCAAGGGCCGGGCCTATGACCCCAACCGCTACGGCAACCATACGGAGGAATAAAACATGGAAAAAACCATTGTTGTCACCGGCAAGACCATTGATCTTGCCATTGAGAACGCGCTGAATCAGCTGGGTCTGGACCGGGACAGTGTTTCCGTCCAGGTGCTAGCCCAGGCCAAGGCAGGCTTCCTGGGCTTCGGGGCGGCCCCGGCCAAGGTCCAGGTGACCTACGAGGCGCCGGATCCCATCCCCGCGCCGGAGGCGGCGCCCAAAACCGCCCTGTCCTCCGCCTCCCGCTCCGCCAAGCCGCCCAAGCCTCCGAAAAAGGAGACCCCCAAGGAGGTCACCCCGGAGAACAAGCCCGAGATCCGCAAGGTAGACAAGGCCCTCAATCCCCCCAAGGCCCGGCCCGAGCGGCAGGACCGTCCCCGCAGGGACAAGCCCCAGCCCAAGGCTCCCAGGCAGCAACCCGAGGAGAAGAAGGCTCCCGCCGAGCCCAAGGTCTACGTCCCCGCCGAACCTGGCAGCACCGAGGAGCGGATCGAGGTCTTCCTCAAGGGCCTTCTGGAGCACATGGGCTCCGACGCCGTGCCCCACGCCTGGAAGGTGGAGGAGAACTCCTACCGGGTGGATCTGGTGGGCCAGGATCTGGGCTATCTCATCGGCCGCCGGGGGGACACCCTGGACGCCATCCAGCACCTGTGTGGCAACGCCATGAACCGAGGCCAGTCCGGCCACATCCGGGTCAGCGTGGACGCCGAGGCCTACCGGGAGAAGCGGGAGGATTCCCTCCGCCGCTACGCCCGGAAGAAGGCCCAGCAGGTCCTGAAGCTCCGCCGACGCACCACCCTGGAGCCCATGAACGCCTATGAGCGCCATGTGATCCACGCCACCCTCCAGGACATGGAGAACATCACCACCTACTCCACCGGGACGGAGCCTAACCGCCGGGTGGTCATCGAATACGTCAAATAAAATCAGGGCCCCGAAAGGGGCCCCTTCTTTTTTGATGCTTCCTCCGGGACGGGAGAAAGACGATCCTGCCTACCTTCTTATTTCAGTGCATCCCACGCTGTAGATGCTCCCCCGACCCCTTCCGGGGGACCCACTTTCTTGCCGCCGAGCAAGAAAGTGGGCAAAGAAGTCGGCTTAAGGGGGCGCTTCGAGCAAAGGCGCCCCCCTTAAGAATCCCCCCGCCGCCTCGCCAGAGGCGCTGGGGGGGATTCAATGGTGGCCTACGGCCCGTCTACCGTGAATTTGTGAAACCGATTGTGCAGCGTTCCAAATTTTGCTAAGCGCTGATTGATAGGTTCTACTAGTGGAGTTTCTTAATCGGTACAGTGGTAATTAAGTAAGTCATCTACTTCTATTTTGGTGCAGCTCCCATTTTTCGCTAGTGCAGCTATCAACGCAACGCACCATTTTTCACGCTGCACTGTAGTTTTCACATATTTACATTTAAAAGCCGTAAGTCCACATACGTTCTCCACTTGCCTAAACTACTGGGGAGCGGCGGGGGATTCCAAAGGGTGGTGCTCCGCGCAGCGAATCTAAAATATTTATGATTGCCGGTGGCAATCATACCTCAATTAACGCCTTTGCTCGAAGCGCCCCTTTGGTCAGCTTCTTGTTTCCTTTCTTGCCGAAACAAGAAAGTAAGGCCCCCCGCAGGGGCGGCGGGCCGCCGCGGGCAAGACGTGCGCCAGTCTGGCGGTAATCGTTTTATCTGTTGGGCCCGCTCGGTATCGATATTGCCTCTGGAAAGAGGCGGGAAAAGGAGCGGCCCCCGGGTGGGGGCCTTTTTATGATTAGCCGCCGGGCTGAGAGCTGGAGCGGAGGGTCACGTCGTGGTAGCCGCCCTCCACAATGGAGGTAGCGGAGACCAGGGTCAGCTTGGCCTCCTTCTGAAGCGAAGCGATGGTGGTCACGCCGCAGTTGCACATGGTGCTCTTGACCTTGTAGAGGCTGTTCTCCACATTGGTGTGGAGCGGCCCGGCATAGGACACATAGGAGTCCACGCCCTCCTCGAAGCTCAGCTTGCTGGCGCCGCCCAGATCGTAGCGCTGCCAGTTCCGGGCTCGGTTTGAACCCTCGCCCCAGTACTCCTTCATGTAGACCCCGTTGACCAGCACCTTGGGGGAGGGGGCCTCGTCGAACCGGGCGAAATACCGGCCCAGCATCAGGAAATCCGCCCCCATGGCCAGGGCCAGGGTCATGTGATAGTCGTGAACGATGCCGCCGTCGGAGCAGATGGGGACATAGATCCCCGTCTCCCGGAAGTACTCGTCCCGGGCCGCCGCCACCTCGATCAGCGCCGTGGCCTGGCCCCGGCCGATGCCCTTGGTCTCCCGGGTGATGCAGATGGAGCCTCCGCCGATGCCGACCTTCACAAAGTCCGCCCCGGCCTGGGCCAGGAACAGAAATCCGTCCCGGTCCACCACGTTCCCCGCACCCACCTTCACGGTGTCGCCGTATTTCTCCCGGATCCAGGCGATGGTCTTCTGCTGCCAGCAGGTGTAGCCCTCGGAGGAATCGATGCACAGCACGTCCGCCCCGGCCTCCAACAGCGCCGGCACCCGCTGGGCATAGTCCCGGGTGTTGATGCCCGCGCCCACCAGGTAGCGCTTCCGCTCGTCCAGCAGCTCCAGGGGATTGTCCTTGTGGGAGGCGTAGTCCTTCCGGAAGACAAAGTGGCACAGCCGCCCCTCCTTGTCCACAATGGGCAGGGCGTTGAGCTTGTGCTCCCAGATAATGTCGTTGGCCTCGCTGAGGGTGGTGCCGGCGGGGGCCGTCACCAGATGCTCCATGGGGGTCATGAAATCCTTCACCTTGTCGGACTTGCTCATCCGGGAGAGCCGGTAGTCCCGGCTGGTGACCAGGCCCCGGAGGATGCCGTTGGCGGTGCCGTCGTGGGTGATGGCCACGGTGGAGAAGCCGTTCTGGGCCTTCAGGGCCAGCACGTCCCCCAAAGTGGCCTCGGGGGTCAGATTGGAGGCGGAGACCACGAACCCGGCCTTGTGGCTCTTGACCTTGGCCACCATGGCGGCCTGGGCCTCGATGGTCTGGGAGCCGTAGATAAAGCTCAGACCCCCCTCCTTGGCCAGGGCGATGGCCAGCGAGTCGTTGGAAACAGACTGCATGATGGCGGAGGTCAGGGGAATGTTCAGGCTGATGGCAGGCTCCTCAAAGCCCTTGCGGAACTTGGTCAGGGGCGTTCGCAGGCTCACCCGGTCCGGAATACAGTCCTCCGAGGTGTATCCGGGGATAAGCAGGTACTCGCTGAACGTGTGGCTGGGTTCCGGATAGTAGTAAGCCATGGTGATCCTCCTAATTTATTTGTATTTGTAGAATTATACCGCTTTATCGTCCCCGCTGTCAAGGAAATCTTTTTCGGGCCGGCCCTCGGGGTCCAAATGCTTGAAGTTGCCCATGACCTCCCCCACCTGGGAGACGGTGGCGAAGGTGTTCGGGCTGTGGCGGATCATATTCGCCACCACGGCGCTCTGGGTCTTGTTGACGATGCACACCAGGATATTGGTGGGCTTGCCGGAGTAGATGCCCTGGGCGGGAATCAGGGTGGCGCTGTGGTGGAGCTTCTGGATAATGTCCCGGGACAGCTGCTCCGGGTGCTCCGTGATGATCTCATAGCGCAGGGCGCTGCGGCCGCTTTTGATCAGCCGCTCGGAGACGGTGGAGGAGGTGAAGCTGTACATGATGCACAGCAGCACCGGCTCCATCTGGAAATCGTAGACGAAGTAGGAGGCCACCGCCACCGCCACGTTCAGCAGGAAGATCTGGCCCATGATGGACTGCTCCGGGCGGCGCTTGTGGATAATGGCGGCGATGAAATCCGTGCCGCCGGAGAAGGCGCTGGCCCGCAGGAGCATGGAGTAGCAGTAGCCGTTGATGACGCCGGCCACCAGGGGGCCTAAGATGGTGCTGGTGCCGTTTTCCGTCTCATAGGCGAACTGGGACAGGTCCAGCTGTCCCAGTACCAGCAGCGCCCCGGAGAACACCAGTACATAGGCCATGCTCCGCACCGCCAGGGCCTTGCTGACGTGGCGGTAGACGATGATGGCCAGGGGGATATTGATGAGCAGACTCATATAGCCCACGCTGATGCCGGACAGGTACTGGATCATGGTGCAGATGCCGTTGAGCCCGGCGGGGGCGAACCGATTGGGGAAGACAAAGAGCTGGTAGTTCAGCGCTCCCAGCAGGGCCACGCCCACGATCATCAGGTAGGTTATCGCCTTTTTACGCATATCGCGCCTCGCCTCCGGCGGCAGGACTGCGGCTGTTTCCCCGCGGCCGCCGGAGATAGCGGCATAACTATAGCACACCTTCTACTTTTGGTCAACCTTTTTCTGTTTTTTCCATTTTTTTAGTAAAACCCCACAATTTTAGTTGCAAATGTTTTTACATTGTGCTATAATCACCGGCGGCGGACGGGGTC
>CANQQI010000087.1 GCA_947625945.1 uncultured Oscillospiraceae bacterium
CTCTACCGCTGCGACAAGTGCGGCTGGGAGCCGGAGGACCCCAAGCATCCCCCCAAGTTCTGCCCGGAGTGCGGCGATCCCTTTGACGATCAGGACATTCAGTCTTAAATCGTGCCGCAAATTCCAGCATGGGAAGTGACAAACTTCGCGATGAACATTCAAATCGCCTCCCCCGCCGACCTTTCCCTCCTTGCCCCGCTGGACCGACACATCTCCCCGGCAGAGCTGGAGCGGGCCATTTCTCTGGGCCGGGTCTACTGCCTCTGGGATGGAGATCGTCTGGCGGGTTGGCTGCGCTACAATCTGTTTTGGGACAACACGCCCTTCCTGAACCTCCTTTTTCTGGCGGAGGACTGCCGGGGCCACGGCTACGGCAGGGAATTGCTCCGCTACTGGGAGGTGGAGATGGCCCGTATGGGCTTCCGGTTGGTTATGACCTCCACCCAGTCCGACGAGTACGCCCAGCATTTTTACTGCCATATGGGCTACCGGGCTGTCGGCGGCTTTACCCTACCGGGGGATGTTTACGAGTTGATTTCGCAAAGGAAATCGGAACCGGCATGGCTTAGGCCATGCCGGTTTATGATCTCTGTGGTTTACATAAAATAATCGCAGCATTTTGCTCAGTTTCTTCTGGTAGTCAGTCTACCTGCCAGCTCTGCCAGCGCCGCCCGGTCCGGAAAGACCGCCAGGGCGGCCACCGCCTCCCGAGTCAGCTTTTCCACCATCTCCTGGCAGGTATCCTGGCCATAGAGCCGGAGGAAGGTGTTCTTCTCCCCGTCCACCCCGGTGGCCTTGCCCAGCTCCTGCTCTGAGCCGATGGCATCCAGCAGATCGTCCCGAATTTGGAAGGCCAGACCCAGCTTTTCCGCAAAGGTCCCGGCGGCGGAAAGCGCCTGCTCTCCTCCGCCTCCGGCCAGCACGCCCATCTGACAGGCTGCCCGGATCAGGGCCCCAGTCTTCCGGCTCTGGATGGCCAGGACCTCCTCTTCCGTGCAGACCCGCTCCTGGCTCTTCATGTCCAGCGCCTGGCCCCCCACCATGCCCCGGGGACCGGCGCATTCGGCCAGAATCGCTACTGCTTTCAGCCGGACCTCGGCGGGCAGCGGCGCGGCGGCGATCTGGGAGAACGCCTCGGTCAGCAGCCCGTCCCCAGCTAGGACGGCCATGGCCTCCCCGAAGACCTTGTGATTGGTAGGGCGGCCCCGGCGCAGGTCGTCGTCGTCCATGCAGGGCAGGTCGTCGTGGATCAGGCTGTAGGTATGGACCATTTCGATTGCCGCGGCCAGGGGCAGAGCCTTTTCCCAGTCCCCGCCGCACATCCGGCAAAATTCCAGTACAAAAATTGGCCGCAGCCGCTTCCCTCCGGCGCTCAGGCTGTAGGCCATGGCCCGGTACAGCTCCTTTTGGGGAAGCTCCTCCCCTTCTTGGCAGGCCTCCGCCAGATAGCGTTCCACAGCCTGCCGGTAGCCGGTCTCAAGGCTGGTCTTCATCAAAAGGAACCTCCTGAGGGGTGCCGTTCTCGGCAGTGAGGATCTTCTTCACCTGCATTTCCGCCTCATCCAGGAGCTTCCCGCAGCTTCTCACCAGACCGGTTCCCTCCTGGAACAGCGCCAGAGACTCCTCCAGCGCCACGTCTCCCCGCTCCATCGCCCGGACGATCTGTTCCAGGCGCTGCATTTTTTCTTCAAAGGTCTTGCTTTCCATGTTCAGACTCCTTTCGCTCCGTCACCTGGGCAGTCAGCTGCCCGTCTCTGACGGTAATCGTGAGCAGATCTCCCGGCGCGGCCTGTCCGACAGACCGAAGCACCGCCCCCCCGTCTGTGCGCACCATTGCGTAACCGCGGGACAGCACCCGCAGAGGACTCATGGCGTCCAATTTGGCGGTGAGCGCCACAAACCGCTGCCGTTTGGCGGCCAGGGCCCTGCTCTGGGCAGCGGTCAGGCGGCTCCGCAGCAGCGCCAGGGCCTGCCGCCGCTGGGCGAGATAGGCGTCGGGACTTTGCAGGGCCGGACTGTCCGACAGCATCTGATAGTGCCGCCGGGCGGCCTTGAGCTGCCGGGACAGGGCCGTGGCCATGGCGGCGGCCATGGAATCCAGGGTCTGCCGCAGGGCATCCTGATCCGGCACCGCCAGCTCCGCCGCGTTGCTGGGGGTGGCGGCACGAAGGTCGGCCACAAAGTCCGAAATGGTCACGTCCGGCTCATGGCCCACGGCGGAAATCACCGGAATTCGGGAATCGTAGATGGCCCGGGCCACTACCTCCTCATTGAATGCCCACAGATCCTCCATGGACCCGCCGCCCCGGCCCACGATCAGCAGGTCCGCAAGCTGGAACCGGTTTGCATAGCGAATAGCGGCGGCGATCTCCCCGGGGGCCTCCGCCCCCTGGACACGCACCGGCAGCAGCCGCACCCGGGTCAAGGGGTAGCGCTTCCGCAAGATTCGGAGCATATCGTGGACCGCCGCTCCGGCAGAGCTGGTGACGATGCCAATGGTGCCGGGGTATTGGGGGATGGGCTTCTTGTGGGCCGGGTCGAACAGGCCCTGGGCCGCCAGCTTAGCCTTGAGCTGCTCAAAAGCGGCGTACAGGTCCCCCACGCCGTCGGGCGTCAGGGCGGTGCAGTAGAGCTGATAGGCCCCGTCCCGGGGATAGACGGCGATTCGCCCCATGGCGATGACCTTCATGCCGTTTTCCGGCCGGAACCGAAGTCGGAGGGCGTTTCCCTTGAACATGACGCATTTCAGCGCCCCGCCCTCGTCCTTCAATGTAAAATAGTGGTGACCGGAGGGGTAGCACTTGTAGTTGCTCAGTTCCCCCCGCACCGCCAGGGCCGCCAGATTCTCATCGCTGTCCAGCTTGGCCCGGAGATATTCATTGACCTGTGTGACGGATAAAATCTTCGCCATATCATCCCTCCAAAGCCCGATGGGCCAGCACCGCCACGCCCAGGGCGTTGTCCGTGGAAAACCGGGGCGGCGCGAACACCGCCCCTAGAGGGGCCAGGGTCTCCCGCAGCAGGGAGTTGGAGGCCACGCCGCCGGAAAACAGCACCGGCAGGTCCGGCATTTCCTTCAGGGCCGCCTCTGTGGCTCGCGTCACCGCCCCAGTTACAGACCGCAGGGCATAGCCGGCAGTCTCCGCCGGGGCATGGTCCCGGGAATAATCCCGGACTTTGTTTTCTAATCCCGAGAAGGAAAATTCCAGCCCCTGGTTTTTGACCGGGAAGGCGTCCTTCCCCTCATCGCCCCGGCTCAGCTCGTCCAGGGCCCTTCCCGCCGGGAAGGGCAGGGAAAGCAGCTGCCCCGTCCGGTCGATCAGCTGCCCGGCGGAGATGTCCGTGGTACCGCCGATCCGGCGGCAGGAAACATTTCGCCCCTCCGGCCGGCAATAGAGCAGCTCCGTAGTGCCGCCGGACAGGTGCCAGGCCAAAAAGGGCCTGTCCAGCAGCTCCATCCGCCCGGCGGCCCAGGCCGCCGCCGCCAGATGGCCCTGCTGATGAGAAACCTGGATCAGCGGTACTCCCAGCGCCTTGGCAAGCACCGCGCTGTGGCTGTACCCAACCAGAAAGCAGGGCATATAGCTGCCCTCCACCGCCCGGGGGCGGGTGCTGACGCCCACCGCCTGAACAGAGCCCGGCGGAACTTGGGAAAAGAGCCTGCCGGCAAGCTCCGGCAGGCTCCTGGTATGGTGAAACACCGCGTCACTCTGCCGCAGGCCCAGCGCGCCCGCCGCCACCGGCAGTAATTGAGAAGCGTTCTCCCCCCGCTCCCCGTCGAACCAGGCCAGGGAGGTGGTATAGTTGCTGGTGTCGAAGCCCAGAACGATCATTTTGGCTCCTCCCGACTCCGGTCCCAGGTTCCCAGGATGCCGTTGACAAAGGCGCCGGTATCCTTTCCGTCGTAGAGCTTCGCCAGCCGGACGGCCTCGGAAATGGCCGCGTTTTTGGGCACATCCTCCACATACGCCGCCTCATACATGGCCAGCATCAAAATGGCTCTGGTCACCCGGGAGATCCGGCTCACGTCCCAGCCGATGGACAGGGTCTGGATCTGCTGCCGCAGCTCCTCCCGGTAGGCATACACCCCCGAAACCACCCGCCGGATGTAGGCCATCTGGGCCGGATCCGGGCGTTCCTCATAGACCGGGCACTCCTGAGCCAGGGTCTCGTAGTACCCCGGAGCGAACAGCGTTTCCAGGGCAGCCTCCGGCTCCGCGCCGGTGAAGCTCTGGCCGTAGATCATATGGACCGCCAGTTCCCTGGCGTTGGCTCTCGTCATGGGCTTACTTCCGGAGGATGCCGCCCACATTGACGTTCACAGCGGCAACGGTGACGCCCGCCATGGATTCCAGGGCGCTGGTAACGGCCTCCTGCACGGCCTTGGCAACGTCGATGACGCTCTGGCCGTAGACTACGGAAATGGTGCAGTCGATGTAGACCTCGTCCTCGGGGCCGATGGTGATCTTCAGATTCTTGCCCACAGTTTTCTTATTGATCTCCCCGGGCTTGACATTGAAGCCCGCGGCGCCGTCCACCTCGGCGGCGGCCTGGGCCACGATGGCGGCGATCACATCTTCGGAGATCAGCACGCTCCCGTTTTCCTGGTACTGCTGGATGTAGGACTTGGACTGCTTGTTCTCTGCCATAAGGGTACCTCCCAAACAATATCACGCCAAGCATGAATTTTCTTTTATTGTAACACAAATCCAAAAAATTACAACCGGAGATTTGCGTTTTTCCGGAAAATCGGCCCCGGAAATTCCGGGGCCGAAAGACTTTATACGCAGGGAGGCCAGAGAGAATGGTCCCAATCCCGTCCGGAGAGGCTGTCTAGCCGCTCCTGGTCGGTCATCAGCCGGGTCCAGCCGTGGGAGCGCCCGGGCGTGGCGTCGATATGCCGCCAGTAGCCGCCCATATCCACGATCAGCCAGTAGTGGCTGTGATCCTTGACCCAGATCATCTGGGTAGTGTACCCCTTCTTGGTCATGACCTCCTGGAGGGTCCTGGCGTGGACATAGCAGTTGCCGATATAGTGGGTCAGACCGTACCATACCGGATCTCCCGCGCCGGAATTGGAGTTGTAGCCCACATGGTTCTGGACGTAGAGCTTGATGGAGATGGGATCGTCGGCGCAGGCGGCGGCCATCTGGTCCACCAGCGCCTGGGTATCCGCCATGGTGTGGTTGACCTCCACCCGGCGGTTGTAGGTGGTAACATTGCCGGAAGCGTCCTCTGCCCGGTAGATCACATAGTAGGTGCCCATCTGGGACAGATCCACACCGCTGGCATCATAGGTATAGGTCACCGCCCCATCCCGGGAGTCGGAAGCCGTAACAAACAGCGTATAGTCCGGCGGGGTATTCACCGCCACCTCCATGGTCGAGACCCCGGAGAAGGTAGGCCCTTCCATGTCCTCCACCACCCGGAGCGTGGTCTGGGCAAGGGTCTCGTTGCCAAAGGAATCCACGGCACGGACTGTAACGGTCTGTCTGCCCAGGGTGTTCACATCCAGTTCCGTCATTAGATCCACGGAAACGACACCGGAAGGATCCTCCGCGCTCACCAGAAAATCGGACAGCTCCGCGGTGCCGCCGGGATAGATCGCCTTCTCCTGGAGGGTCACCTCCGGGCCCAAGGTGTCCTGAATGGTTACCACACAGCTCTGGGGCAGTCCTTCGCTGACGCCGGTGACGGTATACTGCCCCACCGGGGAGGAATTGAGCATATCGATGACGTCCTGGGAGATCCGCCGGGCGTCTCGCTGGGGATCCAGCACCAGATCGTCGGCGCTGACCGTCTGGCCGTATTCCAGGAAGAATTGGTCCTTCATCCAGATATAGGAGATCGTACAGTTCCCGGTGATCCGGTTGCCGTAGGGATCCGCCACTGTCACCGTTACCGTGCTGTCCTCATTGGAGTCGGGGATCTGGAACGCGGGCATGGAAATCTCCACGCCGGACAGGTCAAAGCAGGTCGCCACAAAATCCTCGGGATCGATCTGTTCGTCTACAGGAACCACCAAATTCTGAAACTCCGCGGTGGGTGCCGTGGTGTCCTGAATGGTTAAGGTGACCGTCTCCTGCTTCAGGCCCTGCCGCAAAGTGACGCTCTGCCGGCCCACCTGGGACAGATTGATCTGGCTGAGACTCGTTACAAACTCCGCCTGCCCCGCCCCGCCGTATGGAGTGAGAAAAGCGCCGGGCGGCAGCTCCGTCTGCCCCAGCTCGATGGTCACATCCCGGAATTTGGCCTGGCCATAGTCATAGCAGGCATACCAGATCCAGGCGGTCGCCAGGAGCACCGCTAGGGCGGCGCAAAGGATGCGTTTCCACCCAAGGCCGGTGAAAAACGCCTTCAGCCGTTCCAGCTTCTCCGCCACGGCAGGCGTCATGATTTGTTTTTCTTTTTTTTCAGCTGTTTCCGTTTCCAAGACGGCAGCCCCCCTTTTTTCAGGGTTCCCATACGGATGTTATTTTATCACGGTTCTTGTCGAAATGCAACGAAAATTTTCCATAAAAGGGCATTTCCCCCGTCCAGGTCTGGCCGGGGGAAAAACTCAGGGAACTTCTACCACATGGATGTCGCTGATTGTGAAATCGGACTGGTTCAGCACAATGTCGGTGATCACCGCCACGTCCGTCTGCTGCAAGCCACCCTCCGGAGCGGCCACCGCCACGGAAATGCCGCCTTCACTGATGTAGGCCACGCAGTCGGCATAGCCCTTGGCGATGACCAGGCTTTCGATCTGGGCCTCATCCAAGGCGGTCTGGACGATGTCCTCCAGCTGGGTGCCCACCTGGGAATCCTTGCCGCCCTCGCTGTAGGCCATGGCCTCCTGCAAAAGGCTTACGGCGCTGTCCCTGGCCTGCTGCCGGGAAAGTCGCACGGCGGCAAAATATTCAGCCTGGGTCGTGGTCTGGTTCTCCGTCTCTCCGCTCATCACCAGGGTGTCCGAGGACATGAGCTTCGCGGCGTCCAGGGTGTCCTCCAGGTTCACGGCCGCTTCCTCGTTGCTGTAACGCCAGTTGAGGTAGATCCCGGCGCATACCGTCACCAGCACCGCCGCCGCGATGAAATTCTTCTTCCAAGTTTTCATACAAATGCCTCCAATCATTTCATTTTCAGTACGGAGATCCGGTCCGCCCCCAGGCCCGTAGCCATGGATACCGCCTCCACGATGGCGAGCCGGATCCTGGGGTCGTCGGCTCCTTGGCAGACCACCACCGCGCCACGGTAGGTGGCGGGCAGTACCTGCCGCACCAGACCGGTCTGGCCCCGCTGGCCATCCGTCACCGTGACCGTGTCCCGATTTTGGGTGGAGTCGGAGAGGTTTTCGTCATACTGGTACAGCGTTTCCTCCCCCGCCTCCAGAGTCAGCAGCACCTCCACCTTTCCCGCGCCCTGGATCTGGCTCAGGATCTGGGAAAGCTCCTTGGCAACGTCCCTTTCCGGTTCCGGCTGGGTCTCCTGGACCGTGGCGGCGGGTTCTGTCCTGCCCGGCAGGGCCATGAGCAACAGTCCCAGCGCCAGAATCAGAATCGCGAATTTGTACTTTTCCAGAAAGGCAAGGATCTTTTTCAGTTCCACTGCTGCGCCTCCTTTGGAATCCCCAGCTCCCTGGTGAGAATGTCGGCAAGCTGCGCCTTGGCGTAGGGGGAGATCCTTCCGGCCAAGCGCGCCTGGGCAATCGCCGGCGGAGCATCCTTTGTCAGCGTCACCTCCACAGTCAGCTCCGCCCCCAGGGAAGCGGCTTTGTCCAAGATATATGCTTCCACCCGCTGCTTTATTCCGGCCCGGAGGGCCTGGGCAGCGTCGGATTCACCCTGGGCCACCGCTTGGGAAGCTTCCCAGGCAATATCCTGAGAGAAAACCTGAAGGCTTCCCATGCGCAGGGCCGTCAGGGGATGGAGCACCGTCACCGCCAAAAACACGCCGCACAGCAGCTTTCCCACGGCGGCGGGGGTGCCTTCCTTTCCCAGCAGGCTCTTAAGAATGGCGCAGAGGATGGCCGCGGCGGTGACCCGCAGCAGATAGGGTCCCAGTGCGTCCATTATTCCACTCCTTTCAAAAAGCAGACGGTGCTGATGAGCAGCAGCAGGCACATGGTTCCGGTCATGGCCAGGAGCATCCCCATGCCGGCGGAAAAATCCTGGATCAGTCCGGCGGTCTCCTTGGTACCGAAGACGGCACAGGCCGCCGCTGTCAGCTTCAGCATCAAATACTGCACGCCGATCCGAAGGAAGGGTCCCAGGCAGATCGCCAGAATCGCCAGCAGCCCGTAGACCCCGGCAGCGCTGCGCATCACCCCCGCGCTGACCAGAATGGTCTCCGAGGCGTCCGAGAGCAGGCCCCCCACCACCGGCACCATGCCGGAGATGGTGAGCTTCGCCGCCTTCACCGCAGCGGCGTCGGCGGTGCCGCTGACCACCTTGGTAATGCCCATGTATCCGGTAAAGACGTAGAGCACCAGCTTCAGGCTCCAGGTCATCAGCCATTTCAGAAAATCCCGGAGCTTTTTCAGCATGTCCTCCCCCACCGCGCTGTTGGCGACTCCCAGGCAGAGGAACAGATACAGCATGGGCACCGTCACCTTGGAGATCAGGGCCCCCAACACGGCGTCGAACACCGCCGTGCCGGTGTACAGCGCCGCCGAGGCGGTCCCGCCCCCTTGGGCCGCCAGGGCGGCGGTCATCACCGGAAGCAGCAGCTTTCCGTA
>CANQQI010000088.1 GCA_947625945.1 uncultured Oscillospiraceae bacterium
GGACCACTCCCCGGGAGTCAAGGCCATACGGACAGCCGGGTCCACCGCCGACCGGCGGCTTTTTAGCTGCCTTATTGATTGAGTTGAGAGCTCAAATTTTATAAGTTGGTTACTTCATAACCGAAATGCGCGGTGGCGCAGACTTGTGAAACGGTCAATAAGAGTAGTAAAAGTATGATTGCTGTATAGACTCTGATCATTTCTTGCCAGCCCTTTTTCTGGAAAAAAGGGGTTATTGGACTGATTCGCAAGCCGTGTTCCCACGGCTTGCGTTTTTTGCGTCAAGGGAGGAGAATGGCCATGAATGTCAACAGAACCCGGCTGGATCAGAGCCGCGCACCCATCTATGAGGCCCTGGAGAATTTCCGAAAAATGCGGGTGGTGCCCTTTGACGTGCCGGGGCACAAGCGGGGCAGGGGCAACCCGGAGTTGACTGCCTTCCTGGGCCAGCAGTGCGTGGGCGTGGACGTGAACAGCATGAAGCCCCTGGACAATCTGTGCCATCCCGTGTCCGTAATCGCCCAGGCGGAGGACCTGGCGGCGGACGCCTTCGGGGCGGCCCACGCCTTTTTGATGGTGGGGGGCACCACCAGCTCGGTACAGAGCATGGTCTTAAGCTCCTGCAAGCGGGGACAGGAGATCATTCTGCCCCGGAATGTCCACAAAAGCGTCATCAACGCCCTGGTGCTGTGTGGCGCGGTACCGGTTTATGTAAACCCGGAGGTGGACCAGCGGCTGGGGATCTCCCTGGGGATGCGGCGGGCGCAGGTGGCCAAGGCCATTGCCGAGCATCCCAACGCCGTTGCGGTGCTGGTGAACAACCCCACCTACTACGGTATTTGCAGCGATCTGCGGGCCATCGTTCGGATGGCCCATGAGGCGGGGATGCTCTGCCTGGTGGACGAGGCCCACGGCACCCACTTCTACTTTGGTGGGGGGCTTCCGGTGTCCGCCATGGCGGCGGGGGCGGACATGGCCTGCGTGTCCATGCACAAAAGCGGCGGCAGCCTGACCCAGTCCAGCCTGCTTCTGACCGGGCCGGGAATCAACGCCGGCTATGTGCGGCAGGTTATCAATTTGACCCAGACCACCTCCGGCAGCTATCTGCTGATGTCCAGTCTGGATATCAGCCGCCGGAACCTGGCCCTGCGGGGCAGGGAGGTGTTCCACCAGGTGGCGGATATGGCGGAATACGCCCGGCAGGAGGTCAACGCCGTGGGCGGCTACTACGCCTTCGGGCGGGAGCTGCTCAACGGGGACTCGGTATTTGATTTTGATATCACCAAGCTCAGCGTCCACACCCTGGATATCGGTCTGGCGGGGATCGAGGTCTACGACATTCTCCGGGATGAGTATGACATTCAGATCGAGTTCGGAGACATCGGCAATATTCTTGCCTATCTCTCCATCGGCGACCGGATTCAGGAGGTGGAGCGGCTGGTCAGCGCCCTGGCGGAGATCCGCCGGCGGTATCAGAGGGACGGCACCGGCCTGCTGAGCCAGGAGTTCATCGACCCCGAGGTGGTCACCAGCCCCCAGGAGGCGTTTTATGCCCCCAAGCGGAGTATGCCGCTGGTGGAGAGCGTAGGGCAGGTGTGCAGCGAGTTCGTTACCTGCTATCCGCCTGGGATCCCCATTCTGGCCCCTGGCGAGCGGATCACCCAGGAGATCCTGGAGCATATCCAATACGCCAAGGAAAAGGGATGCAGCATGACCGGCCCCGAGGATCCGGAGCTGAAATACATCAATGTCTTGGCATAGGAGGTTTTTCCCATGGAAATGTGGTTCAGCGAATTTCATACCCCGGATGTGAAGCACAGCATCCGGGTGGACCGGCATCTATACTCCAAGCAGAGCGACTATCAGCGGATCGATATTTTTGAAACCCCGGAATTTGGCCGGGTGCTGACCCTGGACGGCAACGTGATGCTCACCGAGCGGGACGAGTTCATCTACGACGAGATGATCACCCATGTGCCCATGGCGGTCCATCAGGGGATTCGGGATATCCTGGTCATCGGCGCCGGGGACGGCGGCGTGGTCCGGGAGTTGACCCGGTACGACCGGGTGGAGCGGATCGACCTGGTGGAGATGGACCCCCAGGTGGTGGAGGCCTGCCGGACCTATCTTCCCAGCAACGCCTGCCGGATGGACGACCGGAGAGTCCACATTCACTTTGAAAACGCTTTGAAATTTATCCGCCGGTGCGAGGCGTCCTACGATCTGATCATTGTGGACTCCACGGATCCCTTCGGGCCCTCGGAGGGCCTGTTTACCCGGGAGTTCTACGGCAACTGCTACAACGCCCTCCGAGCCGACGGCATCATGGTGAACCAGCAGGGGAGCCCCTTCTACGCCGAGGACGCCACCGCCATGCAGCGCAGCCACCGGCGGATCGCCACCACCTTCCCCATCAGCCGGGTCTACCAGGCCCACATCCCCACCTACGCCGCCGGGTACTGGCTCTTCGGCTTTGCCAGCAAAAAGTACCACCCCACCGACGATCTGGACGCGGAGGCCTGGAAGAAGCTGAATCTCCACACCCGGTACTATACCACCCGGCTCCATGTGGGGGCCTTCTGCCTGCCGGCGTTCCTGGAGGAGATGCTCATGGAGGTGGAGGACTGAGTGAGGCCCAATATTGAGACCTTCCTGGGCTGCGAAGCCCCCTACGAGGAGGCAAAAATCGTCCTCTACGGCGCGCCCTTCGACTCCACCACCAGCTTCCGACCTGGGGCCCGGTTCGGCCCCGCCGCCATGCGGCATGAGAGCTTTGGGTTGGAGACCTATAGCCCTTACCAGGACCGGGATCTGACGGACCGGCCTATTTTCGACAGCGGAGACCTGGAGCTGCCCTTCGGGAGCCCGGACGCGGCGCTTTTCCATATCCAGAGCCGGGCGGCGGAAATTTTCTCCGACGGGAAGCTGCCGGTGCTGCTGGGAGGCGAGCATCTGGTGACCCTGGGGGCGGTCCGAGCGGCGGTACAGCGGCATTCTGATCTGGAAATCGTCCACTTTGACGCCCACGCCGATCTGCGGGAGGACTATCTGGGGGTGAAGCTCAGCCACGCCTGTGTTCTCAGGAGGTGCCATGAGCTGGTGGGGGACGGAAGGATCCACCAGTTCTGCGTCCGCAGCGGGGACCGGGCCGAATTTCAGTTTGCCCGGGCCCATACCCGGATGCACCCCTTCACCTTTGACGGGTTGGAGCAGACCGTGGAGGATCTGCGGAAGCGGAACGTGCCGGTGTACTTTACCATTGATTTAGACTGCCTGGACCCGGCGGCTTTCCCCGGCACCGGGACTCCGGAGGCGGGAGGCGTGACCTTCCCAGAGCTGCTCGGCGCCATCCGGACGGTCTGCAAGGCCTGGGTGGTGGCCGCCGATGTGAATGAGCTGGCCCCCATGCTGGATGCCAGCGGGGCCTCCACCGCCGCCGCCTGCAAGGTGCTGCGGGAGCTGCTGCTGGCGCTGCCGGTTTGAATTTTCAAGAGGAGGAGTTTTGAAAATGAGCAAGGTACTTGTCATTGGATGCGGAGGCGTGGCCTCCGTGGCCATTTCCAAATGCTGCCAGGTGAGCGAGGTGTTCACCGAGCTGTGCATCGCCAGCCGCACCAAGTCCAAGTGCGACGCCCTGGCCGCGAAATTGGCTCCCCACACCGCCACCAAGCTCACCACCGCCCAGGTGGACGCCGACAATGTGGAGCAGCTCATCGCCCTGATCAAAGGCTATGGGCCGGATCTGGTGATGAACATCGCCCTGCCGTACCAGGACCTGACCATTATGGACGCCTGCCTGGCCTGCGGCGTCAACTATATGGACACCGCCAACTACGAGCCCGAGGACACCGACGACCCGGCCTGGCGGGCGATCTACGAAAAGCGGTGCCGGGAGAAGGGCTTCTCCGCCTATTTTGATTACAGCTGGCAGTGGGCCTACCGGGAAAAATTCGAGAAGGCCGGCCTGACGGCCCTCTTGGGCTGCGGGTTTGACCCCGGCGTGACCCAGGCCTACTGCGCCTACGCGAAAAAGCACGAATTTGATTTTATCGACACCATCGATATTCTGGACTGCAACGGCGGCGACCACGGCTACGCCTTCGCCACCAATTTTAACCCGGAGGTCAATCTCCGGGAGGTCTCCGCCCCCGGCAGCTACTGGGAGGACGGCCACTGGGTGGAAATTCCCCCCATGACCATCAAGCGGGAATATGACTTTGACCAGGTGGGGAAGAAGGATATGTATCTGCTCCACCATGAGGAGATCGAGAGCCTGGCCCTGAACATCCCGGAGGTCAAGCGGATCCGCTTCTTCATGACCTTCGGCCAGAGCTACCTGACCCATATGAAGTGCCTGGAGAATGTGGGGATGCTCTCCACCACCCCGGTGGAATTTGAGGGGCAGCAGATCGTGCCTATCAAATTTTTGAAGGCCCTGCTGCCGGATCCCGCCAGCCTGGGCCCCCGGACCCACGGGAAGACCAACATCGGCTGCATCTTCACGGGGAAGAAGGACGGGCGCGCCAAGACTTACTATATATATAATGTATGCGACCACCAGGAATGCTATCGGGAGGTGGGGAGTCAGGCCATCAGCTACACCACCGGCGTACCCGCCATGTGTGGAGCGATGATGCTGCTCACGGGAAAGTGGACCCAAAAGGGCGTCCACACCGTGGAGGAGTTTGACCCCGATCCCTTCCTGGCAGCCCTGGACCGGTACGGCCTGCCCAAGTCCGAGCGCCGCGACCCGGCGCTGGTGGAGTGATGGACGGCAGACCGCCCTTCGCGGGGCTGAGGGGGGCGCCGGAGGCGCTCTTCGGACATTTGAAGACGCCCTGCTATATTCTGGACCGGGCCGCGCTGATGAAAAACGGCGAGATTTTGGCGGGGGTGGCGACGCGGACCGGCTGCAAGATCCTGCTGGCCCAGAAAGCCTTCTCCAATTTTAATCTGTACCCTGATCTGGCGCCCTACCTGGCGGGTACCGAGGCCAGCGGCCTTTATGAGGCCCGGCTGGGCTATGAGGAAATGCCCGGCAAGGAAGTCCACGTCTTCTGCGGGGCCTACCGGGCGGACGAATTTGACGAGCTTTTGCGCTATGCCGGCCACATCGTCTTCAACTCCCCCCGGCAGCTCCAAAAATTCGGTCCCCGCGCCAAAGCCGCGGGAAAGCAGATCGGCCTCCGAATCAATCCGGAGCGCTCCACCCAGGAGGGCCACGCCATTTACGATCCCTGCGCCCCCGGCAGCCGCCTGGGCGTGACCCGGGCGGTCTGGGATCGGGAAATGGATGAAGATTTGATCGGACTGCTGGACGGCCTCCATTTCCACACCCTTTGCGAGCAGGATGCCGACGCTTTGGATACGACTCTGGCGGCGGTGGAGGAAAAATTTGGGGATGTTTTGCCCCAAATGAAGTGGCTGAATCTGGGCGGCGGCCACCACATCACACGCCCTGGGTACGACTTGCCCCGGCTGGAGGGATGCGTCCGCCGGGTCCAAGAAAAATGGGGGCTGGAGGTCTACCTGGAGCCGGGGGAAGCGGTGGCGCTGAACGCCGGGTATCTTGCGGCTCGGGTTTTGGATATTGTGGAAAACGGGGAGGTCAAGATCGCCATTCTGGACGCCAGCGCTGCCTGCCACATGCCGGACGTGTTGGAAATGCCATACCAGCCCCCAGTCTACGGAGCAGGGGGAGGAAGTTCTATCTACCGATTGGCGGGGCCCACCTGCCTGGCCGGGGACGTAATCGGGGACTACGGTTTTGAGAAGCCTCTCCAGGAGGGGGATCTGGTGCTGTTCGGGGACATGGCCATCTACACCACCTGCAAGAACAACACCTTCAACGGGATGCCGCTGCCGGCCATCTACGCGCTGAATCCGGAGGGAAGCACGGAGCTTTTGGTCCGGTTCGGTTACGAGGATTTCAAGATCCGCTTGGGCGGCCGGCCTTGACAGGGACGAAAAAATAAATTATAATGAAAAAAATTCAGCAAGGGGTGGGAAGATGAGAAGCTGATCCGCATTTCGGCGTAAAAAGGATAGACAGTATGGGCGAGGCTGCGCATACTGCTTCATTGTGTCGCCAAAAGTGGATTTGATGCTTCTCTTCTTCCGCCGTGGGGATCCACGGCTGCCTTGCCATGGGCATTTTGTCCCGTCGCGCCCGGATCAAGAGAACGAATTCACAGGAACTGTTTGGCGACAAACGGTTCCTGTTTTTTATACAGGAGTCCCAGGAAGGAGAAACTATGGCACAAATCAGCGTTAATGACCTGACCTTCTGTTACGAGGGCAGTTTCGACAATATTTTTGAACACGTCTCCTTTTCCATCGATACGGACTGGCGTCTGGGTTTTATTGGCCGGAATGGAAAAGGAAAGACCACCTTTCTAAACCTCCTGTTGGGGAAATATCCCTATGAGGGGTCTATCGATACCAGCGTCCGGTTTGAGTATTTTCCATTCTCTGTTCCGGCCCATGCTCCGGAGGCCGCCGCGGCGGATTTTCTGGAGGCGCTCCGGCCGGGGTGCGAAAGCTGGCGGGTGTTTCGCGAGCTGCCAAAGCTGGGAGAGGACGGGGAGATTCTGTACCGGCCCTTCGACTGCCTGAGCTTTGGACAACGGACGAAAATTCTGCTGGCGGCGCTGTTTGCCGGGGAGGGGGACTTCCCCCTCATTGACGAGCCTACCAACCACTTGGATTCCACCGCCAGGGAATGGGTGAAGGGGTATCTGGCGGGGAAGAAGGGGTTTATCCTGGTGTCCCACGACCGGGAACTGCTGGATGCCTGCGTAGACCATGTGCTGGTGCTGAACCGGAAGACCATCGAGGTGCAGAGCGGAACTTTTTCCTCCTGGTGGGAGAACAAACAGCGCCGGGACCAATTTGCCCTGAATGAGGATGAAAAGCACCGCCGGGAAATCCAGAAGCTCCGAGAGGCCTCCCGTCGGGCTTCCGACTGGGCGGATAAAAGTGAGCGCTCCAAAATCGGCACCGACCCGCAAAGGGACCATGACCGGCAGAAAAACCGCCGCTCCTATATCGGCGCGAAAACCAAGAAAATGCAGAGCCGGGTCAAGCAGATGGAGCGCCGCCTGGATCGGGAGATCGAGGAGCAGGAGGGCCTGCTCCAGGACCTGGAGCGGCCAGCGGAGCTGAAGCTCACCCAGCTGATTCATTATAAAACCGAGCTGGTCTCCCTTCGGAACTATTGCTTTCAGTACGACGGCATGGACCGGCCTGTTTTTACGGGGCTGAACCTGTCTGTCAAGCGGGGAGAGCGGATCGCCCTTCACGGGGCGAACGGATGCGGGAAATCCACGCTCCTGAAACGGATTTTGCAGGAGGCGGGCGCTGGACGGATCGAAAGCGGGTATCGGGAATCGGGCCTCTGCCAGACTGCGCCGGGGCTTGTGATCGCCTATGTGGACCAGGATACTTCCAGGGTCCGGGGCGGGATTTCGGAATACTGCCAGAAGCACGATCTGGACAGGAGCCTGCTGTGTACCATCCTCCGGCAGTTGGATTTTGAGCGGGCACAGTTTTTCAAAGACATGGCGGAATACTCGGAGGGGCAGAAAAAGAAGGTCCTCCTGGCCCAAAGCATGATGACACCGGCCCATCTGTATATTTGGGACGAGCCGCTGAACTTCATCGACGTCTTTTCACGGATTCAGCTGGAAAAGCTGCTGCTGGAATACAGGCCCACCATGCTGTTCGTGGAGCACGATGGAAAATTTCGGGAAAACGTGGCGACGCAAGTGATTTGTCTGTAACCCCAGGCACCGGTAAACCGGGGAGCGCGGCAAGCGTCCCCGGTTTTTCCAAACGGGGCAGAATGAAAAAGTGGACTGCGGAGGCGCTCTGCGCCCCCGTGGTTTTTCCAAAAGAGACTTGACAAGCGGGAAATCATTCATTATAATGATTGAGCGACGGGGTGTGGCGAAGTTTGGTATCGCGCTTGGTTCGGGACCAAGAGGCCGCGGGTTCAAGTCCCGCCACTCCGACCAAGAATATGCCCCCCGGCGCAGCCGGGGGGCATATTCTTGGCAGGGGCGCAGGGACTTGAATAGTTTAATGCGACAGTCCGGTGGACTGTCGCCGGCCCGGGCTGGACCGGGCCGATCCATGACTTTCTCCCCATGGGGGAGAAAGTGGAGACAAGTCCCGCCACTCCGACCGAAGATGAATCCTTATAGCCGTTACGGAGAAAAAGATGATATTGCCGAGATTGACATTCGTGAGGAAGACTTGAAGGAGATACCTGTTATGGATGCTCGAGTCAACGAGCAGATCAAAGCACAATTTGAAAAGAGGGAGGAAGTAGGAAGTATTTCAGATTACTTGATTTAGGATGAAACCTCTTGCTGGTAGCTTGCAAACCATCGATATTCCTGGGTTTTTCAAATCCTTTATTTACACTTCGACCAAAAACCGGCAGAGCGTCAGCTTTGCCGGTTTTTGTATTCCGAAGACCGCTGGCAAAGCGAGTGACTCAAAAGAGCTTATTTGAGACGGTTTTTGGGGGGATATTGCGGCGCCGGGGCGCATAGGCTTTTCCGAAAGGAAGGGAGCGGGATGCGCTATGTGATCCGCTACGACGGCGGGGAAGTGATCCGGGAGCGGCCGAGGCGGCGGGGACTTT
>CANQQI010000089.1 GCA_947625945.1 uncultured Oscillospiraceae bacterium
CGGCACCATCATCGTGGTATGCGTGTGCATCCTGCTGACCACCCTGGCCCAGGTGGCCAGCAACAAGTCCCTGGAATTTCTGGTGGACGACTACGTCATGCCCCTTCTGGGCCAGGCGGCCCCGGACTATGGCCCCCTGATCCGGTTTCTGATCGTCATGGCCTGCGTGTACCTGGTGGGCATGGTGGGGTCCTTCCTGTCCAACTTCCTGATGATCCGGGTGAGCCAGGGGACCCAAAAGAAGATCCGGGATGAGCTGTTCATCCATATGCAGACCCTGCCCATCCGCTATTTCGATACCCACACCGTGGGCGACATCATGAGCCGCTATACCAACGATATCGACACCCTGCGGCAGATGATCTCCCAGTCCATTCCCCAGTGCATTTCCTCCGTGACCACCATCGTGGTGGTGTTCCTGACCATGCTCTTCACCTCGCCGCTGCTGACGCTGCTGGTCATTTTGTCGGTGATCGGAATTTTCTACGTCACCAGGTTTATCGCCGGCAAGTCCGCCCGGTTCTTCCTGAACCAGCAGAAGTCCCTGGGCGCGGTGAACGGCTATGTGGAGGAGATGATCAACGGCCAGAAGGTGGTCAAGGTCTTCTGCCACGAGGACGTGACCAAAAAGGAGTTCGATCAGCTCAACGACGACCTCCGCTCCAACGCCTTCAAGGCCGGGGCCTATTCCAATATGATGGGCCCCATCAACAACAACTTGGGCTACATCCAGTACGCCATCCTGGCCATCGCCGGCGGCATTATCGCCGTGACGTCGGGCCAGAGCGTGCTGACCCCCGCCGCCCTTGCAAGCTTTCTGCTTCTGTCCCGGTCCTTCAATATGCCCATCGGCCAGGTGAGCAACCAGATCAACGCCATCGTCATGGCCCTGGCCGGCGCGGAGCGGGTCTTCGAGCTGATGGATGAGCAAAGCGAGGAGGACCACGGCTACGTCACCCTGGTCAACGCCCGCATCAATCCCGACGGCGCCGTGACCGAGTGCCCGGAGCGGACGGGCCAGTGGGCCTGGAAGCATCCCCATCAGGCCGACGGAACCGTGACCTACGTTCCCCTCCGGGGCGACATCACCATGTACAACGTGGACTTTGGCTACGTCCCGGACAAGACGGTGCTCCACGATGTGACCCTTTACGCCAACCCGGGCCAGAAGGTGGCCTTCGTGGGGGCCACCGGCGCGGGGAAGACCACCATCACCAACCTGATCAACCGGTTCTATGACATTGCCGACGGCAAGATCCGCTACGACGGCATCAACATCAACAAGATTCGCAAGCCGGACCTCCGCCGGAGCCTGGGCATCGTGCTCCAGGACACCAACCTGTTCACCGGCACGGTGATGGATAACATCCGCTACGGCAACCTCCAGGCCAGCGACGAGGACTGTATTCGGGCGGCCAAGCTGGCCAACGCCCACGACTTCATCACCCGCCTGCCCGAGGGCTATAACACCATGCTCACCGGCAACGCGGCCCGCTTAAGCCAGGGCCAGCGGCAGCTGATCGCCATTGCCCGGGCGGCGGTGGCGGACCCCCCGGTGATGATCCTGGACGAGGCCACCTCCTCCATCGATACCCGGACCGAGGCCCTGGTCCAGAAGGGCATGGACGCATTGATGCAGGGCCGGACCACCTTCGTCATCGCTCACCGGCTGTCCACGGTCATGAATTCCGACTGCATCATGGTCCTGGACCACGGCCGGATCATTGAGCGGGGCTCTCACGAGGAGCTGATCGCCCAGAAGGGCACCTACTACCAGCTTTACACCGGCGCGTTCGAGTTGGAGTAAAGCGAATCTCACGCAAAAAGGGCAGGCGAACAAACGCCTGCCCTTTTCATATATGGAAAACTATTGGCGCCCTTCACATACGAAAACCGACTCCCTTTCGGGAGCCGGAATTTTATGAATCAGCCTTGCTGGGCACGCATCTGCGCGAAGCACTCGCTGCAGTAAACGGGCCGGTCGGAACGGGGCTGGAAGGGGACTTTCGCTTCTCCGCCGCAGCGGGCGCAGGTCGCGGTGAAGAATTCACGGGGACCACGGGCGCTGTTCTTGCGGGCGTCACGGCAGGCCTTGCAGCGCTGGGGCTCATTCTGGAAGCCGCGCTCCGCGTAGAATTCCTGCTCGCCGGCAGTGAAAACAAATTCCTTGCCGCACTCTTTGCATACTAACGTTTTGTCTTCGTACATTGATTTTACCTCTCTTCGGATGTTGTGCCCCGTGAACCCGGAAAAACAGGAGATACGCAGGGTTTGATTCGCGGCGATCTACGCCACAATTGTTATTATAAACGTGTTTTTTAAATTTGTCAATAGAATATAAAATAAAACTCTAAATTTTTCCGGATTTATGCAAAATTCCAGTTAAATTGAAAATTGAGTCTGGCCCTCGAAGGGGATGTGGAGGTGATCGTAGGCGGCGGGAGTGGCGCAGCGGCCCCGGGGGGTGCGGGTGAGGAAGCCCAGCTGCATCAAATAGGGCTCGTAGATGTCCTCCAGGGTCACCGCCTCCTCCCCAATGGTGGCGGCCAGGGTCTCCAGGCCCACCGGCCCGCCGCCGTAATTCTGGATGATGGCGGTGAGCATCCGTCGGTCGATGGCGTCCAGGCCCAGCTGGTCCACCTCCATCTGCTTCAGCGCCAGATCCGCGGCCTGCCGGGTGATGGTGCCGTTGCCCTTGACCTGGGCAAAGTCCCGGACCCGCCGGAGGAACCGGTTGGCGATCCGGGGGGTGCCCCGGCTCCGGGAGGCGATCTCCCGGGCGCCCTGGGGATCGATGTCCATGCCCAGAATGGCGGCGGAACGGGCGACAATTTTCATCAGCTCATCCGGGGTGTACAGTTCCAGCCGCAGGCTGACCCCGAACCGGTCCCGGAGGGGGGCGGTCAGCTGGCCGGCCCGGGTGGTAGCTCCCACTAGGGTGAATTTGGGCAGGTCCAGGTGGAGAGAGTTGGCGGAGGGTCCCTTGCCCACAATGATGTCGATGGCGAAATCCTCCATGGCAGGGTACAAAATCTCCTCCGACACCCGGTTGAGCCGGTGGATCTCGTCGATAAACAGCACGTCCCCCGGACTCAGGTTGGTCAGCAGGGCCACCAGGTCCCCGGGCTTTTCAATGGCCGGGCCGGAGGTGATGCGGATGCCCACCCCCATCTCGTTGGCGATGATCCCCGCCAGGGTGGTCTTGCCCAGGCCGGGAGGCCCATAGAGCAGGGTGTGATCCAGGGGTTCGTTCCGCCGGCGGGCAGCCTCGATATAAACGGACAGGTTTTCCTTGGCCTTCTCCTGCCCGGTGTAGTCCCGGAGCAGACGGGGCCGCAGCCCCACCTCCCCGGCGTCCTGGGGCGCGAAGGTGGGGGAAACCAGAGGGGTGGACAGATCCTGAGAAAATTCCAGACTCATAGGTCCTCCTTAAAAAGAAGAAAATCAATCATTTATTATATACGGGGCAGGGGGAGCATTCCCGACAAGGGAAGCACCAAAATAAGAAGGTAGGCAAGAGATTTTTCCTGCCTCGCAGAGGCGCCTCTCAGCGGCCGCTGACGGTGACCATCGCCCGGAGGGCATAGCGCACCATATCCTCGGTGCTGGCCTGAGGATCCACCCCTCGGAGGGCGCTCTGGGCTTCCGCCGCCGTGTAGCCCAGCTCCTGGAGGGCCGCTGCCGCCAGGGCGGCATGGTTCCCGGCAACGGGGGCGGCCGGGGCGGGTCCGGAGAAGTCCAATCCGGCGTCGCCGCCGCCCAGCTTGTCCTTCAGCTCCAGAATGATCCGCTGGGCCAGCTTTTTCCCCACCCCGGGGGCGGCGGTGAGGAGCTTTTCGTTGCCGGTCATCACGGCCAACGTGAAATTTTGCGGCCCGCCTGCGGAGAGGATGGCCATGGCGACCCGGGGGCCCACCCCGTTGACGCCGGTGAGCAGCTCATAACAGCGCTGCTCCTCCCGGGTGGAGAAGCCGAACAGGTCATAGGCGTCCTCCCGGATGGACTCGCTGATATACAGCCGGGCGGACTGGTTCAGCTTGAGCTGGGCGGCGGTATAGGCGGTAATCCGGCAGCCGTAGCCCACGCCGCCGCAGTCTACCACGGCCAGGCCCGGTTCCAGGACCGTCACCGGCCCGGAGACATAGTAAAGCATAGTTCCTCCTAACTTTCCTGCGCCCTGGCCAGCAGGGAGGTGCTGGACCGGGCGTGACATAAGGCGATGGCAATGGCGTCGGCGGCGTCGTCGGGCTTGGGCAGCTTCTCCAGACGGAGGATTCGCCGGGTCATGTCCTGGACCTGGTGCTTGGTGGCGTTGCCGTAGCCCACCACCGCCTGCTTGACCTGGGCGGGCTTGTAGGAGTAGACTTGCAGCCCGGCCTGACGGATGGCCAGCAGGATCACCCCCCGGCTCTGGGCCACGCCGATGCCGGTGGTGACGTTCTGACCGAAAAACAGCTCCTCCATGGCCACCACCTGGGGCTTGGCCATGGTCAACAGCTGGCGCATGTCCTCATAGATCATTTCCAGCCGGGCGGAAAAATCCGCTCCCGGCGGGGTGGTGATGGCGCCGCAGTGAAGCAGTTGGCACGCGCCCCGCTGGGCCTCCAGCAGGGCAAAGCCGGTGATCCCGTACCCCGGGTCGATGCCCAGTATCCGCATGGAGGGCCTCCTTTGCCGCGTTTTTTCTGGTATAATATGTCATCTTTTTCGGTTCCGCCCGATCGGGCGGGAGAAAATGAACTAAAATGAAAGTATAATAGCCGCCTCACGGCTATTATAGCACATTTGTTTCCCGTTTCCAAGACGTATTTCAAATTTTGGACGGTGAGATTTTCCATACATGATTTTTCCGCGCCACGGTCATACTAGCGAAAAGAGGCGGTGAGACGGTGGCGGTGTTTTTTTGCGGCACCCGGATTGTGACCGGCGCCGGCGGCGCGTCGGAGCTGGGACAGCTGGGGGCCAAGCGGGTGTTTCTGGCGTGCCGGGAGGAGGAGACCCAGGGCGGGCTGGCCCAGCAGGCCCTGTCCGCCTGCGGGGCCCGAGAGACCGAGGCCTTCCGGCTGAGGGCGCCCACGCTGAATCTGGCGGCGGAGGGGGCGGCGGCCATCCGCCGGTACCGCCCGGACCTGATCCTGGTGATGGGAGACGGCCAGGCGATTCAGTGCGGGAAGGCCATGACCTGGTTTTCCGGCTCCGCCGCCCCCCTGGCGGCGATTCCCACCACGGCGGACCTGGGGGCGGAGGTCACGGACCAGGCGGCGCTGACCCACGGGACCGCCATGCACTTTCTCCGGGAATCGGGCCTCCGGCCCGCCTGGGCGGTGCTGGACCCCGGAATGCTGCTGCCCCAGACCGCGCGAAAGGTGGCGGAGGGGGGCTTTGCCGTGCTGTGCCATGGGGCGGAGGCCTATGTGGCCCGGAACGCCGGGCCCTTCACGGACCTGCTGGCGGGGGAGGCCTTCAGCGCCACCTTCGCCAAGCTGCCGGCGGCGGCCGCGGGACTCCAGGGGATGCGCCAGGCCGTAGGAGTCTGCGCCGCCATGGCGGCTCTGGCCCACTCCCAGGCAGGGCTTGGGCTCTGCGGCGCCATGGCCAGGACCTTGGAGCAGACCTACGGGGCGCCCTACGGAGCCCTGTGCGGGATCCTGCTGCCCACGGTGATCGGCTGCAACGCCTATGCCGCCGGGGAGAAATACGGCAAGCTGGCCCGGCTGGCGGGTCTGAGTCCCGGGGCCGGGAGCCTGCAAAACGGACTGGTGCGGCTCCGGCGGGAGCTGGCCATGGCCGGCACCCTGGCCCAGCTGGGCATCGACCCCCGGCAGGTCTGGCTGGACTCGGAAAAGCTGGTCCAGAAAATCTTGCTGGATCCGGCCTGCGCCGGCAACCCCATCCAGGTGGAGGACTTTATGATCCGCCGGGTGCTGGAAGCGGTGACAGGCCACATTTGAGACAGGAGGAAGCTCCATGAAGATCGGAACGGTCAAAGAATTGCTGGCGCCTGCCCGCCTGAACCCAGCTCTGCAGGGCGTGGCCCTGCTGCTGGCGGAGGTGGGCACGGAGCGGATCACGGCGGCGGATCTGGTGGGGGCCAAGCCCGGGGACCGGGTGGTGCTGCTTACCGGCCCGGCGGCGGCAAGCGTCACCATGCAGGCGCCCGCCGACGCGGCGGCCATCGCCATTCTCTAAAACTCCGGAAAATCGCTGCCCGGAGGCAAAAACCGGCCGGAAAACAGGAATGGACCTGTTTTCCGGCCGGGCTTTTTTGCTTTCCGGTGGAAATCTGCCGGGAATGTCAGGCGAAAATGCCGCTCAGGATCTCACGGACGGCCTCCATGTGCCCGGATGTGAAGGGGCTTTCCAGCCCCGCCTCGTTGACAAAGGCCAGGAAGGTGGTCTGTTCGGTGTCCAGGCTGTCCACGTACAGCTGGAGGCCCTCGCCGGACGCCTCCTTCTCCAGCTGGTACATCTGGAAGGCGGCGTCGTTGCTCACCACATAGCTGATGATGTACAGGGGGCTGGTGAAGAAGTGGGTGATGTACACAAAGTCCCGAGGATCCCGCCAGGAGCCGATGCCGTAATCCTTGAACACCTGGGCATAGACTGCCCGGATATTTTCCAGGGTCAGCTCCTCCGGGGACAGCCGGTAGATCCGATGCTCGAAATCGGCGTAGGCCGCCTGCTCCACCGTGGTGGCCAGACCGTCCGCCAGCTTATACTGTTCCAGATCGGTATTGCCCGCGCCTACGCAGAGGCTCAGATACTCCAGGCCCTGGGAGAAGATCTCTGCCACGTCGATGCCCACGGCGCTGCCGTCGCTGGCATAGTCGTTGCAGAAGTGGCCAAACTCATGGGCAAAGGTCAGCTGATCCCCCAGCGCCCCTGTGGGATTCAGGAACACGAAGGGCTCGGCGTAATCAGAAAGGAAGATCTCAAAGGAGGAGTCGTACTTCTTCTGGTCGTAGGTGATGTCGCACAGGCCCAGCTCGTTCATGGTTTCGAAGGCCTCCTGCACCACGCCGCCCACGGCGATGGCGGTCTGCTCCACGTAGGCGCGGGTCTTCTCCTCGGAGCAGCTGTAATAACCCAGGGTCCAGACGTCGGAATTGTCCACAATCCGGTACAGGTCCACCAGATTGTTTTGGATGTCCGCCATAAGGACGTCGGCGTCCTCAGGGGTATAGTCCCGCCCGTAGGTATAGTCGTAGGCAAAGTCCAAATAGTTGTCGTACCCGGCATAGGCGGCGATCTTCTGCCGCAGCGCCACCAGGTCTACCAGCAGCTGGGCCATCTCTTCGCCGTAGCCGTTGAAGAACGTCTCGGAGTAGTATTCCACATCCAGGGCCTTGGTGGAAAGATCATAGTACTGGGCCTCCAGATCGGCCTCCTGCTCCATCATGGCGGTGAAGGTGTCGTCCCAGAAGCTGTCCCCTTCGTAGTCGTCGAAGAAGTCCTCTCCAAAATACTCGTCGGTCTCCAGCCGCTCCCGGAAGGAGCACACCGCCAGAGCGTGGTACAGCTCATCCAGCCCGGCGTCTACCGTAGCGGTGCTGGCCTCGCAGAAGTCGTACTCATCGCCCCAGTATTCGCTTGTCAGGTCGGCGCAGTAGTGGATGTAGCTCAGGGCGTAGGCGGTGTAGAAGGCGCTGTACACGTCGTTATAGGCCCAGATGGCGTCCACCAGCTCCCCGAACCGCTTCCCTTGGGCGGCGGCAAGGCACGTATCCAGGGCGGCCTGATAGGCGTCCAGATCCGGGTGAACGTATTCCATGTCGTCAAAGGCGGTGGGCTCCCAGGGCTCCTCCACATAGGTGGGCTCATCCGACAGCCCCACCATTTCCATGACGTTTTCAACATATCCCTCAAAATCCACGCCGCCGGAGCAGCCGGTAAGCAGCAGCGCCAGGGCCAGCAGCAGGGCGGCCAAAGACCGAAGGTTTCCTTTTTTCATTAAAAATTCCGCTCCCTTCCGTTGCGTCGGTTTCTGTCACTTAGAATACCATATTTTTCGCCTTTGCGCAACTGCCAAAAATCGGTGCGCTCTCAAAAAAACAGAAAATAATCCTTTACATTTGAGTATTTCCGTGTTAGAATTGTTGCAATCGCAACTGTCATTGGAGGTATCGTTATGTCGGAACTGATTCGGGACATCACCGAGATCAACCGCTGCGGCGCGCAGTACCGGGCGGAATCCCTGGCCCCGCTGGGGTTGAAATCCTGCCACGCCAGCTATCTGACGGAGATCTGCGCCGAGCCGGGGATCTCCCAGGACCGGCTGGCCCAGCGG
>CANQQI010000090.1 GCA_947625945.1 uncultured Oscillospiraceae bacterium
CAGCGTTTTTTCACGTTCCTTCCCCCTTTGTCCGAAAATAGATCCATTCTTTCTATTTAAAATAGCACACAATTGTGAATAAATCAACCAAAACGCCCGGAGAAATCTCCGGGCGTTTTACTGTTGGGAGCTCTGCGTCAGATTCTCTCGCGGTAGAGAAAGAAAAAGTAGCCATAGTCGGAGGCGGCGGGGAAATTTTCCAGCTGTTCCCAGGATGCGTGAAGGGTGAAGGCAAAGTGGTTTTGCGCGCCGTCAAAATAGGTCTCATAGGCCACGATATAGCCCAGACTATAAAGGCGGTCCATTTCTTCCTGAACCCAGGCCCCGTCCTGGGGCTGCTGAACGCCGTCCACAAACACATCCACATAGACTTGGTAGCGGCGGCTCTGCCCGTATTCCTCCATGGCTCCCCGCAGAGGGATGGAATACCCCACCTGGCCGTTCTCCGGGGCGGCGTAGCAGGCAGCCGACTGGCCGCCTTGGCCATAGCTGGCAATCATCTCCATGGGCTCGTCCAGCGGAAAGCCGGGGTCTCCCGGGCCGATCATGGGTCCGCCAATGGCGTTCGGACCTTCCGAGGACTGGGGCGGCGCGGTGGTCCCATCCTGGGTCTGGGGCGTAGTTTGGGTCGTACCGGTATTCCGATGATCTTGGAGCTCTTGGCTGGGCCCGACCACATCCGTCTGGCCCGGCTGCATCACCTGTTCAGGGGCAAACTGGGCCGAACTTTGCGCCAGCGCCCAAGGCTTCCACACCAGCAGCAGGGCTAGGCAGGCCCCGGCAGCGCCCAGAGATGTCAGCCACCGCGCCCGGCGACGGCGGCGGGCACGTATTCTATCGCTGCGGGCCAAAACCCGGTCAGCGACTTCACGGTAATTCCTCATGAAAGTAGCCCTCCTTTTCCAGTTGCGCTTTCAGGCTTACACGGCCTCGGTGGAGCAGATTTTCCACCTGGCGCTTGGTCTTTTTCATGACGGCAGCCACCTGGGCGTTGGACATCTCCTCAAAATAGGATAGGTACAGCGCCTGGCGATACTCCGGCTTCAGCGCCGCCAGGGCCCGGTGGAGGTGGATCCGCTCCTCCCGGCGCAGGTACGCCGTTTCCAGATCCTCCAGCGCTCCCGGCTCCTCTTCCAGGGGCAGGTCTCGGCGTCTGCGCAGAAAATCGATCGCCAGGTGCCTGCCGATGGTGTAGAGCCAGGTTTTGAAGGTATTGCCTCCGATGAAGCGCGGGCGGTCCGCCGCCAGCTTGACAAAGGCATCCTCCACCAGGTCCTCGGCCGCGGAAAAGCTGCCGGTGATGCCGGACAAGTACAGCGTCAGTCCCGGCTGGTAATCCCGAACGATCTCCGCCAGCGCGTCCCGGTCGCCGCCGAGGAAGCGGCGATAGGCTTCCGCTCCATTGTCCATATTCCGCTCCTTTCCGAAAGACCGCTTCGAATGCCTTTCACCCATTAAACGCAAAAGGGCAGGATTTCTCTCACACATTAGGGAAAAAATTTTTGCCGGGAGCCCCGGCAAAAATTCAGGTGTCTTTCATTTTTTGGATCTTGCGTACCAGCGGGATTGCCACGCAGGCGGCGGTGACGCCGATCAAGACATTGCTGACCATCATGGTCATGCCCACGGCCTCCGCGCCCAGCTCGGTGAAGTTCTGGAAGAACCACAGCACCGGCACCCGGAAGACGAACACCCGTGCGGCATTCAGGAGCATGGTGGCCTTGGAATAGCCATAGCCCAGCAGCAGGGCGTCCACCGCCGAGTTGACCCCCAGGGTGATGTAGCCCAGCATTTCCCACCGGTGGATGGCCACAATCCCGTCGCAAAACGCCTGATCAAACTGGCTCTTGGACTGGGCAAACACCCGAGCCAACCAGGGCAGGCAGCCGCTGACCACTGCCAGGCCCACCGCGCCAATGGCGATATCCAGCGCCAGAAGGCAGTAAAACAGCTTTAGTGTCCGGCGATACTTCCCCGCGCCCCGATTTTGGCTGATGAGAGCGGATGCGCCGTCCAGAAAGCCCATATGCCAATTGGTGGTCAGGCCGCCGATGTTGTTGGAGATCCCCAAGGCCCCCACGGTCAGGTCGCCGTAGGCCTTGGACATGGCATTGACCACTACTTTTCCCCCGGCAAAGAGCATTTTTTCCGCCGCCACCGGATAGGACAGCTTGAAAATGGGCAACAGTGTCCCGCCGACCAGGCGGATGTTCCTCACGGAGAAACGGAAGATCCCCTCGTCCCGGAACATACTCCCCAGGGCGTAAAAAAGCAGAAACAGCTGAGAGATCAACGTCGCCACGGCGATCATCACCACATCGGCGTCCATGCCGTACACAAACAGGGCGGACAGGCCCAGCTTGATCAGGATAATGGCCAGATTCAGATAGAGGATCCGGCGACCGTGGCCCCGGCTGCGCTCGATAGCGATGTAGACCGTGTTGAAAAAGCTCACCAGCTGGGTGGCGATCTCCACCCGGAAATAGCCCGCCCCCACCTGGATCAGCGATTCCGGCGTGCCCATCAGGGCCAGGAAGGGCCGGGCAAAGGGGATCAGTGCCCCCGCCACCACCAGGCCGATCAGTACCGCTAGGGCGTACAGGGTCGCCACCTGGGCGCGGACCTGGTCATAGTCTCCCTTTCCGTATGCCTCGGAGATCTTAATGCTGCCGCCTACCGCCAATCCGGTGCCAATGGCCGTGATCATCAGGGTAATCTGGGCCAGGGAGGCGATGGCGGACACCGCGTCGGAGCTGATATGGGCCGCCATGAGGGAGTCCAGCACACGGAAGATCTGCTGCAGCGCCTGGTAGAGCGCCAGGGGGCCGCAGACCGTCAAAAGCACCTTCATGGGCGGGGCTGTCAGGGCGTATTCCCGGAAGGACTCGTCCTGCTTGGACACGCCAAACGCCATTTCGCGCCTTCTTTCTTTACAATACCACGCCGTCCTTGAAAATGGAAATCTCCCGGAAGCCCTTCCGCTCGGCCTTGGTCTGCTTGCCGGAGGCCACCTCCAGCACCAGCGCCATCAGGTCCTGGGCCGCCTCGTCCAGCGTCCGCTTCCCATCCGCCACCACGCCGGCGTTGAAATCGATCCAGCCGGCCTTCTTGACGGCCAGCGGGGTGTTGGTAGCCAGCTTCATGGTGGGGGCCGGCGCGCCGAAGGGCGTTCCCCGGCCGGTGGTGAAGAGGATCAGGTGGGCGCCGGCGGCGGTCAAGGCCGTGGCGGAGACCAGGTCGTTTCCGGGACCGTAGAGCATATTCAGCCCCTTGGTCACCACGGGATCGCCGTAGCCGATCACGTCCATAATGGGCGCGGAGCCCCCCTTCTGGACGCAGCCGCAGGACTTGTCCTCCAGGGTGGTGATGCCGCCCTGCTTATTTCCTGGGCTGGGGTTGTCGTAGACCACCTCGTTGTGGGAGATAAAATAGGCCTTGAAGCCGTTGATCATCTCCACGGCCTTGTGGAAGACCTCCTCGCTGGCGCAGCGGTCCATCAGGAAACCCTCGGCGCCGAACATCTCCGGCACCTCGGTGAGGACCGTGGAGCCACCCTGGGCCACCAGCAGGTCGGAGAAGCGGCCCACCACCGGGTTGGCGGTGATGCCGGAAAGGCCATCGGAACCGCCGCACTTCATGCCCACCACCAGCTCGCTGGCGGGAATGGGCTCCCGGTGGAACCGGGAAGCGTAGGCGGCGCACTTTTTCAGCAGCTCCCGCCCGGCATCCATCTCGTTTTCTACCTGCTGGCAGGTGAGAAATTGGATCCGCTCCGGGTCATACGGCCCCAGCTCGGCCAAAAACTGCTCATGGGTCAGATTCTCGCACCCCAGGCTCAGCACCAGCACCGCCCCAGCGTTGGGATGGCGGGCCAGAGCCGCCAGGAGCTTCCGGGTCTGGGCGTGGTCATGGCCGGTCTGGGAGCAGCCGAAGGGATGGGGAAAGGTATAGAGCCCGTCGATGGAGCCGGTAACCAGGTCCTGATTCTCCCGCGCCAGCGCCTTGGCCACGTCGTTGACACAGCCCACCGTGGGAATGATCCAGATCTCGTTCCGGGTGGCGGCCCGGCCGTCCGCCCGGCGGTAGCCCTGAAAGACGCCGGGGGTCTGGGGTTCGGGGTAGTGGAGCTGAGGATGGTAGGTATATTCCTGCTCGCCGGAGAGATTGGTGGCCATGTTGTGGGTGTGGACGTGCTCCCCGGGAGCGATGGGGGCGGTGGCGTGGCCGATGGGAAATCCGTACTTCACCACGTTTTCCCCCACGGCCACCGGGGCCAGGGCCATTTTATGGCCCTGGGGAATGTCCGTGATGGCAGTGACTGCCCCGCCCGCGACGGAAAATACCGTGCCCTTGGGGATAGGGCGCAGGGCAACGGCCACATTGTCCTTGGGGTGGATGCGAATAAAGTCAGGCATGGCGGCCTCCTTTTAAAGGCAGGAGGCGTAGGCGGCCAGGGCGCCCTGGCCGCGGATGGCCTGTAGGTCCTCCACCACCGCCGCCTCAAAGCCGGGGATCTGGGTCAGGTCCTGGCCCCACATCTGCTCGTTGGTCATGACGGCGTGGACCAGGGCCGCCGGCTCGTCGGCACGGTGGGCATAGTAAAATTCCAGCACCCAGCGGTCGTCGGCGCAGGTGTACTCGTCGCCCTGGGGACGGCGGCAGACCAGGCCCTTGTCGGTCAGCGCCTGGATATCGTTGGAGAAGAAGGCCACATAGGCGGCGAAGCTCATGGTTAGGCACTTGGGGAGCTTGCCGGTGCGCTCCATATACTCCAGGAAGCTGGGCATATTCCGGGCCCGCCACTTGGAGGTGGAGTTCAGGGAGATGCTCATCAGTTCATGGTTCACAAAGGGATTGTTGAACCGGTCCTGAACGGCGGCGGCAAATTGCTCCAGGTCCGCCTTGTCCAGAGGCAAGGTGGGAATGACCTCCTCGTAGAGCATCTTGTTCATGAAGCCCCGGACGGTGTCATTTTCCATGCAGTCCCGGACGATGTTGAAGCCGCCCAGGTAGGCGCCCAGAACGAAGCCGGTGTGGGCCCCGTTGAGAATGCGGACCTTCCGCTTTTTATAGGGGGTCACGTCGGGGACCACCGGGCAGTTGACGCCGGCGGCCTTGAAGGGCAGCTTCTCCTCCAGCCACGCCGGTCCCTCGATGTTCCACACACCGAAGACCTCGCCCACGTCGATCAAATCGTCATGGTAGCCGTTTTCGGCCTCCAGACGGGCCGCCTCCGCCGCGTCCCGAATCCGGCCGGGAACGATCCGGTCCACCAGAGTGGAGCAGAAGGTGCATTCATTGTTTACATAATTCAGGAAGCCCTCCTCCAGGCCCCACTGCCGGATGTACTGGTTCACGCACTTTTGCAGCTCCTTGCCGTTGTTGTCGATAAGCTCGCAGGAGAGGATCACCAGACCTGGCTTCCCGGCCTTATACCGGGCGTAGAGCACCTGGGTCAGCTTACCGGGGAAGGAGGATGCGGGGGCATCGCCAAACTGGCAGGCGGGGTCGTAGACGATGCCGGCCTCGGTGGTGTTGGACACCACATATTCCAGATCGTCCGACACGGCCAGGGCCATCATGCTGTCGTACCCCTCCCGCTCATAGGGGTTGAGGCACCGGGAGACGGAGGAAATGACCCGCTTCCGGTCCACCTTCTGCCCGTTCTCCATGCCCCGGAGATAGAGGGTGTAGAGCCCTTCCTGGGCGTTGATGAGGCTGGTCAGGCCCATGGCGATGGGCTGCACCAGAACGCACTTCCCGTTCCAGCCCGCCTTCTCGTTGGCCACGTCGAACCAGTAGTTGACGAACGCCCGCAGGAAATTGCCCTCGCCGAACTGCAGGACCTTCTCCGGCGCCTTCTCCAGAATATAGCCGGTGTAGCCGGATTCCTTGAGAACCTTGTAATTGAGTTTTTCCATGACCTTACCCTCCGATATTAAAAATTTTTGCAAATTGCTCGCTGGATTTGGTTCCATTATAAGCCCAATGTTTTTCCATGAAAATAGCAGAATTTGCGGGAAAACATTGCGAATATTGCGCAGTTTGCCGTTGACATTTTTCGGCGGGCGGAGTATGATAGTTTCATTCCATCCCGGATCGGAGGTGGCCGCCGTGGCGGTGACGCCCAAGGGCTTCGACCCCCGCCAGGAAATGCGGAGGCCGGATTTTGAACTGCAATACAAGCGGGACGCCTATCTCAAGCAGGTGGCCCTGCATCACCACGATTTTTTTGAGCTGTACTTCCTGGTCTCCGGAGACGTGACCTACACCATCGAGAGCAAGCTCTACCATGTGGCGCCGGGGGATATTCTGCTGATCAGTCCCCGGGAGCTGCATCAGCTTCACATCCAGCCGGAAATGACGGGCTACGAGCGATACGTCCTCTGGGTGGACCCCCAGCTGGTGCTTCGGCTCTCCACCGGCGCCACTTCCCTGCTCCGCTGCCTGGACCCCGCCCAGCCGGGCTACCGGAACCGGCTCCGGCCGGAGCCGGAGGCCTGGAAATCCCTGTTTGGCCTGATCCAGGCCCTCTACCGGGAGTGCCAGCAGGAGGAATACGGCAGCGACCTGCTCCAGACCAGCCTGCTGACCCAGATCCTGGTGGAGATCAACCGGCTGGCTGCCCAGCCGGAAAAGCAGGGAGAATCCCCCAGGTCCAGCCAGGCGGTATCTCAGGTTATAGATTATGTTAACCTACACTATGGAGAGGATCTCTCCCTGGAACAGCTGGCGGAGCGGTTTTTCGTCAGCAAATACCACCTGAGCCACGAATTTAACCGACTGGTAGGCACCAGCGTCCACCGGTACATCCAAAAAAAGCGGCTGCTCATCGCCCGGCAGCTAATGGCCCAGGGCAAGCGGCCCAGCCAGATCTACAGTTCCTGCGGCTTCGCCGACTACCCCGGTTTTTACCGGGCGTTTAAGGCCGAGTACGGCCTGACCCCCAAGGAATACGCCCTGTCGGCCCGGCAGGGTGAAAAAAAGGAAGGATCGCTATGAAAGCTCTGAAAATCGCCTACATCGGCGGCGGCTCCAAAAACTGGGCCCACTCCTTTATGCAGGATCTGGCCCTGGCAGAAGGGTTGACCGGCGAGGTGGCCCTGTACGACATCGACCGGCCCGCCGCCCTGCGGAATCAGGCCATCGCCCGGCGGATGCAGGAAAATCCCGCCGTCCGCTCCCCCTTCCGCTACACCGTGGCGGACACCCTGGCCGAGGCGCTGACCGGGGCGGATTTTGTGCTGATTTCCATTCTTCCGGGCACCTTCCGGGAGATGCGCTCCGACGTCCACGCCCCGGAGGCCTACGGGATCTATCAGAGCGTGGGGGACACTGTGGGCCCCGGCGGCGTGCTGCGGACCATGCGCACCGTGCCCATTTATCAGGACTTTGCCGCCGCCATCCGGGAAAACTGCCCCGGGGCCTGGGTGCTGAATCTGACCAACCCCATGTCCGCCTGCGTCAAGGCCCTGTACGACGCCTTCCCGGGAATCAAAGCCTTCGGCTGCTGCCACGAGGTGTTCCACGCCCAGGACTTCCTGGCCGCCGTTTTGAAGGAAATGACCGGCATTCAGGCCAGCCGGCGGGACCTGTACACCGACGCCTCCGGCATCAACCACTTTACCTGGATCGTGGAGGCTCGGTACCGGGATGTGGACATTCTCTCTCTGCTGCCGGGATTTATGGCGCGGTATTTTGCCTCCGGCTTCCACGCCCATGGCCGCCACGATGCCTGGAAAACCGACACCTTTGCCTGCGGCAACCGGGTAAAAATGGACCTGTACCGCCGCTACGGGGCCCTGGGGGCCGCCGGGGACCGGCATCTGGCGGAATTTGTCAGCGGGAAATGGTACCTGGCGGACCCGGAAACCGTCCAGTACTGGCACTTTGGCCTGACCACTGTGGACTACCGGGAGGAAAATCAGCGGCGTCTGATGGAAAAAAGCGAGGCTATGGCCGCCGGCGCCCTGCCGGTGCCCCTGGCCCCCTCCGGGGAGGAGCTGGTGCGGCTGATCCGGGCCATCGCCGGGCTGGAGACCGTGGTCTCCAATGTAAATCTGCCCAATCAGGGGCAGACGCCCGGTCTGCCGCTGGGGGCCATTGTGGAGACCAACTGCGTCTTTTCCAACGGGCTGGTCCGTCCGGTGGTATCCCGGCCCCTGCCGGAGGCGGTCCGGTCCCTGGTGGCCCGGAACTGGGCCAATATCGACCTGGCCTGCCAGGGCGC
>CANQQI010000091.1 GCA_947625945.1 uncultured Oscillospiraceae bacterium
ACAGACCGCGGCAGCCGCCGCGGTCTGTATTTTAAATTTAGCACACTTCCACCGGGCAGGTATAGGCGCGTTTGCCCATCACGTTTTCCGGCTTGCCGGTCAATGAAACCGTGGTTTTCAGCGGTAGATCCTCGGAACTGGTGCCCACCATCAGCGTCAGCGCTCCCGGTTCCACAACGAAATCCATATTCTCGTTGTAATATCCCAGCTGTGCCGTATCCAGGCGGAACCGCACGCGCATCTCCTGCCCCGGCTCCAGCGTGATCCGGCGGAAGCCGCATAGCTGCATATTCGGGCGGGTCACATGGGCGCCGAAAAAGCTGGTATAGAGCTGTACCACCTCGTCGCCCGCCACCGCGCCGGTATTTTTCACCGCGCAGGAGACGGTGATCTTTCCGTTGGTTGGCACCTCCGACTGAGGGACTTGCAGATCAGTCAGGGTAAACCGGGTGTAGCTCAGACCGTGGCCAAAGCAGTACAGCGGGCGATCGGAACCGTCCACATAACCGCCGGAGAAGATACTGGTGCCGGAGCCTGTGTCCGCGCCGCTGTGATAGCCGGAGCCGTTCTTGTGGTTGTAATAGATCGGGATCTGGCCGGTGCTGCGGGGCACGGACATGGTGAGCTTGCCGCCGGGATTGACGGTTCCGTCCAGTACGTTCGCCACCGCCTCGCCCGCGAACTGACCGGGCATGAAGGCCTGCACGATTGCGGCGCAGTGCTCCTCGGCCCAGTTGACCGCAAAGACGCCAGGACCATACAGCACCAGAACAACAGGCTTGCCCACCGCGCAAACGGCCTCCAGCAATTCCTGCTGCACGCCGGGGAGATCCAGATACTGGCGATCTTTTCCCTCGCCGCCGGTCACGTTGACCCAACCGCTGTTGCCGCCCAGGGCCATAACCACGACATCTGCCGCTTCAGCCGCGCGCACGGCTTCGGCAAAATCCGCGGTAGAGCGCGCGATGATATCGCAGCCTTTGGCATATACCACTTCCGTCCGCGCCGACAGAACCTCCCGCAGACTTTTTGCGCCCATGTTCCGCAAAACCGTATGCATATCCTGCAGCCGGCTTCTGTCCTCGTCGGAGAACATACTGTACATCGTCGCGAAGGGGCCGGGGATCCTCTTCCCCTCCCGCTCAGACTTGGCCTGCTCGTCCGCGATGCCATTGAAGGTGGTACTTTGGCCGCTAGCGCCCGCTTGTAGCATTTCTATGTAGGCAGGGTAGGTATAGCCGCTGACCGGGTAGCGCAGGTTGTCCCCGTGAGGGCCGATCACTGCCAGCTTTGTCCCCCGTTTCAGGGGCAGCGTACCGTTGTTTTTCAGCAGCACCAGCGAACGCTCCGCGATTTTTTGGCTGAGGGCATTTTTCTGAGGGTTATTCATGGAAACGGCGACCTTGCCGGTGTCACAGTAGGGATTTTCAAACAGGCCCATGTCAAACTTGATCTTCAGGACCCGGCGGACGGACTCATCCAGCAGCGCCTCATCCAACTCGCCGGAGCGGACATACTCCGGCAGATGCCGGAAGGCCGCGCCCACCGGGATCTCCGTGTCGCAGCCGCCCTTCTTTGCCAACAGCCCGGCCTCCTCATAGGTTTTTGACAATTTGTAGTAGTTGTACAGCTTCAAGACCGCCGCGCCGTCGGAGGTCAGCATCCCCTCAAAGCCCATGGTATCTCGTAGCAGCGTGCGGGCGATCTTCGGGTTCATAATCACCGGCAGGCCGTCGATCTCGCCATAGTTCGCCATCATGCCGCCCAGTCCCGCCACCTTATCCGCCGCCTCAAAGGGCGTTGCGAACACCTCATACAGCTCCCGGTCATTGATCCGGGCGGCCGCCACATTCAGGCCTCCCTGAGTTTCCGCATAGCCCAGGAAATGCTTAGCGATACAGCTCACGCCCTTGGACTGCATCCCCCGGACGTAACCGATGCCAAACTGACTGACCAGATAGGGATCTTCGCCAAAGGTCTCATAAGTACGGCCCCAGCGGGGATCACGGGAGACGTCGATCACAGGGCTCATGGCGGAGCTGATGCCCACCGCTCGGCACTCCTGGCCGATCACCGCGCTCATCTCTTCCGCCAGCGCCGGATCCCAGGTGCAACCCATGTTGATCATCGCGGGAAACAGTGTGCCGCCCGCCGAAGGATAGCCGCAGAGGTTTTCCGTTTGCAGCGCCACCGGGATCCCCAGGCGGGTCTCATTGACAAAATACGACTGCACAAGATTCGATATCTCCGCGATCTGCTCGGGATCCACCAGACCCACCAGAGAATACTGGGTAAAGCGGCCATGGCCGTGGGGAAATTTCTCCCGCAGCAGCCCCAGCTCCACCTTTCCGTCCTGAATGAACGACGCGGCCAGATCCCCGCAAAGCTGGGCGGCTTTCTCCTCCAGCGTCATGCGGGAGAGCAGGTCTTCCACCCGGTCGGCAACCGGCTTGGCGCTATCTTTATAAAGCTCCATGATCTCGCTCCTTTGTTGTTAATTTAATAATTCTTTTATTAAAATATACCATACACTGTCTCCCTGCGTAAAGTGCTATTTCAGCCAAATTAACAGGCTGGTTTTTGGATAAGTTGCTATTATAGCCGCCTTTTTTGGAGCAATCCCCGGTTTTTGTCCTAAATTATCCCATGTCAGAATGATTTAGTTCTAATATAGTTTATTAAACAATTTAAGGTTTAGGCGCATCTGCGATTATAATGCTAGGCAGTATCTGGGAAATCAAATCCATTATATCACTTCGTTTTGTATTGCGACACATTTGTGAAACGCGCCCCGGAGGTTCGACAATGTTCCCACCGTCGAGCTTCCGGGGCGTATTTTGTCCAGACGGGCGGAAAGCGGCAAAAAGTTTACAAAAAGGATGCCGAATCGATGCAACGCCGATGCGTTCATGATGCATCGGCGGTTTATCTTTATTCCAGCGGAAGGGTAAGGTCCTTCCGGCGCAAGATTGTACAAAAGGAAGGATCAAAAATGATGAAGAAAATACTTTTACTCTTCCTGGCGCTGTGCCTGGCGGCTTCGGCTCTTGGCTGCCGGCGGGAGGTCCCGGATTGGTTGCTTACATTGTCCCGCGGCGAAGAAACCACCGCTGCCGCCGGGGAAAGCGCCCCGCCCCAGAGTTCCCAGGGCGCTCCGGACGCTACAGACGGGGACGCCACGGAGGGGACCGCCCAAAATCAGGCTGGAACAGTGGCCTTCTCCGTTACCCCGGAGACGGACCAAACCCTTCTGTCCGGGCATCTGGAATACACCGTCACCGGGGCGCGGATCGTGGAAAATATTACGGACCTTCCCGATCCGGCGGGCTTTGGGAACGAGGCCGTTCCCCTCTACGACGAAACCGGGGCCGAACAGATCTACAAATACCGATCCGACCGGTATCCGTCCTTCCTTCTATCGGACGGGGGCTTCGTCCCGGAGCTGACGGTGGTCCTGGTGGACGTGACGGTGGAGAGCTTCGACGCCGTGGCCCGGACCAAAAAGGACGCCGACGCCCAGGGCCGGGGCGGTGGGGAATTTGACGATCCCTATCTGTTCCGGGCGGACGCGCTGCTGACGGTGGTGGACCGGGGCCGGCGCTTGCCCAACACCGCCAACCAGGGCTGGAGCCTGGAACAGGATCAGGGCGTCTATCAGGAATGGCACCTGGGCTATTTCAGCGCCCCCGGGGAGAGTCCGGAGACAATCTTCTGCTACCGCTTGGAACCGGGACAGAAGCAGTCCTTCACGTTGGGTTTTCTGGTGACCAACCGGAGCGACGGGACGCCGAGAGACCTTTCCGGCCTCTGCGCCCGGATCGGCGGGGCGCTGCTAAGCGGGGAGGAATACACGCCTGGGCAGACCTACCTGGTTGATCTGGGACTGGAGGGAGAAAAATGAAGGGGAACCTGAAAAGCGAGCTGTGGAAGGCGTTCCACAATAAAATGTTCCTGCTGGCCCTGGCGGTGGGTCTGCTGATGTCCGCCGCCAACATCCTGCAAAACAGCGCCACGGTGGCGGAGATGACCGAAAGCACCCTGCGGTTTTTGCAGAAAGACCCGGAACGGTTTGTCGGCGGACACGGGGGCTTTTCGTTGTTTATGCTCTGGCTGCTGATCTACTACAGCTTGGGCTCGCTGGCCTTTGATTTTTACTGGCCCATTCTGGCGGCCCTGCCCTACGGCTGGTCCTACCTGAAGGAGCGGCGGAGCGGCGTCTATGACCAGATCGTGACCCGTATGGGGAAAAAGGCATATTTCCGGGCGAAATATGTCGCCGTATTCCTGAGCGGCGGGGCCGTGGTAGGCGGGACAGCGCTGTTTGATCTGCTGGTCAACTCCCTGATCTGCCCGGTGGAGCTGCCGAGCATCGCCGGCTTGCCGCCGGTATCCAACGGATATTTTCTATCTATGCTGTACTTCCGCAATCCCTGGCTATTCTGCCTGGCCTTCTGCGGTTTGGCGTTTCTGTGGGGCGGGGTGACGGGGACGTTGTGCCTGGCGGTGGGGACACTGCCCCGATTCCAGGTGTTCGTCATTCTGTTTCCCTATCTTCTTTACTATGTCTGGAATATGATTTATTTCCAGATCCTGCAGAGTTTTGGCAGTCTTCCACTGCTCTCGCCCCTCCTGCTCATTCAGGCGGCACCTACCACAGCTTTCAATCCCGGCTGGGCAATTTTCGGCGTAATGGGTCTGGTGGCGCTTCTGGGCTCCGCAATCGGCTATTGGCAGGTGACAAGACGTGAATTTTCTTAAGCTGTTTTCCCACGACCTTCGGTGTGGCCTGCGCCGGAAGCGATACCTCTTGATGCTGCCTATTTTTGCCCTGGCCTGCGCGTCCTTTTTGCGGGTCGTGAAGGGGATGCCGGGGATCACCTGGATGGACTGGGTATTCCACCTCTTCGCGGGGATGGAGCCGCCGGTGATCGGCTCCGGTGAGGCCATCGTGCTTCCCCTGGGATTTCTGGCGGTCATGGGCGGGGCGCTGCTGGTAAATCTGGACTACCTGCTTAACGACCTGACCGCCTCGGGCCAGCAGGTGCTGATCCGCTGCGGGTCCCGGCGGGGATGGTTCCTGTCCAAATGCCTCTGGAATCTGGTCAGCTGCGGGGTGTATTTCGCCGGGGTGCTTCTGGTGGCGGGGGTGTTCTGCCTGGCCACCGGGGGAGAGGCGGCCCTGACCAATACCCCCGCGGCCCTGAACTGGGAATTTCCCTTTACCCAGATCCGGCCTCTGTCGGCGGGGCAGTGCCTGCTGATCGGCATCGTGCTGCCCTATCTGACTATGGCGGCCCTCTGCGCCGCGCAGATGACATTGTGCCTGTTCTGCAAGCCGGTACTGGCCTTTCTCAGCTGCTCCGGGGCGCTGCTGGTATCCCTGTACTTTGACGCGGGGTGGATTCCCGGCAGCGGGGCCATTTTGATCCGCACATCCCTTTTTGGGGGTAGCGTGGAGCCGGGGACGGCTATCCTTGTGGACCTGGCGCTGCTGCTGGGCAGCGCGATTGCCGGGACGATCCGGTTCCGGAAGCAAAATATTTTATCGGCGGAGGAATAAAAATGGAAATCCAAATCGAAAACGCCTCCAAGACCATCCGGGGCGCGGAGGTCCTGAAGGATGTAAATCTTCGGCTCACCGGGGGGACCATCTATGGTCTCCGGGGCCCCAACGGCTCCGGCAAGACCATGCTCCTGCGGCTGATGGTCGGGCTGATCCGGCCCACCGGGGGCCGGGTGCTGCTAGATGGCAAGGAGCTGGGGAAGGAGCTGGACTTTCCCCCCTCCCTGGGGATGCTGCTGGAAAACCCGGCCTTCCTGCCGGAGTACACCGGGCTGCGGAACCTGATCCTCCTGGCCCAGATCCAGAACCGGGTGGGCGCGTCCGAGGCCCGGCAGGCCCTGCTGGATGTGGGCCTGGAGCCGGATGACCGGCGGACCTACCGAAAATACTCCCTGGGCATGAAGCAGCGGCTGGGCATCGCGGCGGCGATTCTGGAAAAGCCGGAGATCCTCCTGCTGGACGAGCCCACCAACGCCCTGGACGCGGCGGGGTCGGCCCTGATCGAGAACTTGATCCGCCGGGAGCGGGACCGGGGCGCGCTGGTAGTGGTAGCCAGCCACGACGGGGCATTCCTGGAGCGGCTGGCGGAGGAAATCTACACCGTGACGGAAGGACGGGTGGCAAAATGAAGCGGGGCATTAAATGGGGACTGATCCTCCTGGCGGTGGCGGTGCTGGCGGGGCTCTGGACCTGGCGGTATGTGACCATGAACGCCTGGTATGACAGCTTTTCCCAGGTTGAAGGGGTGGAATACCACCAGATGGCGGAGCGGCTGGCATTTGGAGAAAACCGATTGAGTTCGGGGGAGACCGCCCTCGGCTACTTCATCAAGGTGAACAGCTTTGAAATCGTGGACTACCGGGATTTTCTGGCGGACTGGACGCCGCCGGAGGATTTTGAACCCCTGTTTCGGCCAGACAAGCTGGCCCTGGTGCGGGTCACGCTGTATAATGAAGACAGCGACGCAGTAGGGGTGCTGCTGACGAGCCTGGGCCTTCACGGGGACGACGCCTACGCGGGGATGGACTGGGATCTGCTCACGGCGCTAAACCCGGTGCTGGAGGGGGCCTACGGCATCTGTCTCCCAAAAGGGACGGAATATGATCTGGTGCTGCCCTATGGGCTTTTTTCAGACAACTTCAGCGGCTGGACCTGGCGGCATATTGAGACCTACCCCTGGGTCCTCCACCTGACCGCCTGGCCCAAAGAGCTGGATGTCGTTTTGAACGGGTAGGTTTGTGAACAAAAAACGTAAAATACCCGGATCGGCAGAGGGTCACAGCGTCCGGCCCCAGCCCGGAGGGAAAAGCGGCCCACTGTCATGGGATTGGAGGAAAAAATGAGCGGTACACTAAAAAGCGAACTGTGGAAAGCGTTCCACAATAAAATGTTCCCGCTGGCCCTGGCGGTGGGTCTGCTGATGTCCGCCGCCAACATCCTGCAAAACAGCGCCACGGTGGCGGAGCTGACCGAAAATACTTTGCGGCTTTTACAGGAAGACCCAGAACGGTTCTCCGGTGGGCACGGAGGCTTTTCGCTGTTTATGCTCTGGCTGCTGATTTACTTCAGCTTGGGGGCGCTGGCCTTTGATTTTTACTGGCCCATTCTGGCGGCCCTGCCCTACGGCTGGTCCTACCTGAAGGAGCGGCGGAGCGGCGTCTATGACCAGCTTGTGACCCGTATGGGAAAAAAGGCATATTTCCGGGCGAAATATGTCGCCGTATTCTTAAGCGGTGGGGCCGTGGTAGGCGGGACGGCGCTGTTTGATCTGCTGGTCAACGCCCTGATCTGCCCGGTGGAGACGCCGAACATTATGGACTTGCCGCCGGTATCCAACGGAAGCTGCCTGTCCGCGCTGTACTTCCACGCTCCCTGGCTGTTCTGCCTGGCCTTCTGCGGCTTGGCGTTCCTGTGGGGCGGGGTGACGGGGACGCTGTGCCTGGCGGTGGGGACGCTGCCCCGGCTTCAGGTGTTCGTCATTCTGTTTCCCTATCTACTTTACTATGTCTGGAATATGTTCTACGCCCAGCTCCGGGTGCATTTTGGGTATCTTCCGCTGCTCTCGCCCCTCCTGCTCATTCAGGCGTCCCCCGACTATTTCAATCCCGGGTGGGCGGTTTTCAGCGTGATGAGCATGGTGGCGCTGCTGGGCTCCGTAATCGGCTATTGGCAAGTGACAAGGCACGAATTTTCTTAAGCTGTTTTCCGGCAACTTTAGCGGCGCGGCATTGAGACCAACCCCTGGCCCATTCACCCGACCGCCTGCCCCAAAAAGCCGGATGCCGCTTTAGGATGACCCCGCCGGAGGGACTTTTCCCGCGCAAACGCGATTACGCCCGGCCCCCAACAGGGGCCGGGCGTTTGGCGTTGGTTGTACCAAAGGCAACCCCCGGCTATGCCGGGGGCAAAAAAATAGCTTATAGCGAGGAGTAAAGTAGACAAGAAAAGAACTCCCCATTATAGTAGAAGTGGTTAGCCGACCACACAACTACAATAATGAGGAGGTCTTTCACGTGAAAGAAAAAGACATAAGTAGTTTAGAGCATACTACA